>CAYGCN010000011.1:315-44046 GCA_964348385.1 uncultured Gemmatimonadaceae bacterium
CGCGCCCTTGCCCCTCCTGGATATGGAGGAAACCGAGAACGGTCCAGTACGCCGATCTCTCACGCAGAGCCTCGCGGAGGCACCCAGGGGTGCATCCGGGAACACTGTAAGACACTGCTGCAAAAGTGGTTAGGCAGGTGCGCCAGGACACTCGGGCGCCGGGCCCCCAAGGAGCGTCACCGGTGCCAACGCGCGTGGAATTGATTGGCAGTTCTCGCCGAGCGTATGTTATGGTCGGGACATGCCCGTGACCGCCAAGTTGTCCCGCGAATTCTACGATTGGTTCGGCGACAAGGTCGTCGACGAGCTGGTGGGGCTGCTGAACGACGTGGACGCGACATTCAGGGCCGAGCGTCAGGCGCAGTACGACCGGAACCTCGCGCTGTTCGATGCCAAGCTCGAGCAGCGGCTTGCTCAGCTCAAGGCCGAGTTGATCAAGTGGATGTTCCTCTTCTGGCTCGGCACCGTCGCCACCATGCTGGGCCTCGGCCGGGTGCTCCTGGGCGGCTGACCGGTCCGGAGGCTCGCGGTCCCCCCGTCGCCCCGCCTACCATCTTACCGCCCTACCGTCCTACCGCCTTCCGGGCCCGATATTTGCGCGTTTCTCGTGATGGCACCGCGGCGCGGGGAACGACGCGGCCCGCCGGATGGTAGGAGTGGCAATCTGCCATACTGGTTGCGTGACTCGGGAGAGGAGACGTGAAGGGACGCCGGTTTTCGCTGGTTCTCGGTGGGGGCGGCATGAAGGGCATCGCCCACGTGGGGGTGTTGCTCGCGCTCGAACAGCACGCCGCGTTCCCCGTCGAGGTCGTGGGCTCCAGCGTGGGATCGCTGGTGGCGGGTGCCTGGTGTGCGGGCATGCCGGCCGTGGACCTCCGGAAACTCGCGCTTGCCCTGCGCCGCCGAGACCTGTTTCGCATGGCGCATCGCGACATGGCGGTCAAGCGCATGCGGTCGCGCGCCATCTTTCAGAGCGAGCCGCTCAGGCAGTACGTGACGCATCTGCTCGGGGACATCACGTTCGACGAGTTGGAGCGCCCCCTCCTGATCAACTCGGTCAGCCTTACCACTGGGCGCCAGGTCTTCTGGGGCTCGCCCGGGCTCTCCGACGTCCGCGTGGCGGACGCCGTGCTCGCGTCGTGCGCGCTGCCAGGATACCTGCCGCCCCATGAGATCCGGGGCGAGTACTTCATCGACGGGGCCGCCGTGGCGAATGTCCCGGTGGCGGCGACCACCGCACTCGACCGCGACCTGATCCTGGCGGTCGACGTGGGTTCGACCGCGGCCATTCGTCCGGATGCGGAAACGATGGGCTTCGCCGCGGTGTACGCGCGCGCCATCGAGTTCGGCATCCAGACGATGCGAACTGCCGCTCTGCTGCACTGGAGTCGACCGCCGCTGCTCCTGATCCAGCCGGATATCCACTACAGCAGCCTGCTCACGTTCCACTACAACCGCGAACTCGTGGCCGAGGGCTATCGTGCGACCACCGAGATGCTCGCGGATCCCGCCGCAACTCCGCCGCGCGGGGCCTCGGGGGTCTACCCTCGGCGACAGTACGGCGTGCGCGTGATCCGGGAGCGGTGTATCGGCTGTGGGTCGTGCCGCATCCATGGACCGCCCGGGTTGTTCGTCCCGGGCCGTGACGGGAAGGCGGTCGTGAGTGAGCCGGTGCAGGTCTGGAATGCGGTGCAGGCGGATTTCGTCCGCCAGTGCCCGACCAAGGCTATTGTGCTGGAGCCTGCCGAGCGGGAGCGCGAGTCCGCGGCGTGAGCTTCCCCGGCGGCCACCCGGTCAGCCGTCTCCGTCCTCCCTGCCGAGCCTACCGCTCTACCGCCCTCCGCCGCCGCCCCTACATTCCGACCACTCTCTCGGGGCGTGACGCGCATGGCCGAGCCGGTCTCGTTCAGACGCAACATCGGGCTCTTCATGGCCGTGATGATCGGCCTCGGCGCCATGATGGGCCCGGGGATCTTTGCGTTGCCCGGCGAGCTGGCCCACATGATCGGCCCCCTCGGCATCTTCGTGTACCTGGCGATGGGCCTGGTGACCGTGCTGACCGCGCTCAACTTCAGCGAGCTCGGCGCAGCCATTCCTCTAGCCGGCGGCGGCTACTCGTTCACGAGCCGCACACTCCCTCCACCCGTCGCCTTCTTCACGGGCTGGTTCTTCTGGATCGGGAACACCCTCGCCTGCGCGATGTACGCCGTGATCTTCGCGCTCACGATTCGGGGGTACTTCTGGCCCGAGGCGAGCCTCCCGCTGCTCGTGCTGCTCACGACCGTCGTGTTCGGGGCTGTGGACCTCAAAGGGATGTCCGAGGCCATCAAGGTCATCACGGTCATGAACCTGGTGGAGCTGGCCGTGCTCGTGGGCTTCGCCGTCCTTGGTGCTATGCACGTCGAGCCGCGGAACCTGATGCCGCTGGCGCCGATGGGCTACGGGCCGTTCCTGCCCGCGATGGCCCTCATTTACATCTCTTTCGTGGGTTTCGAGCTGATCACCGTGTGCCTATCTATCCGGGCGACGGCACCCGCCGGGAGGTGCTCGAGCAGGTGGGCCTGGGCAACATCGACGTGGCCATCGCCGCATCGAACGACGATGACCGCAACGTGATTGCCGCGCTCCAAGCCAAGCGCCTCGGTGTGCCCCAGGTGATCGGCATCGTAGCGGACGGTGACTACGTGGCGCTGCTGGAGGACAACGGGGTCGTCGCGATCAGTGCACCGTGGGCTACCGCGGCGATGGTGGAGAACTATCTTGACCGGCCCGGTGTCGCGGAGTTATTCGAGATCGGGACGGGGGTCGCGGGCCTGGTGGGGGTCATCGTTCCGGAGGGGGCGGCCGTCGCGGAAAAGCGGATTCGGGAGATCAGCATTCCCAACGAATGCGTCGTCACTGCCGTGGTGCGGGGCAAGAAGTTCGTCGTGCCCCGCGGCGATACCGTGATCCCCGCGGGTGACCACATGGTGTTCGTGGGGCCCACCGGGGCGGTGAAGGCGGCCCACGACACTTTTCTGGTGGTCCCGGCACTGCTGCTCGCCTGTCTCGCACCCGCGTCGCTCCTCGGGCAGACGGGACGGATGGAGGGAACGGTTCTGAGCGGGGCAGCCGTCGAGGCGGGCGAGCGCGGCCAGGACGCAGGCCAGCGCGAGGACTCCGATCGCGACCGGGCGATGCAGCCGGGAGTGAGTGTTGGGCTGGCGGTGGGCGTGGCAGGTCTTGGGGGGCTGTCCAATAACGCCATCGGTGCCGCACCACGGTTCGACAGCTTTGTCGCATACGGCCTTCCGTCTGGCCTGCTGCTTCGGGCGGGCGTGCACGTGAGCGGGCATCGGATCGAGCCCCTGAGCTATCCCTACGGTCTGTTCGGTGTCTACGTCGAGCCTCGCTACATGGCGCTGGGGATCTCGCGTGCCTGGGCACCGTGGCTCGCGGGTCATGTCGGACGCATCCTGGAATCTGCCGACCAGCGGGCCGTGAGACTCAGCGCGTCCGGATGGACGCTGGGGGCCGGCGGTGGGGCCATGCTTCGCGTCGCGCCCCAGGTGGCCCTGGAGGGTGGTGTGCTCTACGGTGTGGTGCGATTCGGGGACTACACGTTCCGTGGGGAGCGCGCCTGGTATCACTGCCTCAACCTCCTCGCCGAAGGCACGACGCTTCCCGAGAGCGTGCTGCAGTGCGACAGCGCCTCGGACATTGCGGTCGTGCTCTGCTACCCGCCGTTCTATCCAGCGGACTATCGCATCAGCGGGAACTGCCGACCGCCCGACGTTCCCTATGCCGGGACCGCACGATCCGGCACGTGGCTCAGGGCCTGGATCGGGGTGACGCTTTCCTTCGCCTTCCCGTGATACGGCGGGGCCGACGCCGAGCGAACGTGGGAGCGATTGCGGGATACAGACTTCGCGAGACGGCTCCCCCCTGCTACCTTGCGGCAGCCAACACGCGCATCGGATCCCGCGTCGTGCGACCGCGGTCCCCAACTCGAGGAGTGCGAACGTGAATCGTGTCGTAACAGTCGTAACCATGTCAGCCCTGATCGTTGGGCTGCTGGGCTGTGCCTCGCGAGCCCAAACCGGTGCGATCGTGGGTGCGGGCGGCGGCGCAGTCGTCGGGGCCGTGATCGGAAAGGCCGCCGGGAACACCGCCGCCGGAGCCGTGATCGGCGCCGCGGTGGGCGGCGCTGCCGGAGCGATCATCGGCGGCTACATGGATCGCCAGGCGGCGGAGATGGAGCGGGACCTCGAAGGCGCCCGCATCGAGCGGATCGGCGAGGGTATCAAGATCACGTTTGCTGGCGGGATCCTGTTCGACGTCGATCGCGCCGACGTCCGGCCGGAGGCACAGACCGAGCTGGCAAAGCTGGCGGGAATTCTGAATAAGTACGAGGATACCAATATCCTCGTCGAAGGGCACACCGACGCCACGGGGCCTGAGGATTACAACATGACCCTGTCGGTTCGCCGGGCGTCGTCCGTGGCGACGTTCCTTGCGGTGCAGCAGGTCGAACGGGGGCGGCTGAGCGCCGTGGGATACGGTGAGCTTCAGCCGATTGCCACGAATGAAACGGCTGCCGGCCGCCAGCAGAACCGTCGGGTGGAAGTGGCGATTTGGGCCAACGACAAGCTCAAGGACGCCGCGAGACGGCAGGCGCAATAGCGAAGCCTGCGGTGAGCACGGTGGAATCACACAGTTTGCCGGAACCGGACCGGTTCGCCTACTCGGCGCTCCTCGACGCCCTGCCCGATGCCGTGGTCATGGTGGATCACGGCGGTCGGATCGTGGAGTTCAATGCGAGGGCGCAGGGCATGTTCGGCTACGGCCGTGAGGAGATACTCGGCGAGCGGGTCGAGGCATTGATCCCGGAGCGCTTCCGCGATCAGCATGTCGCTGAACGCGGTGGGTATGTCAAGTCCCCGTTCGTGCGGCCGATGGGCATCGACCTGGAGCTGTTCGGCCGACACAAGAGCGGGCAGGAATTCCCGGTCGAAGTCAACCTGGCACCGTTTCAGTCTCCACGAGGTCCGCTGGTGGTGAGTGTGATTCGTGCGGTGCCGCACCGACAACCCCAGTCGGGTTAGCGACAGACGCGCTCCTCGTGACAATCCCAAACGTTACGGTTCCGCTTGACGGATCACTAGGGATTCCTAGCTTGAATAGTACGTCGGGCAGCAGTTTCCTACGGCCGTGTGGACGGACGGCCTGAAGCGAAGCGACACGTTCGAAGCGCCCGACGGAGCGGCCCTGCGGGAGGAGGCAATCGCAGGGCCGCTTTCTTTGAGGCTCCTGCTGGTCAAACGGACTGCCGGTGTTATTGTGTCAGGGTAGCCCTTCCGGAGGTCGGCATGCGGCACGGTACCAACCCCGCCAGGCGGCGCTCGCAGCGAATCCGGACGATCGTGCTCGCATTCGGCGTGTTGGTGCTGTGCATCGTGGCTTTCTGCGCCGCGTCGGTAATGCGCTGATACCGGGGATCAACCCCTTGCGATAAACTGCAGGATGTCACATCCATGTGCGAGTGTTTCGATATGGAATAATTGCCGACTCGCAGGGTGTCCCGTCTACTCCATCGGAGGTACGCATGCACGCCCGAACGCGCCTGCTCGCCGCGTCACTCAGCCTCGTGGTCTTTGTGGGTTGCGGAGACAACGGCGTCGGCAATGTGGCGCAGGATCTGAGCGGGGACTACTCGCTGGTGTCATTTGCGCTGGGCACGCCGGCTGGCATCGTCCCGGGCGCCACCGGCACGGTGACGCTCACGGCAACGACGTACATCGCCTCGTTCAGCATTCCGCAGCCACCCCCCGACCCACCGGACGTGGTCGACGACGAGGGGACCTACACGGCAGTTGGCACGGCCACCTCGGGGAACTTCACGCAGCAGTCGACGCTCGATCCCAACCTGCAGTACTCGGGCACCTACATGGTGGATCAGGCGATGGATCGATTGACGCTCGACACGACCACCTTCGGCATCCGCACGATCCTCGTGCTGCAGCGGAACTGACGGCGTGACCGCGTGCCGGTTGGGGGGACCGTCTTGATCGACCGCCTGGTGCGGGTGGGTCGGCCGTGGGCGCTGGCCTTGGCCGTCGCCGGACTCGCCGGCGCGCCGACGGCCGGCGTCGCGCAAACGGGTGTGATCACCGGGAGCGTTCGGGAGGCCAACTCCGGGGCCCCGCTCGAAGGCGCCACCGTGATCCTGCGAGGGACGCCACTCAGCACGGTGACCGATGCCCGCGGTCGGTTCAGCTTCGGCCATCTCGAGGCAGGTCGCTACGGCGTGCTCGTCGCCGCCATCGGCTTCGCTCGCGACAGCCAACCCGACGTCCTCCTGGCAGCGGGTGAGCAACGGGAGGTCGCCTTCGTGCTGCGGGCCGAAGCGCTCGTGTTGCCGGAGTTCGTCGTGACGGGAACCCGTGGCACGGAGCGGAGTGACGAGGCGATGGCCAGCATCGCCGTGCTTCCCGCGTACGACCTCGTGCGGCGCAACGTCACCACGCTCGATCAGGCGCTGGTCTACATCCCCGGCGTCACGTTCAACGGCAAGAACCAGCTCGATATCCGTGGCGCCGCCGGGTATGCGCGAGGCATCGGGAGTCGAGTGCTGATGCTTTTGGACGGACACCAGATCCTGAGCGGCGATGGCGGCGAAATCGACTTCATGAGCATCCCACTCCTCGACCTGGAGCAGGCAGAGGTCGTCAAGGGCGCCTACTCGGCGGTCTACGGCAGCAACGCGCTGGGAGGTGTGGTCAACCTGATCACCGCCCCCGTGGCCAGCACGCCGGAAACGGTCGTGCGGGCCCACGTCGATGCCTACACCTATCCCGACGAGTACAGCTGGGCCGACGGCATGCAGGGGGCGTTCGGGTTCGGGGTGCAACACTCGAGGCAAGTGGGTCCGATGGGTGTTCGGGCGTTCGTCGGCCACGAGCGCACCGACGGGTACAAGGAGAACGGCGACTCCCGGCGGTGGATCGGCAGGGTGAAGCTGGCGTCGCGGGCCGACGCCGATCACCCCTGGGATCTGTTCGGCGTATACAGTCGGGAGCGTGCCGGAGAGTTCTTCACCTGGCGATCGCCGCAGGAGCCGTATCGCGTTCCGGCCGCCTATGTCGGCGACCACACGCTCGAGCATCGGCTGGTGACGGGGGCGACAATTACGCCCCGGGCCCGGGCGACCCACCTCGTCAAGCTCAGTCCATACTTCAACGTCACACGGATCGAGAACGTCTTCAGCGACAACGACGATTGGCACACGGCGGTGAAGCCAGGGCTGACGGCGGAAGTCGCCTGGTATGCCGGCGACAGGCATTCCCTCCGGTTCGGCGTGGAGGGCGCTTACACGTGGGTGACCTCGAACTTCCTCGGTGCGCCAGAGATCCGTGACGCGGCCGCATTCGTTCAGGACGAGATCCGGCTTTCCAGCCGGCTCAAGGGGTCACTTGGTGCCCGCCTCGATCACCACAAGGCCAATCTCGGTACGTCCGAGTGGGCCGTGAGCCCCAAGGTCGGCGCGTCGCTCCGTGTGGCCCCCGGGACTACCTTGCGGACGTCCGTGGGGGCGGGCTACCGGGCGCCGAGCGCGATCGAGCAGTTCGTGTCGTCGCAACAGTTCGGGTTCCGCGTGATTCCGAATCCGGAGTTGACCGGTGAGTACGGGTGGTCCGCCGAGCTTGGTGCCACGGTCCGCATCCTCGACGAGCTTCGGGTCGACGCATCGGTGTTCGGGAGCCTGTACCGTGATCTCATCAGTCCGGCCCCCGCGGTCGGCCAGACGTTCGTGTTCCAATTCCGCAACGTGTCACGTGCGCGAGTGGCGGGGCTCGATGTCGGGCTGCACGCCCAGCTCGTCCCCTCGCTGCTCGACGTTCAGGCCAGCTACCTGCTCCTCGACACGGAGGATCGCGATACCGGGTCACCGCTCCCCTACCGCTCCCGGCACAACGTCACGGGGACCCTCAACGTCCTCGGCGGTCTGGCGGGTGTCGACCTTCGGTTCCGCAGTCGCGTGGAAGGTGTGCTCGCGTATCCTCTCGATCCACGCTCGGACGTGACGGTGGTCGACGTGCGCGTCGGGTATCGTGCCCTCAATGTGTTGTGGCAGCTCAAGGTGGCGAACGTGTTCAATCAGTTCTACGTCGACGTGCAGGAACGCAACCCGGGAGCGCCGCGGAGCATCGCGATCACGGCGGTCCACGGGCTGTAGCGGTCTCCGCAAGGCCAGCGGCGTGAAGATCGCCTTCATGGGCACCCACGGGGTCGGCAAGACGACGCTCTGCTTCGACCTCGCAGCGCGACTGAAGCGTCTGGACCTGGGTGTGGACATCGTGAAGGAAGTCGCGCGCGCCTGTCCCCTCCCGATCAACGAAGACACCACGCTCGACGCGCAGGCGTGGATCCTGCACACCCAGATCGCGCAGGAGATCGCCGCCGCCTCGCAGTACGAGGCCGTGATCTGCGACCGGTCGGTGCTGGACAACTATGCCTACATGGTGCAGCGGATAGGGCGGCGACCGGAGTACGATGCGCTGGTGCGGGCCTGGGTGGGGACCTACAGCGGCTTGTTCAAGGTGCCGGTCATGCAGGAGCCGTCGTTCGACGGGACCCGCGCCGTGAGCCGCGCATTTCAGGTGCAGATCGACGGGGTGATCGACCAGTTGCTCGACGCGTTTCAGGTCGCCACCCATCGGCTCGACCCCACGAGCCGGCCCACCTGGGTGGAAGACGTGCTCCGGGCGTTGGGACTTCCGCTCGAGCCGCCGCAGATCGACCTCTTCTCGGTGGCGCACGGCGGGACCGACGAGAACCTCGAGCGAGGCTCCCTCGGACGCTGAGCCTTCCCTGCTCGGCTTTACCGAGGCACCGCGACACCGCTTTCCGCGATCAGGTCCACGTACGACCGGTACCCACCGGCCTCGGCGCGCGCCACGAAGTCATCCATCGACTGCAGCAGCTGCACACTGAGATAGCCGGGAACGGCCTCGATGGGCATGACGCCGAAGCCGCGCCGGAAGTAACTCCGCACGAGCAGGGAGTGCCCGTCCCGCGGGAGCCGGGCGACGTTCTTCGCAAACCGCTCGAACCTGCCGTCACGCATCAGGTACAGCTCTACGTTCGACGTATAGAACAGTGACACCGTCAGTCCACGCGCTGCGAGGAAATCTGCGATCGCCGCGAGCGCGTGGTCGCCGGCGAAGTCCCCGACCACGGGAATCACGCGGTCCCGTGCCTGAAGTGCTCTGACGATCTGAAATGCCGAATCGGACGCGAGGTAGCTCGTCAGCCGGCCCGAGCGGTCCGCCTCCACGATCAAGTCCCGGAGTGTCGGATACCGAGCTCTGGGCGGGCGTCCGTGACTCTGAAACCGCAGATCGAGCCCGTCATGAATGAACTGGCGGTGGAATCGGGATATCGTCGCGGCATCCTCGTCTGACAGCGGCATACCGAACCGCGCGACCGTGACGGCGAGGGTATCGACGGCCGCTGCGGCCGCGGCCGCATCCACGCCGACCGAGTCGACGTAGGCCACGAGGTCATTCACGTGAGCGGCGGTCCACGATGCCGGTTCATCGGGCATCGGACGGCCCAGCAGCAGGCAGAGATACTCGAGCCGGGTGTGGGCAAGGGTGAACAGCGCCTTGAACATCAGGTGCTGAAGCACATTGTCGCGCCGGATGTCGACGATGAACGCGATATCGGGCCGAATCGCCGCGATGTATGAGAAGTTCTGGTCGGGTCCCACACCGATGTACGCACCACCGCGCACCCCCCGCGCCTCCAGCTCGTCCACGACGTGCAGATAGGAACGCTCGTTCGAGATCAGGTTGTCCGTGTCAAAGTAGCCGCCAGGCTCGGACAGCCGTTCCACGAGCCCAGCGAACTCCGTGCTCAGCGCCTGCTGGGTGCGGTCGGGGCGGGCACCCGTGCCGCACGCGATGAGGCCCGCGAGCGCAAGCATGCCAAGGCACGAATCGCGGAATGGTCGGCGAACGGACAGGAGACGACGGGAGATCGGGAGGCTCCAGCGCGAGTGGGTTGTAGGTTCTGGTCAGTCTAGGAAGGGAGACACGCTTCGGCAAGCGACCCCTGGCCCCCGGCAGCGGGTCACCCCTTGCCGCGCACCGGCAGGATGCGGAGAATCATCGGTGACCGACGTACACGGCGTCGGTGGCGTTGCTGGGCTGATCCCGCTCTGGAGAATGCGCATGCCTCACTTCCGTACGACGGTGCGCCGTCCCCAAGGATGCACGGTGCGTCACAGCCTCGCACGATGGATCGTGCTGCTGCTCCTGAGTCTGCTTCCGACGGTCGCCGCGGGACAGCACGTCGATCTCCGCGCTCTGGATCGCTACTTTGCGGACGCCGGACGTGCGTGGCGGGTCCCGGGGTTCGCCGTCGCCATCGTCAAGGACGATTCGGTCGTTTTGGCCAACGGATACGGCGTGCGCGAGCTGGGCAAGCCCGATCCGGTGGATGAGCACACGCTGTTTGCCATTGCATCCAACACGAAGGCATTCACCGCGGCCGCACTCGCCCGGCTCGTCGACGAGCAGCGGATCGGGTGGGACGGCCGCGTGACCGAGTACCTGCCCTACCTGCAGCTCTACTCACCGTACGTGACGGCGGAACTGCGAGTGCGCGACGTCCTGTCCCACCGCAGCGGACTCGGTACTTACTCCGGCGATCTGTTGTGGTACGGCACCTCGTACTCCCGCGAAGAAGTGCTGCGTCGGGCGCGGTATCTGCAACCAGCGGGAGCGTTCCGCGCGGAGTACGGCTACTCCAACCTCATGTTCCTCGCCGCCGGCGAGATCGTTCCCGCGGTGACTGGACGGAGCTGGGACGAGTACATCGAGATGGAGTTCTTCGAGCCGCTGGGCATGCTGCGCTCCGTCACGTCGGTGGACAGTCTGGCCGACCGAGTCAACGTCGCGACACCGCACGGCGAGCGGGACGGAGGCCTACGGACGTACCCGTGGTACGGCTGGGACAACGTCGGGCCTGCGGCGAGCATCGTCTCGAGCGCGAGCGAGATGGCGCGGTGGGTCCGCCTGCAGCTCGGTCGGGGCACGCTGGACGGCAGGACCTACTACAGTGAGGACGCCGCCCGCACAATGTGGACGCCGCACATGTCCTTCACCGTGAGCCCGTCGGCGGAAGAGCGGTATCCGTCTACGCACTTTCGTGGCTACGGTCTCGGGTGGGGGCTCATGGACTACTTGGGACGCAAGGTGGTGAGCCACGGCGGGGCGTACGACGGGATGTATTCGCGGGTAGTGCTGGTGCCCGAGGAGCAGCTCGGCATCGTCGTGCTCACCAACTCGATGACGAGCCTGCCGATGGCCCTGGCCTACCGGATTCTCGACGCCTATCTCGGTGGCCCGGAGCGCGACTGGAGCGACGTGTTCCTGCGCGATGCCGAGCGGGATCGGCAGCGGTGGGCCACCCGGTGGGAGGCGTGGGACAGCGCGCGCATCCCCGGGACGCGACCGTCGTTGCCGTTGGACCGCTACGCCGGTGCGTACGGGGGGCCGCTCTACGGGGACGCCGTCGTGGCGGTCGAGGGTAGTGGTCTGGTCGTCCGGTTCGTCCCGAACCCCGATCTGACGGGCGATCTCACCCACTGGCACCACGACACGTTCCAGATCACCTGGCGGCGCGACTTCCCGTGGTTCGGTCGGGGTTGGGTGCAGTTCGTGATCGATCGGACTGGCACCGTGGTGGGGATGCAGGTCGACGTTCCCAACGAGGACTTCTGGTTTACGGAGCTGGAGTTCACGAAGCGCCCGTAGGTGGTCAGAACTCGCGCTTCTTCATCTCCGAAAAGAGCTTCTGCGATTCGGCGTCTTCTTCGGGCTCGTCGGGCAGCGTGTCGTCGTATTTTCGTCGCCTTTTCGCCTTGGCCTTCGCAACCTTCGCGGCGTTGCGCCGGGCCAGCGCTTCCAGCTTCTTGTCGTCACTCTTGGACATGTGCATCGACTCCCTGTCGCAGGGGGGCAATGGGCGGACAACCGCCCTGTTTCAAGCTGGTGTCGGTCGGTGAGCTGCGCAAGACGGTACCACGGCAGACGAATCCCGTTCCTGGCTCATGGGTTGCTTGGTGCCACGTAGCCCTCCATACTTGCTTCGGAGACGACGACTGACGGTGTATCGGGCCCCCCCGCCCGCCGCTCGACGATCGTGAAGGCATGACCGACTTCCTGCAGACTCTTCAGGATGCGTTGCCCGAGCGCTACACGCTCGTGCGCGAGTTGGGTCGTGGTGGGATGGCCACGGTGTTCCTCGCGCGCGAGCGGCATCCCAATCGCCAGGTCGCCATCAAGGTGCTGCAAACGGGCATCACACTGCAGTTGGGGCGCGAGCGGTTTTTGCGGGAGATCGATCTCCTTTCCAACCTGACGCACCCACACATCGTCCCGATCTTCGCGGCCGGGGAGGCCGATGGGTTGCTGTACTACGTGATGCCGTTCGTGGAGGGGGAGACGCTGCGTCAGCGGCTGACCCGTGACGGCACGCTCCCGCTTTCGACGGCACTTCGGATCACCGCGGAGGTCGCGGAGGCGCTCGAGCACGCCCACCGCCGCAACGTCGTCCATCGCGACGTCAAGCCCGAGAACATCCTGTTGCACGACGGCTACGCTCTCGTCACGGATTTCGGCGTGGCGCGTGCCATCTCGGAGGCGGGCCCGGCGCTCATCACGGAATCGGGCATTGCCGTCGGCACGCCGGCGTACATGAGTCCCGAGCAGGCGTCCGGCGTGCGGGAGATCGACGGCCGCACGGATATCTACGCGCTCGGATGCGTGCTGTACGAGATGCTCACCGGGGAGCCGCCGTTCGGCAAGGGAACGGCCAACGAAGTGCTGGCCCGTCACGTCACGGAGCCCGCGCTGCCGGTTCGGGTGAAGGCGCCGGGCGTTCCGGTCGAAGTGGAGGACGCGCTCGAGAAGGCGCTGGCCAAGCGGCCCGCCGACCGGTTCCAGTCGGCCACCGAGCTGGCGGAGCTGCTCACCGTGCTGCGGAGCAGCCTGTCGTCGGCCTCGATCCTGATGCTACCGATTGGCGGCCGGTTCGCGTCCCGCCTCGCCCGCGGGGGGTGGCGCACCGTCGCCGGTGGGCTGCTCGCCGCGGCGCTCGTCATCGGCGGGACCTGGCAGCTGTCGCAGCGGCCGGGGGTGTTCCTGCCGGTCGATCGCAGCACCTACGTCGACTCGGTGTCGGTCATGCCTCCGGAAAACCTCACCGGCGACGCCATGCTGGATCGATTGGGCGATGCCCTGACCTACGACGTCATCAGCGGGCTCAACAGGATCCCCGAGCTGAAGGCGTCGGCCTACGTATCGGTACGGGCGCAAGAGCGGGACTCACTGCCGCTCCGCGAGCTGGCGCGCCAGCTCGGGGTGCGGCTCGTGCTCGTGCCACACTTCCGGCGGGTGGGAGGCCGCCTCAGGCTCGAGGCGGAACTGGTGGAGGCGGAGTCGGGACGCCTCGTCGGGAGCCGCTCGTGGTGGATCGTGTCACGAAACGAAGCCGAGCTCCTGGGAGAGCTGGGCTCGGGTATGGTCGATCTCATCACCAGCAGTGTGGGGCTCGGTGCGCGGCCGCAACTGGCGATCCGTACCGGACCGGCGCAGGAGCAGTATCTCCTCGGCAAGCACTGGCTGGGGCGGCGAACCCCGTCGGGCATACGACGGTCGATCACCCACTTCCAGAACGCCATCCGGCTCGATTCGACATCGGCACCGGCGTTCGAAGGGCTGTCCAGCGCCTACGTGCTGGCGCTGTTCTACCGGTACGACATCGGCCTCGACGGCTACGATATTGCGGGTCGCGCCCTCGCGGCTGCCGAACATGCAGTTCGCTTGGATCCCACCTACGCACCGGGCTATGCCGCTCGTGGATACATCACCAGTCGAGCCTTCGGCTCGACACGAGACGCCGCGCGCGACTTCCGGCGCGCCCTGGAACTCGAACCCAACTCGGCGCAGTCGGTGGGGTGGTCGGGCGCCGTGCTGCTCGAGCAGGGCAGGGAAGACGAGGCCCTGCTGACGAGCCGTCGCGCCATCGATCTCGACCCGCTCTCACCGGCACGACGTTTGAGCCTTGCCTACGCCGCATTTCCGTTGGGGCAGTACGATGTGGTCATCGAGGAGGCGCGCCGAGCCACCGAGCTGGAACCGGAGCTCACGACGTCTCGCGCTTTGGAGGGACGGGCCCTGCTGTTGAGCGGCCAAGCCCAGGACTGCGTGACTATCGAACTCGGCCCGCATGAGGGCGTCCGGGCGGCATGCCTGTGGTCATTGGGCCGCCGAGCGGAGGCGCAGGCGATTGTCGATTCACTCACGCGCTTCGTCCGCACGGGGCGCGCCGACTCGGTGTACACCAACGTGGTGCGAGTCGAAGACCTCGCCTGCTACTACGCGTGGGTGGGCGACCGTGCGCGGGCTCTCGAGTGGCTCGCGGAGGCCTACCGGCTGTCGCCCATCGGGGTGGACCATCGCGTGCTGCAGTCCGCGCTGTTCGATCGCCTGCGCCGTGACCCGGACGCGAGGCAGCGGATTGACCAACTCACCGGCGAGATCTGGTCCCGCGTGAGGACGAACGCCGCCCGGTCGAGACTTCCCTAGCGGCCGATCACACGAGCGCGCTGGGCCCAGCCCCGATACGCGATTATCTTGCTCGGACTTTTCAGTGGCGATCCCGTGCGGTGCGTCGCGCGGGTCAACTCGAAATCTTGTGCGGGGCCGATGCCTAGGATGATGACCATTCGTATGACCACCGCCCTGGCGGCGCTGCTGCTCGCTTTCGGACAGAGCGCGGCGGCACAGGATCCTGCGGTCGGCACCATCGTGATTGCCCACGGCGGGAGCCCGGGGTGGAACGCCTTGGTGCGTGAGGCGGCAATGGAAGCGCGGACTGGTGGTCCTGTCGAGGTCAGCTTCCTCATGGGGCCCGAGGCCTCGACCCATCGGTTCCAGGATGCCGCTCGTCGTTTGGCGGACCGCGGCGTCCGGATGATCGTCGTCGTGCCGATGCTGGTGTCGAGCCACAGCGGCCATTTCGAACAGATCCGCTATCTGGTCGGGGCCACGGACACGCTGTCCGACATGATGCAACATCATCTGCACATGGCCGGGATCGAGCGTGCGCGGGTCGCGGTGCCTCTCAGATTGGCGCCGGCCATCGATGGGGACCCGGCGATCGTGCCGGTGCTCGCCGAGCGGGCGCTCGCGTTGGCGGAGGATCCGACGGCCCAGGCGCTGTTCATCGTGGGCCACGGTCCGAGTACCCCGGACGAGTACGCCGTGTGGATGCGCCAGCTTCGGGGTCTTGCCGATTCGGTACGCACGGCGGCCGGGTTCGCGGACGTGCGCGCCGGTCTCCTGTGGGACGACTCGCCACCGCCGGTGAGAGCGGAGGCCGTACTCAGGATTCGCGACCTCATCGCCCTCCAGCACCGAGCCACCGGTCGGCCGGTGGCCGTGGTTCCGCTCCTCATTTCGCGAGGGCGAGTGAGCGATGAGAAGATTCCGGCAGATCTCGCAGGACTCGACATCGCCTACAGTGGGGAGGGCCTGCTGCCCCACGCGGCGGCGTCCCGATGGATCGAAAAGCGGGTGGCGGAGACGAGCCACTAGCGTCTCCCTCGGCCCGGTCCTTCCCATCTCCTCCCCCGTGCCGTGCGCACCGGAAGACCGTCCTTCCTTCGGTGACGCAAGTCCAAATCGAAAGGAGAGTTACGCTCTTTCCTTGAGTCCGGTCGCTTGACGATCGCTTGACGCGGCTTGGGAACACTGGGCCACCGACCACATCGGGTTTCCCGCTTCCCGTTTCCAGGAGGTGTCCCATGCGTGTCCCCGTTGCTCTCGCCATGGGGGCGGTGTTACTGGGCGGGCTGCTCGCCGCCTGCGACGACACCGCGGCGCCCCCGGGCGAGCCGGTGTTGCAGTCCCAGGCGCCAGGATTCCCACCCCCATCGCCCCTCGTTGGCCTTGCCGGCGAGTCGGTGTGGCCGTTCACCGGCTCCGACTTCGCTGGCACCGAAGTCGATCCCATCAACGTGGCGTTCACCGGCTGGACCGATCCGCGTGACCTCCGCGCCGCCCTCTTGATGCTGGACGGCGACAGGAGCGTGTTCACCGGGCATCCGGAGCTCGGCGTGTTCGCGGACATCGACTGCACGTGGAAAGACGCCATGGGAGACGCCCAGACCGCGTACGCTGCCTCGAGTGGCTGGGTGGGCTCGTCCATTCAGCTCGAGTGCGGTGATTACGATCCCGTGCGGCTCCACCTGCGCTTCTTCGACATCGGAGACGTCACCCTTGGCGGGGCCCATTTCGAGATCCTCGTCCCGGGCACGACCAACCACCAGGTCGTGAGCTGGGAGTTCGCCGAGGGCTTGGTCGTGGCGGATATCATCCGCACGGGTATCGGCGGGCCCGTCGGGTCGAGCGGACTCATCAATCCGGTACCGTACCGTTCGATTCCCGCCGTCATCTACAACAGCCTGCCGGACGAGCTGAAGTTCCTCGTTCTCGCCTCGGGTGGTGTGCCCGACTGGCCGGTGCCGGGCGATGTCGGGATCGGGACCGACGGGCAAGCAACCATCCTCCACCTGGCGGCCGCGGTAGACGGCATGCCCGAGGTCGCCCGGCAGCGACTGGTGATCCAGTTCGATCAGGTGATCCCCAAACCGTTCTGCGCGTCGAGTCCGTACGACTACCTGTATGTGAACGGCCCGGTTACCCTGCGCCAGCACGTGGTCGTCACGCCGTCGGGGAACTACCACAGCCAATTCCACGCCGTCGGCATGCTGGATCTCCAGCCGCTGACCGTCGTCGATCCTTCGACCGGCGAGTTGGCCCCGTCGGGTGAGCCGTATCGGGCCCATGTCAACGAACACGTCAAGGGCATCCTCACCGATCGGGTGAGCCTGGCATCGCAGTTCGTGCTTCGCGCCGAGATCCCCCGGACGGGGCCGTTCCGTGGCTCGCTGCAAAGCACGCTCAACGTGGCTCCGGGCAGCGGCAGTTATCACAACCTCACCGTACGCTGCGATCCGTAGCGAACGCCGCAGCAGGGGCCCGAGGCCGATAGGATCTCGGGTCCCTGACGCGTTCCACTCCAGCCCGTCCCCTCCACCACGGCGATCAGCTAGCTTTGGTGATCTGACGCGCCACGGTGCGGCGCGCGCTTCTTGCTCGCTCCTTCCAGGAGGTGTCATGGCTCGGATGCACGTTCCGTTCGCCCTGGTGGTGACGCTCGCCAGTACCGCCGGCGCGTTGCGCGCGCAGCAGCTCCCGATTCTCCCCGCCGACCAGACCCAACTCATCACGCAGGAAGTGTCTGGTGACGCCGCCTACGAGCACATTCGCTACATGACGCAATTCCATCGGCCGCGCGGCGGATCGGATGGCCTGTGGAGCGTGGCCGAATACGTGGCCGAGAAGGCGCGAGCCTACGGGTTGACCGATGTGCAGCTCATCAAACAACCCTCCACGACCCGCCCCTGGAACGCGCGGTTCGCGGATCTCTGGATCGTGGGACCGTCTCCGGAGCGAATCGCGAGCACCCTCCAGACCGTGCTGCATCTCGCGGACTACAGCCGCAGCGCCGACGTGACCGGTCCGCTGGTCGATATCGGTGAGGGTCGCACTGCCGACCTCGAGGGCAAGGACCTCGCCGGGGCGATCGTGCTGACGTATGGATCAGCGAGCGGTGTGATGCGGGAGGCCGTGTGCGGGCGTGGGGCCGCCGGGGTGGTGTGGTACCCGAGCCCGTTCTCCGGCGATGTGGGCACGAGTGGCGCGGGGTTGTCGCGACCCGACCAACTTCGGTGGCTCACGATTCCCGGGAGTGCCGGTGGCGACTGTGAGCCGACCTTCGCGTTCAACCTGTCGACGCGTCAGGGTGTCGCCCTGCGCAACCGCCTCGCCCAGCAGGAACAACCACTCGTCGTGCACGCCGTCGTGGACGCCGCGTTCGACTCGCAGCAGGGTGACGAGCCGTGGCAGGTGATGGTGGAAGGCTTCATTCGCGGCACCGAGTCGGGACTGGGGCAGGACATCGTGTTGACCGGCCATCTGCAGGAGGAGGGCTTCTCTGCCAACGACGACGCGAGCGGCTCGGCGAGCACGCTGGAGGTCGGCCGCGCGCTCGGCCGCCTGATCGCCGAGGGTCGGATTCCCCGGCCGCGACGCAACATCCGCTTCTGGTGGGTGACGGAGATCTCGAGTCAGCGGCAGTACTTCGCCGACCATCCCGACGCGCATCGGGCTATGTGGGTCAACGTGAACCAGGACATGGTCGGTGCCGATCAGTCGCAGGACATCCTGCGGAAGCAGAACATCACGCGCGTGCCGGCTGCGCGGTTCCACTTCTTCAACGACGTGGTCGAATCGGTCGTCGACTACATGGTGGCCAGCAACACCTATGAGCTGGCCCAGGCACAGGCGGGCGGTGCGCTGTATCCCAAGCCGCACCTCGCGCACCTCGGCAGCATGCACCGCTACAACGCCGCGATGATCTTCTTCCATACGTCCAGTGACCACATGACGTTCCTGGAAGCGCCGATCGGCGTGCCGGGCGTGAGCTTCACCAACATGCCCGACCGTTTCATCCACTCGAGCGACGACGATCTGTGGAACATCGACCGGACACAGCTCGGTCGAAACGCCGCGGCCGTGGCATTGATCGCCTACGCCATGGCCTCGGTCGATGGGGATGACGTTTCGGCCCTGGCCGCGGCCACCGTCGGTCGCGGCCTCGAGCGGATGGCCGCGAATGTCCGCCTCGCCCTGTCGTGGATCGCGACGGCGGAGGACAAGGACGCGGCCTACCACCACGCGGCCGACCAGGTCTGGTACGCGATCGAGCGGGAGCGGCTTGCAATCGGGTCGCTCAAAGACATCGGCCCGGGTGCGGCTCCCATGGCGGATGGGTTCTTGGGCGAGCTGGACCGCCGTAGCGCACAGATGATGCGCGAGGTGGATCTGGCGTATCGGCAGGCGACGGGACGAAACCGCGCACCACGCCGGGCGCTCTCAGAGACGGAGCGGGCGTTGCAAGCCATGACACCACGCCTTGTCGCGGGCCCGACCGAGTTCCTGCGCGGGCGGGGCCAGCTGCGCTTCGTGCCGGATCTCCACGGCCTCATGGGGTTCGAGATCATGAACAGCATCGACGGGCGGCGATCCGGGCTCGACATCTACCGCTACGTGGCGGCCGAAGCGCGAGAAGCCGGTGCTCACTACTACGGCACGGTGACACCCGAACACGTGCAGCAGTATCTGGAGCATGCGGTCAACGCGCAGTTGGTTGCGGTTCGTTGAATACGGGAAGCGGGAAGCGGGAAGCAGTAAGCGGGAAGTGGGAAGCGGGAAGCGGGAAAAGGGAAAGGGAAGTGGGGTAGAGTCATGAATGTGCTCGTGCTGAACTGTGGGTCGTCGACCGTCAAGTTCCAGATCATCGAGACGGATGCGGACTTGATCCAGCAGGAGGCGGACCGACGTCTGGCGAGCGGCGTCGTGGAGCGGATCGGTGGGCAGGCGTTGATCACGTTTCACTCGGAAGGGCATTCCAAGGAGCGGCACGCCGAGCCCCTCCGTGACCATCGGGCAGCGATCGGTCGGATTCTGCGGTGGGTAGTGTCCCGCGCGTCAAATATCGATCACATCACGTCGCTGTCCGACATTCACGCCGTGGGCCATCGGGTCGTGCACGGTGCGGAGCGATTTCAGAAGTCCGTCCGCATCGACGCCGAGGTGCTCGAAGGGATCGAAGACTGCATCGAGCTTGCTCCGCTGCACAATCCGGCGAATCTCAAGGGCATCCGTTCGGCGCAGGAACTGCTCGGGGAGGGCGTACCCCAGGTGGCCGTGTTCGACACGGCCTTTCATGCGACGATGCCCGAGGAGTCGTATCTCTACGCGATCCCGTACCAGCTGTACCGACGCCACAAGATCCGGCGGTACGGGTTCCACGGCACGTCGCACCGGTACATCGCGTACCGGTATCGAACCGTGTACGGCTTGGAGCGGGAGCAGGTCAACATCATCACCTTACACCTCGGCAACGGCTGCTCGGCCTGCGCCATCAAAGGGGGGAGGTCGTTCAATACGTCCATGGGCTTCACGCCGCTGGAAGGGCTGGTCATGGGCACCCGCTCCGGGAACATCGATCCGTCGCTGATCGAGTATCTGGAGATCAAAGAGGGCATGAGTATTTCCCAGATCGACACGTTGTTGAACAAGCAGTCGGGCTTGCTCGGCCTCTCGGGGCTCACGGGCGACATGCGCGAGCTGCTGGACGAGGAGGCGGAGAATCAGGATCGTCGCGCTCGCCTCGCCATTACCATCTTCTGCCGCCGAGTGCGCCACTACATCGGCGCGTACCTGGCCGAGATGGGTGGCGCCGAGGCGGTGGTGTTCAGTGGAGGGATCGGCGAGAACTCGTGGGCGATCCGTGAGCGTGCCTGCACCGGCCTCGAGGCACTGGGCCTGCGACTGGACGAGGGACGAAACCGCGAGGCAGTGTCCGGTCGAGAGGGGGAGATCTCCGTCGACGGGTCGCCGCTCAAGGCCTACGTGATTCCCACCAACGAGGAGCTGCTCATCGCACGCGACACGTTCCGCGTGCTTGCCGACATACCCCGGCGATTCTAGCCCCCGGCGCCGACCCCGGCCTCGTCGAGCGAGGCCACGTGAATGGCGATACCGCCGAGCAGCTTACGACTGACGCGCCGCACCCGGAAGCCGTGGGAGGACAGCGCGACGGACATGTCCTGCCAGGCCACGTGGTGCTCGATCGACGCCGCGATGTAGCCGTAGGCCACGGGCTGCCGGTGCCACAGCCATCCCGTGAGGGAGCCCGCCACTCGGAGGTACCCCACGAACAGCGAGCGCCAGAGCGGATTGCGCGGCCGGTAGAAATCCAGGCTTACGAGCAGCCCGCCTGGTCGTAGCACGCGGGCGATCTCTCGCAGCGCGGCGGCGATATCGGGGGCGTTCCGAATGGCGTACCCGGCCAGCACCGCGTGCGCGCTGCGGTCGCGAACCGGAAGACGGACCATGTCCCCCGCGACGAAGCGGGGCCACGACCCGTTGGTGCCAGCCCGTCGTCGCGCAAGGCCGAGCATGCGACGCGACACGTCGAATCCGACGACGTGGGCGCTGTGGACCCTCGCTGCGCTTCCCACCGCCAAGTCGCCGGTTCCGCACGCCAGATCCAGCACCAGGGTGGGCGTCGCCGTGACCGCCTGCAGCTCGGTCAGCACCTCGCCCTTCCAGCGGCGGTCCATCCCGTACGAAAACAGCCGAGTGAACCGGTCGTACCGCGCGGCGATCACCTCGAACATGGTGGTGACGAATCGTTGCTTGCGGCGCCGATCGCCAAGGTGCTCTTCCACATCGAGCGTGCGGAGCACGGCTTCCGGGTCCTCAGCCCTGCTCGGGGGCATCAACAACCCCGTGTTGACACGCGTGTGAGTGCCGCGCTACTCATGCTGCTCGTCATCATGATGAGCATTCTGGTCGGTTTGGACTCGGAACGGAACCGCCCGTTCCTCGACAGCCGTGAGGGCCGCCCGTGAGCCGATCCGCCTACGACGTCGCGGTGGTCGGGGCCGGTCCGGCGGGGAGTGCCACCGCGGCCCTGCTCGCGGACCGCGGGCTGAAGGTGGTACTGCTGGACCGGGCGGCGTTCCCCCGTGACAAGGCGTGCGCCGAGTACGTAAGTCCGGAAGCACTGCGGATCCTCGAGCGACTTGGCGTGCTCGGCCCGCTGCGGGCCGACGCCGTGTCGCTCTCCGGCATGACGGTCGTGAGCCACCGCGGGACGGCGTTCACCGGACGGTTCCGGGCCGCACACGGGTTCCGCGGCTACAGCGACGTGGGCCTCGGCGTCCGCCGCACGGTGCTGGATAGCCACCTCGCGCAGGCCGCGGTCGCGAAGGGTGCCGAGCTACGAGAGCGGGTGCTCGTGGAGACGGTGGCGGGCGGCGACGGCGACCTGCGACAGCTCCAGCTCCTGAGCGACCGCCGGCGAGTGAGCCTGGCCGCTCGGCTGGTGGTGGCTGCCGATGGGCTCAATTCCCGCATTGCCCGGCAGCTGCGTCTCGCGCGCCGGGGTCGCCTGAGGCGAATCGCGCTCGTGACCCACGCCGCAGCCGTGGAAGACATGGGTGACGTTGGGGAAATGCACGTGGGCCGTCTCGGATATGTCGGGCTCGCACCCATCGGGAACGGCCTGACCAACGTGGCCGTCGTGGTCGATCTCGCGCGTGCGCAGACTCGGGCCTCGCCGGAGGTCTGGTTGCACGCATTGCTCCGGGAGTTCCCGTCGGCGGCCGCTCGGCTTCGGGGTGCCGCGTTCCAGGGTCCCGTGTTGGCCGCCGGTCCGTTTGCCCGGCGTACCGTGCGCGCGACCGCCGAGAGGGTGATGCTGGTGGGTGACGCCGCCGATTTCTACGATCCGTTCACCGGGGAGGGGATCTACGCGGCGCTGCGAGGGGCCGAAATGGCAGCGGAGACGGCACTGGATGGCCTGGCAGGCGACCGTCTCTCCGCAGCGTCGCTGGCTGCCTACGATCGCCGTCGTCGTCGCGAGTTCGGGCGCAAGTGGGTCGTGGAACGACTCATTGCGTGGACGGTCGGTCACCCGATGGCGTTCGAGCACGTCGCGAAGCGTCTCGCACGGCGATCAGGGTTGGCCGATCTCCTGGTCGGCGTCACAGGTGACGTGGTGCCGGCGGGCGCCGTGCTGCGGCCCTCGTTCATGGTGCGGCTGGTCTGGTGAGCGGACATCGGGCAGGCCGCCACGGAGTGGTGTCGTCGATCGGCGTGGAGGCACTGGATACGCCCACGCTGGATCAGGAAACCACCCGGGCCACGCTGGCCGACATCGCCACGGCCAACCTGCTGTTCGGTGGGCAGAGCGCGGTGGGGTGGGGTGTGGACCAGCTGCTCGACGGCTCCACCATGCCGCCAGCGCTCACCGTGCTCGATGTCGGTGCCGGCCTCGGCGACGTCCTGATCCACCTGCAACACCGTCTGGAGCGGGAAGCAGTGCGGGTACGGGCGCTCGCGCTGGACTGGCACCGCACAGCCGCGCGCCTGAGCGCGGCGCGGGGGCTGCCGTCGGTCACAGCCGACGCGCTCGCCCTCCCCCTCGCCGACAAGGCTGTGGATATCGTGATCGCAAGCCAGCTTCTCCACCACTTCAGCCGCCATGCCGCCCGGAACGTCATTCGCGAGCTGGATCGGGTGGCCAGGCTGGGCGTGGTCGTAGCCGACATTCGCCGCACCTTCGTGGCCCGGTGGGGTATCTGGTTCGCCGCGGTGCTGCTGGGCTTCCACCGCGTCAGCCGACGGGACGGCGTGCTGTCGGTGCGACGTGGCTTTACACTACCGGAACTCGCGGCACTCATCGAGGAGGCGGGCGTCTCGGCCGACGTTCGGCGGCGTCCCGGTTTCCGTCTCGTCGCACACTGGAGGATCACTGCGCACGCTCGATAGCACGCTGATCGCCGCACCCATCGATCGAGTGTTCCGGCTGGCATCGGACGTCGAGCGGTGGCCGGAGATCCTCCCGCACTACCGGTGGGTGACCATGCTCGAGCGCAGCAGCAGGGGTGGCACCGTCGAGATGGCGGCGTGGCGCCCGTTCGGACTGTTCAAGTATCCCACCTGGTGGGTGTCTGAGATGGAGGTCCTCCCGGACCGCCATGAAGTGCACTACCGCCACGTGCGGGGCATCACGGCCGGCATGGATGTGGTCTGGACCCTGGTCCCGACCAGCGACCACGTCGAGGTGAGGATCGTGCACGAGTGGTCCGGGCCCCGGTGGCCGCTGATCGGGGGTATCGCCGCCAACTGGGTGATCGGGCCGGTGTTCATTCACGGGATCGCGTCGCTCACGCTTGCCGGCATCAAGCGAAAGGCGGAAGCCGATGCCTGAGGTGGTGATTACGGGCGTGGGATGTGTCACGCCGATCGGCAGCGGAGTGGACGGTCTGTGGTCGGGACTCGGCGCCAGGCGCTCCGTCGTCCGCGTCATCACCCGTTTCGACCCTTCCCCATTCCGGTCGAAGATCGCCGCCGAGATCGACGACTTCGACGCGTCGGACCACCTTCCGACCAAAGCCGCCCGTCGTCTCGACCGGTTTTCGCAGCTGGGCGTGGTGGCATCGCTGCTGGCGGTCGAGGATGCCGGGATTGCGTTCGAGCGCGAGGACCGGGACCGCATCGGGGTCATGATGGGCTCCGCGCTCGGAGGGGTGGCGCAGGCGGAGGCGCAGGCCGCCACCTACATGCGCCACGGCCTTCGGCACGTCGAGCCAACCCTCGCGACCTCAGTGTTCGGCGGAGCCGTGTCGTGCAACATCGCGATCCAGTTCGGTGTGACCGGTCCAAACTCGACCAACGCGATGTCGTGCGCATCCGGCGCCATCGCCATCGGAGACGCGTTCCATGCCATCCGTTCGGGACGTGCCGACGTCATGCTCGCGGGCGGGGCCGAGGCGCCACTCTCACCGCTCGCCTTCGGATCGTTTACGCTGATTCGCGCCATGTCGACGCGCAACGACGATCCTTCCGGTGCGTCCCGGCCGTTCGACAAGGGGCGGGACGGCTTCGTGATGGGTGAGGGCTCGGCCGTGCTGGTGCTGGAGCGCCGCGACCGTGCCGAGAGTCGAGGCGCACCGATCTACGCCGAAGTCTGCGGCTACGCGTTGACCAACGACGCGTACCACATGTCCGCTCCCAAGCCGGGCGGCCGCGAAGCGGCGCGTGCCGTGCGGCTCGCGTTAGCCGACGCGGCCGTGGCACCGCACGACGTGGAGTACGTGAATGCGCACGGCTCGTCCACACCGCTCAATGATTCGACGGAGACCATGGCCATCAAGGAGGTCTTCGGCGATCACGCGCGGCGCCTCGTGGTGAGCGGCACCAAGGGATACTACGGGCATCCCCTGGGGGCGAGCGGTGCCATCGAGGCCGCGATCTGCGCCCTGGGAATGCGTCGAGGCTGGTTGCCGCCCACGGTGAACCTGACCGAGCCGGACCCGAGCTGCGATCTCGACTACCTGGCGGACGGCGGGCACGCCGCGTCACCGGCGTGCGTCGTGTCGAACTCCTTCGGGTTCGGCGGCGTCAACGCAGCCCTGGTGTTCCGGCGCGCCTAGCGGCCGTCACGGCTGCCGGCCGCGGCGGCCGGCGGCCCAGTCCTGCCACACACCGAGCGAGCGCATCTGCGCTTCGAGATCGGTCGATGCCACGAGGCGCTCGACCTCCTCCCGCGTCTGGCGCTGCCACGTGACGTCCATGTTCGCGAACCCCCAGGTCACGGCCGCGGCGATCGCCGCATTGAGCTTGAGCTGCCGGACGTCCACCTTGTCGAACGTGTCGGACCGGGCGTGGTAGTTGGGGCCGTAGTTCGCCGACTCCTGGTTGGCCACGAGGTTCGCGATCCCTTCCATCATGAAATCGAAGTTGTCGGTTCCGACGATCGGTACGTCGATCTGCTGGAACGGACCGAGTCCGGCCACAGGGGCGAGGGCGCGGTCGACGGCACCGACAATCTCCGGACGCCCACCCGTGAAGAACCCGGCGATGCGTCCGGTACCGATGTCGTAGGAGCTGGCCATCACGACCCGGTCGAGCTCGGCGCGATGCTGCTCGACGTACTTCCAGGAACCAACGAGGCCTTGTTCTTCGCCGTTCCACAGGGCGAACCGGATGGTGCGTCGGGGTTGGAGGCCGAGTCGACGAATCTGCCGAGCGATGTCGATGAGCATGGCCACATTGGCACCGTTGTCGAGCGCACCGGTGCCGATGTCCCACGAATCGAGGTGGGCACCGATGACCACGATCTCCTCCGGCTGCGCCGAGCCGGCGATCTCGCCGATGACGTTGAAGCTCTCGTAGGGGGCCCCCGTCTCGATCGTGAGGTGAAGGGTCACCGAGAGCGTGGCGCCGGCACGCAGAAGCCGCACGGCTCGGGTCGCGGCGTCCCGCTCCATGACCACCAGCGGGTGACGGTTGGCCGGGCCACGGGACGCGTTGTGCCGATAGAGCAGGTTGTTGGGCCGGGATCCCATGTAGATGATCCCTGTCACGCCACGCTCGAATGCCCGCGCCTCGATCGCCGTGGCCTGCGTGTATTCCTGAAACAGGCCGGGGATGTCGGCCAGTTCGTCGGTTGCCACCAGCACGAAGGCGCCCTGGGCGGCGGTGCCAAGTCGCTCGAAATCGGCCGGGCTTCCCCGGCCGCCGTCCACCAGCCGTGCCGTGATCCCCGCAGCCGGCGTGGCGATCGAAAACGGCATGGCGGCGACGCGCGCCGGGAACTCCACGTCGCCATGGACTCGGGCGGAAGCTGACTGCTCCAGCCAGCGGGCCGGCATCGTGAACGCTTCGCGACTGGCGGCCACGCCAGCCTCCTCGAAGGTACAGAGGGCCCACGCCACGGCATCGAGGTTTGCCGCCGACCCGGTGGGCCGCCCCCCGATGCGGTCGGTGAGCCATTGTGCGTCGCGTACCACCGCGGTCTCGCTCAGGAGCGCCGTGACGAGCCGGGCGATGTCGGACTCCTGGGCGCCCGACGGTGCTGAGAGAAGCAGTGCGGGGAGCGAGGCGAGCAGCACGGTGCGGGCCAGCCGGCAGAGCGAGCGCATGGCGACTCCTTGTGGGGGACTTCCGAGGAGAGTATGCGACCAGTGACGGGGGGAGGCCAGGGACCCCGCCGGGCGTTTGCCACCGACCCTGCCTGCAGGGTAGAATCCCGGACGCCAGCAATCCGACCCCAGTGTCCTCTAGGAGCGAAGCTATGAAGTCTGTGCTTTGGGTTGCCGCCATCACTGCAGCCGCGACCGTCCCCACGACGCTCCCGGCACAGGTAGCACAGGAATCCGTGGACCTGGCGGTCGTCCAGCGGATCCGTGAGGAAGGGCTCGAGCGGTCGCAGGTCCCGGCGCTCGCGCGGCACCTGACCGAGGTGATCGGCCCGCGGCTCACCGGATCTCCCCAGATGAAGCAGGCCAACGAGTGGACCGCCCAGATGTTCCGGGACTGGGGCCTCACTGGTGTGACGGTCGAGCCGTGGGGCGAGTTCGGTCGTGGCTGGGCACGCGTGTCCTACAGCGGCCGGATTCTCACCCCGTACGTCCAGCCGCTGCACGCCCAACCCGTGGCCTGGACCGGGAGCACCGGGGGAACGGTGACGGCCGAAGCCGTCGTGGTGAAGGCCGAGAGCGCCGAGGAGCTGGCGCAGTATCGGGGCAAGCTCCGTGGGAAGATCGTGCTCTTGCAGGAGGCGCCGGACGTGGATCCCGAGTGGGAGGTGCAGTCGCGGCGGACCCCGCTCGATGACCTGCTGACGCCGTCGGCGCCTGAGGATCCAGCGGAGCGGGCACGGCAGGCTGCGGAGCAGGCCGAGCGCATGCAGGAGATGCGAGCGCGGTTCCAGCGGATGCGGGAGATCCGACAGGCGATGACCGATCTGCTCGCCCAGGAGCGCGCGGCCGTCATCCTCACCCCCTCGTCGCGCAACTTCGGTGTGATTCGCGGCGGCGGCAACAGCGCTGGTCGCGATGCCAAGGCTCCGGATCCGACGCCGGAACTCGTGGTCATTCGCGAGCAGTACAACCAGATCTACCGCAACGTCGAGGCCGGCATCCCGGTGCGGCTCGAGATCAATGTGCAGAATCGATTCTTCAGCGACGATCTCAGGGCCTACAACACGCTGGCCGAGCTCCCCGGGAGCGACAAGGCCGACGAATACGTGATGCTCGGCGCGCACCTCGATTCGTGGCACTACGGCGGAGGGGCGACCGACAACGCGGCCGGATCGGTCGTGATGATGGAGGCGATGCGCATCCTCAAGGCCCTGGATCTCGAGCCCCGACGCACGATCCGTATCGCGCTGTGGAGTGGCGAGGAGCAGGGTTTGCTGGGGTCGCGTCAATGGGTGGAGCAGCACCCCGAGCTGCACGATCGCATCTCGGCCTATGTGAACGTGGACAACGGCACGGGCAAGATCCGGGGCATTTGGGACCAGATGAACGAGCAGGCCATCCCGGTCTTCGAGCAGATCCTGTGGCCGTTCCGCGATCTCGGTGTGGTGGCCGTGCGTCATGGGAATACCGGTGGTACGGATCACCTGGCCTTCGATCGGGCCGGCATTCCGGGGTTCAACTTCATTCAAGATCCGATCGAGTACGGGATTCGCACGCATCACACCTACGTCGACACGTACGACAACCTCGTGCTGGACGACCTGAAGCAGGCGGCGGTCGTGGTCGCTGCGACGGTCTACCACCTGGCGATGCGCGAGGAGATGATGCCGCGGAAGGCGCCGCCGCCAGCGACCAACTGACCCTCGCAGGGGCGTACCTCCGTCCCTGAGGTACGCCCCGCAGCGTCTCACGTGGGGCGACGCACCCGACGTCGCGGAAACCCGAGGGATCGACTACTCATTCACGTATGACTGATCGGCACCCGCCACCGCCGCAGGGCCTCCCGTGAGTCGGGCAACACCCACCGCCGGATCGGAGCCGGCAACGGCTACCCGCCCCCCGGGGTCAGCCACCATCCTGGTCGGCAACCCCAATGTGGGGAAGAGCCTGCTGTTCAAGAACCTCACCTCTCGCTATGTCACCGTGTCCAACATCCCGGGGACCACGGTAGAGATCGTGCGGGCGCCCGCGAACTTCGACGGTCGGCGTCTCGAGATCATCGACACGCCCGGGATCAACGATCTCTCGCAGCGGAGCGACGATGCGCAGGTCACGCGGCGCGTGCTCGACGAGCACGCCGACGCGACAATCGTTCAGGTGGCCGATGCCAAGAATCTCCGTCGGGCGCTGCTCCTGACACTGCAGCTCGCCGAGTTGGGGCGACCGATGGTCCTCGTCCTCAACATGTTCGACGAGCTGGAGGAACGCGGCGGGCAGATCGACACCGAGCGTCTGAGCGCTCTCCTGGGGGTGCCGGTCGTGATCACCGTCGCCCCCGACAACCGGGGCACCGACACGTTGATCGCCACGCTCGGGGCCGCCCGCACGGCCACGCTGGTGTCGCCCTCGCCTCAGACCTCCGGCTCGGCGTACGAGCGCAACCGCGCACGATTGGAGCAGGTCAACGCCATCCTGGCCCAGACGTATTCGATCGCCCGGCCGGATCGGCCATCCTTCCGAGTGCGTCTCGGCTTCTGGGCCATGCATCCGGTGCAGGGGGTCGGCTTCCTGGCCGCCGTGCTCTTCGTGGTGTTCTGGTTCGTCGGCCTGTTTGGAGCGGGGACGCTGGTGGATCTCCTCGAGGTCGGCGTCTTCCACCAGCACCTCAATCCCCTGGCCATTCGGCTGGTCGACGCGGTCCTCCCGTTCCCACACGTGCACGAGATGGCGGCGTTCCCCGTGTCGGTCGCGGTCCCGGTCACCCCCGTGCACGACGTGACGCTCGGGACGTTGAATCGTGTCGCGCTCGATCCGGCCTATCAGCTGGTGGCGGCGACAGACCTGACCACCTGGCAGGAGGCGCTACGGTTCGCACACGACTTCCTGGTGGGGGAGTTCGGCGCGATCACGATGGCGTTGAGCTATGCGCTGGCGATCGTGTTGCCCATCGTCACGACGTTCTTCCTCGTGTTCGGGGTGCTGGAGGACTCCGGCTACTTCCCGCGCATGGCCATCATGGTGAACCGGGTCTTCCGGATCATGGGACTGAACGGCAAGGCGGTACTCCCCATGGTTCTGGGGTTGGGGTGCGACACCATGGCCACGATGACGACGCGGATCCTTGAGACGCGCAGCGAGCGTCTGGTCACGACGATGCTGTTGGCGCTCGCGATCCCCTGTTCGGCACAGCTCGGCGTGCTGCTGGCGTTGATGGCGACCCTCACGCCGACCGGTGCGCTCGTGTGGCTGGGGATCGTGATCGGCGTGATCTTCCTGGTCGGGTGGCTGACCGCCAAGGTGATCGGCGGTGCCCCCAGCGACTTCATTCTCGAGATCCCGCCGATGCGGCGGCCCCACGCGTCGAACGTGCTCATCAAGACCGCGACGCGCCTTAATTGGTATCTGCGCGAAGTCATCCCTCTGTTCGTCGCTGGGACCGCGGCGCTGTTCTTCCTCGACCAGGTGCATGCCCTCGATCTGATCGGACGGGTGATGGAGCCGCTGGTCACGGGCTGGCTCGGGCTGCCGCGCGAGATGGCCAATGCGTTCCTCGTGGGGTTCATGCGGCGGGACTTCGGCGCGGTCTACATTCTGGATGCGGCCACGGGGCCCGTTGCGGTGTTGGGCTCCCTGCAGATCCTCGTCGCAATGGTCACCATTACGCTGTTCATGCCGTGCTTTGCGAACTTCTTGATGATCGCCAAGGAGCACGGGATGCGCGTGGCGTGGCGGATGGCGGCGTTCATCTTCCCATTCGCCTTTTTCGTGGGTGGGCTGGTACACTTCATGGGACGATGGCTGACGAGTATCTGACCTGCCCGTTTTGCGGGTTCGAGTTCGCGAAGGCGGACACCCTGTGCCACCACGGGTGCCCGTTGGGCGCGCTGTGTCACCTCAATCGGTGTCCGAATTGCCAGTACGAGTTTGCCGAGCAACCGCGCGCCGTCTCGTGGCTGGAAAGCCTGTTCCGTCGGGGCCGTCGGCCGGCACGGGACCTTCCCGAGCACGTCTTGAGCGTGCGGGACCTCAGGGGCGGCGAGCGGGGCCGCGTCATCTGCCTCGGGACGGGGGGCGAGTCGCGACACAACAACCTCGCCGTGTTCGGGGTGATACCAGGCGCCGAGGTGACGGCCATCCAGCAGCGTCCATCGTGCGTCGTGCGCGTCGGTGAAACGGAGTTGGCACTCGATCCGGCGATTGCTCGGGAAATCCTGGTCGAAAGGGTCGAGTCGGAGCCGGTTCCGGCTTGAGTGAAGCGGCCATTCATTCGATCTTCATACTCTCTTGGCTCAGTGAACGTTAGACCGTTGTATAGCTATAGCGCGTGAGGATGCCATGGTGAGGTCACGGATGCGCTGGAGCGGGCCTGCGTTGATCGGTATGGCAGCAGTCGTGTGGGCGCTCGCTGCCTGTGGCGAGCCCGCACCGTCCGATCAGTCGGCGGACACGACGCCCCAGTCTGGGGTGAGCGACGTGGTGTTGGCGTCGGCCATGGTCGGGCTTCCGGCCGGCACCGCGCCCGCGGAACTCCCCGATCCCGAATCGGAAGGTGCACAGGCCTTGGCCAAGTTCTGCGCGACGGCCTGTCACGGGGCACCGAGCCCGGGCGCGCACTCGGCGACGGACTGGCCCGTCGTTCTGCGGCGCATGTGGCTTCGCACCGAAGGGCTTCCGGCATCGTACGCGGTGCCCGTACCGGACGCGCGTGAGCGGGTGCTGATTCTGAACTACCTGCTGAGCCACGCCCTGGAGGTCAGCGAAGCCGAGCTCCCCGCGAGGCCGGGAAGGGAGCTGTTTACGTCCACGTGCAGTCGATGCCACGAACTGCCCGATCCGAGGCAACACACGGCCAATGACTGGGCGGCCGTCGTGATCCGGATGCGCCAGCACATGGTGCAGATGCTGCGGCAGTCGCCGCCCCAGAATCAGGTGCAGGAGATCATTCTCTACCTCGAGCAGGTGTCCCGCGGGACGTAGCGCCCGCTCGACAGCGCCGTCGGAGGGTTCTCGGGGGACGATCCATCATCGGATCGTCCCCCGAGGTGTTTTGGCGCTGTGCTCAGGGGTCGCGCGCGCCGCACGCTAACCGGTGTGTGATACCGGCGACCCTCATTCCGAGTTCGCGGCCCTTGTCCAGGAATTGCGGTGCGATGGCACCTGTGTCTTCCACCTCGAACGGCGGCTCGAGCGTCACGGCCGACGCGCCGAAGGCGCCGGTCCACTCGGGTCCGCCCACCACGACCATGCCGAAGACGAGCATCGATCGCAGGATGGCGAGCTGCGTGGTCTCCTCCCCGGCAGAGATCCCGCCGCCGCTCGCGAAAGCCGCGCCGATCTTGTCGCGCATCGTGCCGTCGAACGGCCAGCGATTGATGAACGCCTGCACTGATGGAGCGACGTTGGCGTTGTGGACCGGACTGCCCACGATGACGGCATCGGCGGTCCGGACGCTGTCGATGGGGAGCGAGTCCACGTGACCGAGGGTGACCCGGACCCCCGCTACGCGCTCCGCACCAGCCGCCACGACCTCCGCGAGCGCGCGGGTGTGGCCGGTTTCACTGTAGTACGCGACCAGCACGTGTGTCTCGCACTGGGCTGCGAGCGCTTGCCCCTCGGACATCCACACCAGTGCCAGAAGCAGAATCGGCGCGCTCATGGCTGCTCCTCCCGTCCTGGCTGCCCGGTCGATGTACCCCCAGCCGTCGCCGCGGTGCGGACGGTGTTGCAGTGGATCTCCACGGTGTCGTCCTGCCGTCTGGCATACCCGCCGGCGAGCGTGACGGCGGTGGGGACACCGGCCTCGCGGAGCGTCGCGAACACCATCTCGTCTCGGCGGCCAAGCCCCCGTATGCTCAGGCCGAGTCCGCCGAGCTGGTCCTCTCGGTACGGATCTGCGCCGGCCAAGTAGAACGCGAGGTCGGGGCGGTGACGATCGACGATGTCGGGCAGATGGTGGCCGAGGAGGTCGAGGTAGGTAGCATCTCCAACCCCGTCGTTCAGCCCCACGTCGAGGTCGCTGGGCGGCTTCCACGCCGGGTAGTTGTGCTCCTGGTGCATCGAGAACGTGAACACGGAGTCGTCCTGCTGGAACACCGCCGCCGTGCCGTTGCCGTGATGGACGTCGCAGTCGATGACCATAGCGCGCCGGATACTCCCATCGCGCTGCAGACATCTGATGGCGATCGCCACGTCGTTGACGAGGCAGAATCCCTCGCCATGGTCCGGGAAGGCGTGATGGAACCCGCCCCCGAGGTGCACCGCGATACCGGATTCCAGGGCGAGGCGACCCGTGCGCGTAGAACCGCCGGCGCACAGCCACATCGCGTCCCGGAGCGCGGTCGAGAACGGCACTTCGAGCATCAGCTGCTCGGGAATGGAAAGCCGGCCCGCCCGGATCTTCTCGACGTACGCGACGGTGTGGACGAGCCGAACGTCGTCGTCCGTGGCCGGGTCGGGGTGGACGATCGCGTCCGAATCGACGGTTCCCTCGTCCAGCAGGCGTGCCCGCACCAAGCGGTACTTCGCCGTGGGGAATACGTGCGGGCCGATATCGACCTCGTACGCCGGATGGTGAATGACGGAGAGCACTGTATCGCTCGATACCGCTGCCTTCGTGCTACGGCAACGTGTGCGTCCGTCCCCGATTCTGCTCGACCAGCCAGTCGTACAGCGGCTGGAAGTAATCAACCATGGCCTGGGCGCCCAGCTCGCGCCCCGTGGTCTTCTGCAACACCTCCCGCCAGGGACGGCTGGCGCCCGGCGCCATCAGGGCGCGCAGGAACTCGCCGGTCTCGGCGCTCCCGTAGTAGTCCGTGTCGTGTGGATCCTGCTCGAGGATGGCGCGCGCGACGTGGTCGTGCAGTTGGAACAGCAGCGCCTCCGCGAGCGCGTAGTCGTAGTACTGCGCCGCGTCGTCGTTGATGTGCGTCTTGGTGACCGCGTCGGCCCACGTCTCGCCGCGCGGCCCCGGGGGGACGACACCCTGGTAGCGCCGAACTAGATCCCACCAGGTCGCATTGAAGGCCGATCCCGGCAGAGAATCCTGATACAGCGCGCGCTCGAACCGGGTCATGACGCCGGCCGACCACGGAATGAACACGACATGGTTCAACGCTTCCTTCAGCAACTGGGCGATCCGGTCGATGTCGGCGTCGGGCGAGACGAGACCGCGGTTGGCGAGGAACCGCCGCTGCGAGGCGGCCAGCCCGATCTGACTTCCGATCGCCTCGTGATAGGCCCGATTGGCACCTTCGCGAAGCACCAACGGCACATCGGGTTGCGAATAGCTCATGAAGTAGTAGACGTGGCCGAGTTCGTGGTGTACCGTCTCGTACCAGTAGGCATTCGGCTCGACGCTCATGAGGGATCGCACGTCGCGATCCAGATCCAGATGCCACGCGGACGCATGGGTGTTCTTCTTGAACGTGGCGTCGGGCGGCAGCGGGTACAGTGACGAACGCTCCCAGAACGACGCGGGAAGCGCATCGAACCCGAGACTCCGGTAGAATGCCTCGCCCTGCTGCATGATCCACTCGGGCGTCTTGTCGGCGAGGGCGCCATCCACGTCGAAGCCTTCCACGTCGACCAGCGCACTCCAGTCCTGGGCCCACCGGTTGGGGAGCCAATGCGCCGGGATGAGATCGGGCACCGGGGCGCCGTAGCGACGGGCGAGCTCGTACCTGGCCCACGTATGGATTTCCCGGTACAGCGGTCGCAGCTGCTGCACCAGGCTATCCGCGAGCCCCAGCATGTCGGAGGTGGTCATCCCGTAGTCGGACACTTGATACTCGAAGAAGTCACTGTATCCCAGTGCCTGCACGGTCTGATTCCGGAGATCGCGGAGCGCGAGGATCCCGGGCTTGAGCGCCGGCCCGACGGTTTTCGATGCCTCCCACACCGCCTGCCGCTCGCGGAGGTCCATCGAGGACCGCAGGAGGCGGTCGATGTCGTTTGGCGTCACCGGCTGGCCGCGAAGCGTGAACTCGTATCCGTAGAGCCGCTCCACTTGTTCCGTCTCCGCCGCGATCCGCGCCTGCACCACGTCCGGAATGGTCTGTGGTCCTTCGCCGGCCCAGTACAGCATCTTCTCGAGGCGGCCGACCTGCAGGTCGGAGAGCTTGGCCCGCTGCTCGAGGTAGCGGTCGATCGCGTCGATGTTGTCGATGCTCCCCACGAATTGCACGAACGCAGCGCGAGCTTGTCGGGTCCGTGCCGCGTTCGTGGTATCGCCGTCGACGATTCGCGTGTTCGATTCCCACTCGGCCTTGCTCCAGTCGTAGTAGAGGCGCTGGAACTCCTGTTCGTAGGTGGCGAGGTAGCCGTCCACCTCCGTCCTCAGGGCCGTATCGACACAGCCGAGTGTCAGCACCGCCAAGCAGCCCACCATCAGTGCCGTGCGCATGATCGATCTCCTTGCTTCACGAGCTGCGGAGGAGGGGCGCGGTCCCTTACGAGTACTGCCAGGTCTCCCCGGGCTTCATCGTACGCACCGTGATCCCCTTTTTCGGCTTGAAGGCGCTCACGTCCTGCGCCAGGAGCGGCCACGTCCCGTAGTGGATCGGTACTGCAACCTTGGGCTGCACGAGTTCCGCGGCCCGTGTGGCCAACTCGGGTCCCATAGTGAAGCGGTCCCCCGCAGGGATGAGCGCGATGTCCGGGCGGTAGATCTCGCCCAGGAGCTTCAGGTCCGAGAACAGCGCGGTGTCTCCCAAGTGATAGACGGTCGCACCACCGAGGTGAACCACCACGCCGCACGGCATACCCATGTATTGGCCGTTGTACGACGACGAATGGAAGGCCTGGGTGAACGCCACCCAGCCGAACGGGGCGGTGATCTTCCCGCCCGGATTCCCGGGCTCGGCGGTGATACCCTGGCCGCCCAGGAACTCGGCGATCTCGAACGCGGCGTAGACCGTCGCCTTGTTGGCCTTCGCGATGGCCACGGTGTCGCCAAGATGGTCGGCATGCCCGTGGGTGAGCACGATGCTCTGGCAGGTGACGTCCTTGGGAGTCATCGTCGCCACCGGATTGCCGGTCAGAAATGGGTCGATGGCCACCGTGTGCGTACCGTCACTCAGCAGAAATCCGGCATGGCCGAGAAACGTGAGGCTGATCCCCATGACTGTGCTCCTTGATTGAATCGATTCAGCGCCGGCCGAGGAGCGATGCTCCCGATACATCTTAACCGTGGCACGGGAGCCGTCCATATCCGAAACGGGGTCGCAAACGTCGGGCTTTGCGGATCGTCCGCTTCGACCCCATCTTACTCCGATTCTGGCACCGAGCTTGCCTCCCGAACGGTCGATTCGGTCAGCGGATCCTGAAGATGACCCCACTCGTCTCGGTCTCCCTGTTCGCGCTCCTCGCGGCGGCCCTGTGGGCGGTCGTCCTCGTGGCGCGCGTGCGAGACTGGACGGCACGGTTCATCGCCGCACTCCTCGTGGCGGTCTCGGCCGGGCATTTTGCAGCAATCACTCGCACATTGGAGTCCTGGTCCCTCGAGCCGGGGTTCGCGCTGCAGGAACTCCCCACGCTCGGGATCGCGCTCGCAGTCCTGCTCACGGTGGCGCTGTTCCAGCGGATCCTGCGCCGCCACCGGCAGGTGCAGGTCCAGTACGGCATCGAGAAAGCCTACCTCACCGAGCTATTCGAGACGTCCCCCGAAGCCATCGTCCTGGTAGACAACGAAAGCCGGGTGTTGCGGGTGAATGGGCCGTTCACCCAGCTCTTCGGCTACACGCCGAAGGAGATCGTCGGGAAGACGATCGACGATCTGCTTCCCACACCCGAAGAGCACCAGAATGCTCTGGACATCACCCGACGGATCGCCCGTGGCGAGCGTGTCAGCATCGAGGCGGTGCGAAAACGGAAGGACGGCCAGTTTGTCGAGGTCGCCATCATCGGCGCCCCGGTCAAGCTCGGCGGCGGTCGCATTGCCGTGTTCGGGATCTACCGGGATATCACCGAGCGCAAGCGGATCGAGCAGGAGTTGCGGCGGCTCCAGAAGGCGGTGGAGACGACGCAACTCGGGGTGACCGTGACGGACGTAGAGGGCAAGATCATCTACGTCAATCCGGCCGAAGCCGAGATGCACGGTTGGACGGTCGAGGAGTTGATCGGGAAGGATGTCCGGATCTTCGCAGCGGAGAGCGCCGCGATGCCGATGACGCCGCCCCAGCTCACGGCCGTGACCAGCTGGCGCCGGGAGTCGATCAACCTTCGTAAGAACGGCAGTGTGTTTCCGGTCCAGCTGATGTCCGATGTCGTCCGGGACGCCGACGGCGCCATTCTCGGTATCGTCACCACGTGCGAGGATATCACGCGTCGTAAGGAAGCGGAAGCGGCCCTCAGGACCAGCGAGGAGCGCTATGCCTTGGCGGCACGGGGCTCCAACGATGGCCTGTGGGACTGGGAAGTCCCGACCGGTTTCGTGTACTACTCGGACCGCTGGAAGGGCATGCTGGGCTACGACAGGGCGGAGGTTGGGTCGGACATCGAGGCCTGGCTCGGCCGGGTCCACGCCGAGGATCACGAGCGGGTGCGGGCCGATCTGGACGCCCATCTGGATGGGGCGACGGAGCAGTTCGACAGCGAGCATCGGCTGCGTCACAAAGACGGCAGCTACCGGTGGGTCTTGGTGCGGGGTCTCGCGGTGCGCAACGACGACGGACAACCGCTGCGCATGGCCGGATCGCTGACCGACATCTCGGCGCGCAAGCGCATCGAGGAGTCGTTGGCCCGCGACGCCCTGTACGATCCGCTGACGAGCCTTCCCAACCGCGGGTTCTTCACCACCCTGCTCGAGCGATCGGCCCGCCGCGTGCAGCGGCGACGCGACTATCACTTCGCGGTGCTGTTCCTGGACCTCGATCGGTTCAAAGTCGTGAACGACAGCCTGGGCCATGACACGGGCGACCGGTTGCTCAAGGCCGTAGCCCAGCGACTGGAGCGCTGCCTCCGGCCGGGCGACGTGGTGGCCCGACTGGCAGGAGACGAGTTCTGCATCCTGGTCGACGGAATCGAGGACATCGCCGACGCCACGCGAGTGGCGGAACGGGTACAAGAGGAACTGCGGGCGCCGTTCGTCTTGAACGGTCACCGCGTGTTCGCGACGGCCAGCATCGGCATTGCCACCAGCACGACCGGAAACGGAAGTCCCGAGCATCTGCTTCGGGACGCGGACACGGCGATGTACCGGGCCAAATCGCACGGTCGTGGACGGATCGAGGTGTTCGACGCCAAGATGCACGAGCGTGCGATGTACGTGCTCCAAGTGGAGAGCGATCTGCGGACGGCGCTCGGGGAGAACCAGTTCCGGCTCGTGTACTTGCCTGTCGTCTCCCTCGAGAGCCGCCGCATCACCGGGTTCGAGGCGCTTGTCCGCTGGGATCATCCCGAGCGCGGCACCGTCACCCCGGCGGAGTTCGTGCCCGTCGCGGAGGAAACCGGGGTCATCGTCGCCCTGGGCACGTGGGTGCTGCGCACAGCCTGCCGCCAGTTTACCACGTGGCTCGAGCGTCATCCGGTGGACGACGACTTCTCGATCAGCGTCAACGTGTCGGCGAAGCAGGTCCACCAGGTCGATTTCGTGGAGCAGTTGGCGGCCATCCTGACAGAGACCGGCATGTCCCCGTCACGCCTCAAGCTCGAGCTGACCGAGACCGTGCTGATGAACGACCCCGATCTCAGCACCGAGGTCGTGCGGCGGCTCGACAAGCTTGGTGTGCAAATCCAGATCGACGATTTCGGCACAGGGTACTCCTCGCTGTCCTATCTCAACCGACTGCACGTCGACACCCTCAAGATCGACCGGTCGTTCATCCGCAGCCTCGGCGAGACCGGACAACGGGCGACGATCGTGCACGCGATCATCCGACTCGCACGAGATCTGGGCATTCGCGTGATCGCGGAAGGGGTGGAGACCTCCGAGCAGCTCGACAGTCTGCGCACGCTCCAGTGCGAGCACGGGCAAGGATTTCTCTTCTCCCAGCCCGTGGACGGTGAGCGCGCGCTGACGCTGCTCAGCACGCAGGGCAAGTGATGGTCCGAGGCGCGGTCCTCACTTTCGACTGCTATGGCACGCTGGTGGACTGGGAGACGGGTATCGCCGACGCGTTCCTGCAAGCGGCGCGGGCCGACGCCATCGAGCTGGACCGCGCGCGGGTCCTCGAGGCCTACGCCCGAATGGAACCCGTGGTGCAACAGCGCGAATTCCGACCCTATCGAGAGGTCCTCGCGATCACGGCCGTCGACGTCGCGGCGCAGCTCGGATGGCACGTGAGCCTGCAGCATGCCGCGTTCCTGCCGGAGAGCCTGGCGGCGTGGCCCCCGTTTCCCGACACGAATCCGGCACTCGAGCGATTGGCGGCAGCGGGGTACGCGCTTGGCATCCTGTCCAATGTGGATCACGATCTCCTCTCGGCGACGCTGAGTCAGCTGTCGGTTCCCTTCGACTTCACGGTCACCGCCGAGGACGTGCGGTCCTACAAGCCGGCGCACCCACACTTCGTCGCAGCTCGCCGCATCGTCGGGGATCGGCGCTGGACGCACGTGGCGCAGAGCTACTTCCACGACATCGCTCCGGCCGCGGCGCTCGAGATCGACACGGTGTGGGTGAACCGGAAGGCGGAGCGGCCTACGGGAGAGGCGACGGCCGGACACGACGTGGCCGACCTGTCGGAGCTGGTCGAGTGGCTCGAGCGGTAGCGCCCACTCGATGCCCCTGGTGTCTGTCGAGTGGCGCAATGACGGCGTATCACGACACCGAATGGGGCGTGCCGGTTGACGACAGTCGCCTCCTGTTCGAGCATCTCGCGCTGGACAGCTTTCAGGCGGGACTCAGCTGGGCGATCGTCCTCAACAAGCGCGACAACCTGCGGCGTGCCTTCGACGGGTTCGATCCCATCAAGGTGGCGCGGATGACCGCGCGCCGCGTCGACCGATTGCTGCGGGACCCGGGCATCATCCGCAACCGGCAGAAGATCGAGGCGACGATCGGCAATGCACGCGCCTATCTCGAGATCGAAGCGGCGCGAGGGTCATTTTCGAGGTTTCTCTGGGACTACGTAGACGGGGCCCCACGTCAGAACCGCTGGCGCCGGATGGCGCAGATCCCAACCCGCTCCGAGGCATCGGACCGCATGAGCGCCGGTCTCAAAGCGGCGGGATTTCGCTTCGTTGGCACGACGATCTGCTATGCCTTCATGCAGGCGGTCGGCATGGTGAACGACCACCTGGTGACGTGTTTCCGGTGGAGCGAGCTGGCGCGCTGACGCGGCCCCACGGAGTCAGCCGATGATCAGGAGCCCCACCGACCCGCCGAAATCGTCGGGCAACGTGGGGACGTCGGCGGGCACCAGCCACCGGTCCCCGTCCACGATCAACGAGAAGCGGTAGGCGCCCGGGCCGAGCTGCAGCACGGTCTCCCACCGGCGGGAGCCCACGGGCGAGAGCGGCTCCGGTCTCCACTGGTTCCACTCACCCGCGATGTCGACGGTCGATGCCTGCGGGACTACGAACGACACCCGTACGGCTCCCGTGGGGAGGCGCTCGACGCGGGTGATCCGACTCGCGGCGGCCGGAGGCGGCCGGGCCAGGCGTCCCACCCGAATGCCAGCGCTGACGAACAGGCCCTCCGTGAACCCGGTGACATCTTCTGGGTAGGTGCCGATCGTGAGCTCCAACGCGGCCGGCTGCACGAACTGCCACTCGATGCGCCCTTGAATCCAGGGTGCACCTCCGAGGTCTCCGACGCGCACACCGGCCAACGCGCCGGCCGAGAAGGGCCCGCGCCGATAGCCTGCGTTGAGCGTCGCATCCGCAAAGCGCTGTGAGTCAGCATAGGTCGCGGCGATTTCGGCGCCGACCGTCCAGTCCGGGAGCGTCCGCGTGAGCCGGACGGCGCCCGCGATCACCGGATCGGTGGACTCGTCGATGCGGCGCACGACGCCGCCCGTCGCCTCGATGCCTAGGATCCACTGACGCCACGAGGTGGCGAACAGGAGTCCGCCACTGGCCACGCCGCTCCAGGGTCCGCCTTCGAGGTGGTTTCCGCTTGCGTCGGATCGGAATCCCAGCGCCGTGGTGCCGCTCAGGGGCCGAACGGCCAGGATGCCGGCCCCGGCTTGGGACGCCCACGTGCCGGATGTAAAGCGGGCGTGATGGGCCTCCACCCCGGCCCACAGTGTCGGTGAGCGGACCCGCAGACGCACGCCCACGGTGGCAGACGTGCCGGAGATCGAGTCAGCGTAGCGGGCGCGGGCCGCGGCGGCCGATACCGAGAGTTCCTGAGCGGCAAGCGGCACGGCAACGGCCAGGTAGGCCATCACCGTGCCGCAGAGCCTGCTAAACCTCACGGCCGCTTCGAGGAGCCTTGATTACCCTTCCCGGGCGCGGGGCCCAGGCCAGGCGGCACGTCGGGCGGGCGATTGCCCAATCCACGCCCCACGCCCTGCGGGTTCCCACCCATCATCTGCTGGCCGATCTGTGCCGGCCCCAGCCCACGAGCATGCATCGCGCGGGCCACCGACGGCAGGTCCAGGAGCTGCGCGTCGGTCTGGCCGCGCCGCATGGCGTCGATCACGATATCCACCGCCTGGTCGCTCGTGAGGCCCTGCGCCGTGAGCGCGGCGGCGACCCGCAGCCCCGGTGCCGACGACTCGGGTCGAGGCGCGGCCCGCACAATGGTCTCCACCTGGGCGGCCGTGATCCCGCGACCCATGGCCTCGGCCCCGGCGGCCACCACCATCCCCAGCGGCTCGTCAGGCCTCCCGCGCTGGATGGCCTGACGCGCGTCGAATAGCTGCAGCCGGAACTGCCGGATCACCGCCAGGATTCGCGGGGCCGGCACCTGCTTCGCCCAGCCTTCGATGGCTTTGTCCACCAGCGGATCGGCGGGGAGCCCCTGCGCCATCGCCTCGTCGGCAACGGCCGTGACATCGGCGACCAGTTGGGCCGGGAGGCCACGAGCCTCGAGCGTGCCTTGGATGTCCGGCTGCTGGGCCGTGGCTGGCGCCGCCAGGACGGCCAGCAGCGTCGCCAGGCCGACGTGTCGGATCGTCTTCATGAGCGAACCACTCCTCTCGGACCGACGACGATGACACTGTTCGTTCCCCCGAAGCCGTCGTCGACCTGCGCATGCGCCGTGGGATCCGGAATCCATCGTTGCCCATCGAGAATGAACTGGTAGTGGTGCTCGCCAAGGGCAAGCGGCACCGTCAACGACCACATGCCGCCGTTCTCGCGGTCCATAGCGTAGAGATCGGACCGCCAGTCGGAAAACGACCCAGCCAGCGACACCGACGATGCCTCGGGTGCCACGAGTTGGAACTGCACGAACACGGTGTCGACGCTGGCCGTGGCGATCGGCGGGGCGCTCTCCGGTCCCCGTCCCACGGTTAGCCACAACACCAACAGGAGCGCCGCCGTGAGGGGCGCCCAGATCGGGCGGAACCGCACTGGCTGCGGCTCGAACACCCAACGCCAGACGTGCTGTCGCCCTGTCTTGCGGGACGCCACCCGCTCCATGACTGCATCGGTGAGTGCCGACCCCGGCTCCAGAACCCGCGCGGCGTAGGCCTCAGTGGCCTGCAGCAGTCGGTCGGCGTCCGACCGATCCGCCTCCGATAGCGGACCGGTCGGCGCACCGTCCATATAGGTGTGCGCTTCCGGACTGAACCGTCGATCGTCGCTCACAATCGCTCTCCAAGCGCGGTACGCAGGGTATCTCGAGCACGATGGACGCGCATCTTCAGCGCGTCGGTGCCCACGCCGGTCAACGCGGCGATCTGCTCGTAGGTGTGGCCCTCGACATGCTTCAGCACAAACGCCTCGCGTTGTTCCGGGGTCAGCATCGCCAGACCCTGCTCGATCAACTCGGCCAATTCCGCCCGATCGACCGCTGCATCGGCGCGATCGCTGGCCGGGAGCGGAAGCCGAGCCACGTCTTCCATCGGTCGGACTCGGTCGCGGGCGTCATGGCACTGATTGCTCAGGATCCGGAAGAACCACGACCCGAACCGCTCGGGATCGCGGCACGTCGCGAGCCCATGATATGCCTTGACGAACGCCTCCTGTACCGCATCCGCTGCCAGGTCGGGATCGCCGACGAGGGCCACGGCGTAGCGGCCAAACCGCTCACGGTATCGATCGACGAGGATCCGGTACCGCTCCGAGTCGCCCGCCAGAACCTCCCGCACGACGCTCCCGTCGCTGGCTTCCACGTACTCCTTCCGCGTGAGAGACGGTATTCGAGGTTGAAAGGTAACGGGGAGCCGGTGACCGGGGATCGAGAAGCTGCCGGTCTGAGCCGGCAACGGGTGGGTGCCGTCGTCCAGGGTCGTCAGGGTCCGACGGACGGAGGCAAAGCATCCTGCTCCCGTACGCGGGCAAGAACGCGTTCCATGAAATCCACGCGCTCGTCCAGATCGCCCACCTCGGAGCGGAGTGCGTCGATCTCGTCCAGCAGGCGGTCCATGTTCACCACGCCTCCCAGCCCCGTCTCCATGAGCGGGTTCGGTTCCCACCAGCGCAGGACCCGGCGTTCGGCATCGTCGCGGAACGACCCGGCGGCGAGCAGGATGAGATCGTAGAGCCACCACAGGCCAAGCCCGCCGAGCGTGCCCGCCATCAGCACACCGGTCGCGTGCTTGCCGGTGTAGAAGCGATGGGCCCCGAAGACACCGAGCACGCCGCAGAGCAGGAGTGCCACGCCGCGTGAGCGGGGCGAGATCTCGGTCGAGGTAGTGAGGCCGGTGTCCATGTCGAACCGATCCTGAGGCTGGGGCATCCGGTGGAACGTACGGCTGGTGAACGGTCCTAGTTTCGTCCGTCGAGCGCGCACTGACGGCTCGAGATCGGGTTGCGTGTCCTCAGAGGGGTGGTGATATTTGTCCTCCGTGCGCTTCCTGGCGGTATCGTCTAGGGGTTAGGACGCAGCCCTCTCAAGGCTGAAACACGGGTTCGAATCCCGTTACCGCTATTCCTGCAACTTGCGCGTTCTCGCCCCCATCGTCTAGCGGTCAGGACACCACTCTTTCAAGGTGGGGACAGGG
>CAYGCN010000012.1:0-24898 GCA_964348385.1 uncultured Gemmatimonadaceae bacterium
ATGCGGTCGAATCCGTGGGCCGAGAACTTGTGCAACACCGTCCCCAGCTCGAAATACCACGCGCCAAGTCCCCCGACCCGGTTGAGACCGACACCCAGCCGGCCGCCGACAGCCGTCACGGTCGCGAGGCCATCGACGTCGAAATCCGTCGTGACCAGCGCTCCACCAACGAACGCATAGGGGACCAGCGAGCTCGTCGCGGGCCACCCGAATTGGAGATCGCCCGCCCACACGAGGCGGTGAAACCCCGAGTCCGGCAGCGCGAGGGCGTCACCGCGGTACTTCCCCCGGTGATAGCCGAGGCTGCCGCGGAGGGCGACGCTTGGTCCGAACTGCAGCGCAAAGCCGCCGCCGTACGTGAATCCGGGTGACAACTCGTCCCCCGTGTCGGCGAGATCGACCAACGGAGCGTGGCGTCCCGCAGCCACGAACAGGACCAGCGCCTGGTCCTGCGCGGGGAGCGGGCGCACGCTGCCCGCTCCCACCAGGACGCCGGCGGCGACGATGAGGGCTCGTCGCACCGTCGGGACGCTACTTGGAAGCAGCCACAAACCGCTTCGCGACCTCGTCCCAGTTCACCACGTTCCACCAGGCGGCGATGTAGTCCGGCCGCCGGTTCTGGTACTTGAGGTAGTACGCGTGCTCCCACACGTCGAGGCCGAGGATAGGAGTCTTCCCGTCCATCAGGGGACTGTCCTGGTTGGCCGTGCTCTCGACGGCGAGTTTCTTGCCCTTGACGACGAGCCAGGCCCAGCCGCTGCCGAACCGGGTGGCCGCGGCGTCCGTGAACTGCTGCTTGAACGCGGCAAAGTCTCCGAACGTCTTCTTCACGGCGTCGGCAAGGGGCCCGCTCGGTTCGCCGCCCCCCTTGGGACCCATGATCGACCAGAACAGCGTGTGGTTGGCGTGTCCCCCGCCGTTGTTTCTCACCGCCGTGCGAATGGCTTCGGGCACCGTCTTGATGCCGCCCAGCAGGTCCTCGATGGACTTCTTCTGAAGAGCCGCGTGCTTCTCCAGCGCGGCGTTGAGCTTGGCAACGTACCCTGCGTGGTGCTTGCCGTGGTGGATTTCCATGGTCCTGGCATCGATATGTGGCTCGAGTGCATCGTTCGCGTACGGGAGGTTGGGAAGTGTGTGCGCCATGATGTGATATCCCTCCATGCGGAATTGGCTACATTTCACCGCGGTCGGACGCGGCGCGGTGCACGTAATAAGAGCGACCACGCACCTCCACACAAGGGATCATCGACGGTCTTGCACCACGCATTCCGCGACCCCAAGGTTTCAGCTCACGGCAGAAAACCCGCGAAGGCTCGCAGCCGTGAGGTGGCGCGTCCGGAGTGACCTGGACGCTTGTCGCAAGCCACGGAGTCCGGTACGTTGAGCGCGATGGCCGATCCGCACCCGTCCAAGTCGCGAGACACGGCCCTTCGGGAGCCGCTCGGCGAGCGAAGTCTGCAGCTGCTCGCCGAGATCACGGGCTACCTGACGACGGGGCTGGGCTCGGAAGGCATGCTGGCCGCCGTCGCCAGTGCGCTCAGCCGAGGGCTTTCCTCGAATGTGAGTCGCGTCTGGGTGCGCACGCCGGACGGGTCTCACTTCCGCGCAGTCGTCGCTGAAGGCGGATCCGAGCCTCCCGAGGTGCCATCCGAAGAGCTCGAACCGTGGTTCGCGGCTCCGGAGGCGTTCCACCTTTCAAAGGACCGGTGGCACGCTCGACTTCCGCTCTCCTCCGAAGGCGAGCGGGTGGGGATGCTGGAGGTGGAGTTCCCCGATGGACCGGAGACCGGTCACCTGCGCGAGATCCTGGTGATCACGGGCAACGTCCTCGCCCCACTCATCGCGTCGTTCGAGCTGTCGGAGGACCTGGCGTCGGAGATCGCACTGCGCACGCGGGAGATCGAATCGCAGCGGCGATTCACCTCCAAGATCATCGATTCGCTCCCCGTCGGCATCTACGTCGTGGACAGCGACTACCGCATTCAGGCGTGGAACCGCAAGCGGGAGATGGGCACCCAGGGCGTCGATCGTGAGGAAGTCATCGGCCGCGTGGTGTTCGACGTGTTGCACCGACAGCCGCGGGACGTCCTCAAGCAGGAATTCGATCGCGCGTTCTTCACCGGTGAGATGACGCAGATCGACATCGAGTCATCGGCGTCGGGCCAGCCACGGCACTACCGCCTCACCAAGGTGCCAATGCGTCTCCACGACGACGAGGTGACGCACGTCATCACCATCGGGGAAGACATCACCGAATGGAAGCGGGTGCAGGATCACGTGTTCCAGTCGGAAAAGCTCTCGGCCGTCGGGCAGTTGGCGGCGGGGGTCATGCACGAAATCAACAATCCGCTGGCAACCATCGGGGCCTGCGTGGAGGCGTTGACGATGCGGGTTGAGAACCTCCCGTTCGTCGAGGCGCAGGGGTTCGAAGAGTACCTGCGGATCATCGAGTCCGAGCTCGACCGCTGCAAGTCGATTGTGGACGGCCTGCTCGACTTCTCGCGGCCGAAAGCCCGGGTGAAGCGGCCCGTGGAGCTGAATCAGATCGTCGAAGACGCCCTCTTCCTGGTCAAGCACCACAATAGGTTCCGGGGAATCACGCTGGAGCGGCACCTTACCGACGACCTGCCGGTCATCGATGCGAATCACGAGCAACTGATCCAGGTCTTCCTGTCAATCATGCTGAACGCGATCGACGCCATGGAGGGCAAGGGAACGCTGTCGGTTCGCACGGGACGCTTCGGGCAGAAGTCCGAAGTGGTGGTCGCCATCGGCGATACCGGCATGGGCATCCGTCGCGACGACCTGCCGAAGATCTTCGAGCCGTTCTTCACGACCAAGCAGCCGGGGAGCGGAACGGGCCTGGGCCTGTCCATCTGCTACGGGATCGTACAGGAACACGGCGGTCGCGTGCTAGTGGACTCGCAGGTGGGCCGCGGGTCCGTCTTCCACGTCGTGCTCCCCGTCCGGTCGCCGGACCCGGCCGCGTGAAGGTCCTCGTCGTCGAGGACGACCGCACCGTCGGCCAATTCGTTCAGCGCGGCCTGGAAGAGCACCGGTACGTCGTCGATCTCGTGGCCGAAGGACAAACGGCGCTCGAGCGGGCCTCGCAAGGCAGCTACGACGTGATCGTGCTGGACCTGCGGCTCCCCGGGCTGTCGGGGAAGGAGATCCTGCGAACCCTGCGTGATCGAGGCGTGGAAACGCCGGTGCTCATCCTCACCGCGCAGGACGCCGTGGAGTCCAAGGTCCAGGCGCTCCGTGTCGGCGCCGACGACTACGTCACCAAGCCGTTCGCTCTCGAGGAGCTGTTGGCGCGGGTCGAGGTGCTCACGCGTCGTCCGAAAGGAATTGCACCGCCGGTGATCACCGTGGCCGACCTGGTGATCGATACCGGGAAACACGAAGTCCGACGAGCAGGCAAGTCGTTAGACCTGACGCCGAAAGAGTACACAGTGCTCGAGTACCTCGCACGGAACGCCGGCCGGGTGATGCCTCGGACGCTCATCACCGAATACGCCTGGGACTATCACTTCGATCCCGGCACGAACATCGTGGACGTCGTCATCACCCGCCTGCGCAAAAAGGTGGACCACGGGTACCAGCTCAAGCTCATCCACACAGTGCGTGGCGTGGGCTACGTGCTGAAAGCCGACTGAGGCTCGATGCAAACCATCCGGTGGCGCCTGGCGGTGGGATACGCCGCGCTGCTCGGCGCGACGATCCTGCTGTTCGCCACGGTGACGTATGCCGTGCAGGGCTCGGGCTCGTTCGGCGATCTCGACGTGCGTGTGCGCTTGGAATCGGATCTCATCGCCGGCATCCTGAGCGAGGCCTACCGAGCGCGTGAGAGCGTTGTGGATCCCGACCCGCAGTCAGGCGATCTCGGCTTGACCTCTGAAGTGGCGTCGCTGCTCGAAGGCGTGCCGGGCCTCGTCATCGTCTTGGGACGGGACGGCAAAGTCCTGTTCGTCTCGGCGGAGGCCCGGGACCTCCCCTTTCCAACGGCGCAGGCACTGATCGACCTAGCCGAGCAACCGGCGCGGCCGGCCCGTCCCGCTCTCGCCGACATCGGCGGTGACGTCGGGCGAATCCGCTACTTCGTGCGGCCGATCTCCGAGGCTGGTGACGAGATCACGGCAGTCGTCTCCGGTGTGCCCACGTCCGGCTTCGTCCCGTTGCTGACGGCGATGCTGTGGACGGCCCCGTTCGTCATCGCGGCCTCGCTGCTCGTGGCGTTCGCCCTGGTGGGTCGGAACCTCAAGCCTGTCGAAGCTATCGTCGACGAGATCGAGGCCATCACGGATGGACGGAGCCTACACCGTCGGCTCGCCGCCCCCGTCGGTCGTGACGAATTGGCGCGGCTCACGACGACGCTGAACAGCATGCTGGCTCGGCTGGAGCGAAATTTCTCGATGCTCCGCCGCTTCACCGCCGACGCGAGTCACGAGCTCAAGACCCCGCTCACCGTGCTCCGGGCCGGGATCGAGCGCTCGATCACCCATCCGGACACGCCGGACGACGTGCTGGCGACGCTCGAGGAGACGCTGTTCGAAGTGAATCGGATGGCGGAACTGGTGGATGCTTTGCTTACGCTGGCCAGGGTCGATGAGGGACGAGCTCCACTGCATCTGGAGGATGTGGACTTCCGGGAGATACTCGCCGAGGTGGCCGAGACGGCGAACATCCTTGGCGAGCAGGCCCACGTGGTGGTCTCCGTCGACGTTCCCGGCGAGCCCATTCGCCTCCGTGGTGACTACGGGCGCGTGCGCCAGCTGCTCATGAACCTCTTGACCAATGCCATCAAGTACACCCCTGCGCAGGGCTCGGTGACGATCCGCGCGAGTCGCGAGCCTCATCGGGTCGTCCTGACCGTGGCGGATACCGGTCTCGGCATCGCCCCCGGAGATCTCCCTCACATCTTCGATCGGTTCTGGCGGGCGGATCCGGCCAGAAGTCGCTCGGGCGAACGTCCCGGCGCGGGACTCGGCCTGGCGATCTCCAAGTGGATCGCGGAGGCACACGGTGGGACCATCACCGTGAGCAGCCGCCCCGGTCGAGGCACCACCTTCACGGTCACCCTCCCGACCGACCAGACCGGCTAGAAAGGCCCATTTTCGCTGGCCTTTTCGGGGCCCAGACGCTGCTCCGCCGGGGTACCTGACGCCAGTTGGAAAGGTGTAATCCGATTGTAATGGTTCTGTAATCCGGAGGTCACCTCCTTGCTCGGGTTGTCCCTAGTCAGCGCCCGGCACAGGGGGTATGATTGCACAGCCAATGCTCCAACCGGAGGGATGAGCGTGTTTGACGTGCTTGTCGAATCCAACCGAAAAGGTCAGCGGGACGTGAAAGGCGTGATCATGGGGATGTTCACGTCGACCGTGGCTCAGGGCGCTCTCATGGTTGCGGCCGTGTTCGCGACCATGGGTGTGGCACACGAGGCGCAGTCGGTGGACATCGATACGATCATGCTGGTCATGGACGAGCCCGAGCAGCAGGAGGAGCAAGAGCCCGAGGACGAGCCTCCTCCCGTCGTGACGTCGCTGAATCCACCGCCGAAGGGCTTCCAGGTCCTGTCGGCGCCGGTGGACATCCCGAGCGAGATCCCGCCCGTCAATCTCCAGGAACGGTTCGACCCCCGTGACTACACTGGTGTCGGCGTCGAAGGCGGCGTGTTCAGTGGGATCGAGGGCGGAACAGGCCCGGTGGTCGATCTGGCCCAGGTGTTCGCCGAGGCCGTCGTGGACGAGGTGCCCGAGCGCATCTCCTGTCCGGTGCCCGAGTATCCGCGCATGATGCAGCAAGCCAACATCGAGGGGCAGGTGCTGCTGCAGTTCATCGTGGAGACCGACGGTCACGTGCGCAACGCCAACATCGACGTGCTGAGCTCGTCCCACAAGGCGTTCGAAGGACCGGCCCGGGACATGATCTCCAAGTGCTTATTCCGGCCGGGACGCGTTCGCGCGAGCCCGGTACGGGTGCTGGTACAGATGCCGATCATCTTCAACTTGCAGGGGAGACGGTAGGCCGACGCGGCCGCATCGACCCAAGAACCGAGTCTTCACGTAACGGAGGCCGACGAAACCATGGAAGTTTCACTATTAGCGCTGTGGCACGACGCCGGATGGTTCGCCCGCGGGATCATCATCCTCCTGGGCATCATGTCCATCTTCTCGCTCGGGGTTGGCGTCCAAAAGTGGTGGCGGTTCCGCAAGAGCATGCGCGAGACCCGGAAGTTTGCGCCGGAGTTCGCACGGTTCCTTCAGGAGGAGCAGCTGGACCAGGCCATCGCCGTGGCCGAGAAGCAGCGGACGTCCCACGTCGCCCGCGTGCTCGGCGAGGCGTTGGCGGAGGTGAAGCCACTGCTTCGAGATCGTGCCACGATCACCAGCGGCGACATCAACTCGGCCGAGCGGGCGATCGAGCGCCAGATGCTCATCCTGCTCGCGGAGTTGAAGCGCGGCCTGGCCATTCTCGCCACGGTCGGCGCCACGGCTCCGTTCGTCGGCCTGCTTGGCACCACGATGGGGATCGTGAACTCCTTCCAGGGCATGGCCCAGAGCGGATCGGGCGGCTTGGCCGCGGTCTCGGCAGGGATCGCTGAGGCCCTCATCACCACGGCGTTCGGCCTGGCGGTCGCGATTCCGGCCGTGTGGCTCTACAACTACTTCCAGACCAAGGTCGAAAACCTGACCGTCGAGATGACCTACACCTCGAAGGAGCTGGTCGACTTCCTGATCAAGAGCGTCGGCAGCGAGTTCGGTAGGTCGATCTTCACCAAGGAGTTCCAGGCGCAGCAGGCAGCCGCGTCCCAGCACGTCAGCCAGTAGCCGGGCGACGAAAGCCCCTAGCGAGGAGTAGCTGACTTATGGGTATGCAGGTAGGCGGGCCTGAGCACGGCGTCAAGTCGGAACCCAACGTGGTGCCGATGATCGACATCATGCTGGTGCTGCTCATCATCTTCATGATCGTGACGCCGGTCATCACGTCCGGCTTCCAGGCGCAGATGCCGATGGGGAAGAATCTCGAGGCGCGCCCCGACGATCCCGGCGACGTCGTGCTGGGCATGGACAACGAGGGTAAGTATTACCTCGATCCCGGCACCGGAACGATCGGTTCGGTCCCGGCGGATCGGCTGGAAGAAGTTCTGCGGCAGGTGTTCGAGAACCGCACGAAGGACAAGATCATGTTCTTCCGGGCGGACCGGACGCTGCCGTTCGGTCGCGTGCAGGAGGCGATTGAGACGGCCCGCGCCGCCGGCGTGCGCGTTGTGGCGGCCGTGACCGACGAGCAACGTGACGAATCCGGCGGCTTTCTCAGCCGGATGGGGAGGTAGCGGCCATGGCGCTCAAACTCCCCGAACCGGGAACGCAGCCGAACCACGAGCCGAATGTCGTTCCCATGATCGACATTCTGCTCGTCCTGCTCATCATCTTCATGATGCAGGTGCCGCTGGCGCGGAAGGTGATGGACGTCCAGGTGCCGCCGGACACGCGGAGCCAGATGCAGGCGCAAGGGCCGAGTAACAACATCGTCCTGGAGCTCAAGGCGGACGGGACCTACGAGATCAACAAGGAGCCCGTGGTGAAGCAGAATCTGGACCGGCGGTTCCATGAGATCTATGACAACCGGCCGCAGAAGATTCTGTTCGTGAAGTCCGCGCCGAATCGGACGTACCAGGAGGTGATCGAAGCCATGGACATCGCCCGCGGGACGGGTGTCCAGGTGATCGGCTTCACGCCGCAAGACGACGCGAGCGCCGAGGCCAACTGAGGCGCCGGCGGTAGGCCAGGCGTAGCGTCACGCGGGCGTGGAAGCCGAAACCGGAAGGCTTCCACGCCCGTGGTGTATTATGCGACCATGAGGGATCGCGCGGCGGCACGACCCGACTTCTTCCCGCCCCGCTCGACCGAGCGGTTCGGACGTGGGGTGGTGGTATCCACCCTGGTGCACGGCGGCATCGTAGTTGCCCTCGTGGCCGCGGCCACCGGCACCTCCGATGTCATGCGGACCATCGGCGGGCCCGGCCCCCGCGGCGGCGGCGGGGGCGGCGGAGGGGCCGCCGTGCAGTACGTGAGCCTCCCCCCGCTGGAATGGTCCGGCCAGCGGACGTCGGCACCGCCCCAGGAGGCTCCACCCGAGCGGCCCGAGCTCCAGCTACCCCGGCCGACCGTGGCTCCGGTGCTGGTGAGCGAGTCGGCAGTGGAGCCTCGCGGCTTGCGGGGGCAGGTAGAGTTGGCATCGGTCGAGGGCGCCGGTCCGGGCACCGGTGGCGGCCGCGGAGCAGGGAGTGGCACGGGCGGCGGGGTCGGGACGGGTCAGGGGACGGGGGTTGGCACCGGAGAGGGGCCGGGGACGGGTGGGGGAGAGGGGGGATCGGTCCTGCCGCCGGAACCGAGGTTCATCCTCGTGCCGGCCGACCGGCCGAGTTCGGTGCGCGGCCGTGAGTTCGCCGTCCACTTCTGGGTGGATCGTCGCGGTCGGGTGACCAAGGTGGAGGTGACGCCGCAGATCGACGACCCGGACTACCGGAAGAAGTTCCTGGAACAGATGTACCAGTTCCAGTTCACTCCTGCACGCACCCTCGACGGCCGCCCGGTAGACGGGCACATCGTCATACCTATCACGCTGTGACGGGTCGGCCTCCCGCCTAGCTCGCGGCCACCGGCTTCGACTGGTCCGCGGCGCTCACCGACGCCGCGGCCGGGCTCGCCTCGAGCTTCTCCATCGTAAACCCAGTGTATCCGTAGATGATGGAAATCACGGGGTTCGCGAGGTTCATGAACGCATAGGGGAGGTAGAGCAGCGGGTTGACCCCGAGCGTGGCCCACATGAACGCGCCGCACGTGTTCCACGGAATCAGCGGTGAGGTCAATGTCGCCGAGTCCTCGAGGGCCCGGGACAGGTTTTTCGGGTGGAGCCCCTGCTTCTCGAACGCGTTGCGGTACATGCGGCCGGGGATCACGATGGCCATGTACTGATCGGAGGCCACGGCGTTCAACCCGATGGCGCTAAGGACGGTCGTAGCCACCAGCGAGCCCGTCCCCCTCACGAGCTTGAGGAGCGCGTTCGCGATCGTCTCCAGCATCCCCGTGCGCTCCATGATGCCCCCGAACGAGAGGGCGCAGATGATGAGTGCCACGGTGTCCATCATGCTCATGAGGCCGCCCTGCGTGAGCAGGTCGTCCACCATGGGCACACCCGATGACGACATGTACCCGGAGAACGAGGCGGCGACGACGTCGGCCAGTGATCCCGATTGAAAGGCGACCGCGCAGATCCCGCCGAGCAGGGTCCCTCCGAGCAGGGCGGGCAGCGGCGGTACGCGGCGGACGACCATCACGATCACCAGCACCGGCGGGAGCAGCAGTACGGGATGGATCAGGAAGCTCGCGTCGATGGTCTGCAGCATCGAGGCGACCTCGTTCACCGCCATCCTTCCGCCGGCGTATCTCGTGCCGATGAACCCGTACAGCACGAGCGCCAGCACGTACCCCGGCGTCGTGGTGTACACCATGTGCCGGATGTGGGAGAACACATCGGTGCCGGCCATGGCGGGAGCCAGGTTGGTGGTGTCCGACAGGGGCGACATCTTGTCGCCGAAATACGCCCCGGAGATGATCGCCCCCGCGACCATAGGCAGAGGGATCTGCAGTGCCGCCCCAACGCCGATCAGCGCCACGCCGACCGTCCCGGCGGTCGACCAGGACGAACCGGTGCCCAACGAAACGATCGAGCAGATGATCATGGTGGCGACGAGGAAGATGCCAGGCGACAGCACCTTGAGCCCGTAGTAGATCATCGTCGGCACCACGCCGCCCAGGATCCACGTGCCGATCAACGTCCCGACGACCATGAGGATGAGGATGGCTCCCATGGCGAGGTTGATCCCGTGGATCATGCCGGCCTCGATGGCCTTCCAGCGAACGCCATGGAGCACCGCCACCACGGCGGCCACCGCCGCTGCACTGATCAAGGGGATGTGCGGATCGAGCTCGAAGAGCTTGATCGTCACCGCGAGAGCGGCGACCAGAAACACCACCGGGATGAGACTGACCCACAAGCCGATCGGTCTCGCCCCCTGGTCGTCCTGGGTCCCCGGTTCGGGGCCGCCGGAGACGCGGTCGTCGTTACCAGCCATGCTCGTTCATCCGCTCAGATCGGGTTGCCATGACGTTGACGGATACCCCAGAGGCACCAGTTGAGGTTCGAATGGGCACGATCGCGCCGTCACATGCTCCCGGCGAGCCGCAGGGCGCCGAGCGGAGGATCGACGGGATCGGTCAGAACCGGCAGGTCGGGATGTTGCTCGCCCACCAATTGTATCAGGCGTGCGCTGACAGGGGTTTCTGCGCGGAGCAGGCCGCCACCCATTGCAACGCCGGCGCCCTCGGTCGGCACAGCCGGACGCAGCGCCTCGACCAGGCCCAAGAGGTCGATCGCCGTCTCGTCGACGAGTTCCTCGGCCGCCGCATCTCCGGCGTCGGCTGCTGCGCAGACGACAGGAGCCAGCGCCGCGATGTCACGGGGGCTCGCCTCGAGGGTCCAGCGGACCAAGTCGCGAACGGACGATGCCTCCACCGATCGCAGCAGGGCGTCGGTGAGCGCCGTCGTTGGCGACCGACCATCGGCTGCGCGGCCCACGCGTTGGAGCGCCGCACGAGCCAGCGCGTAGCCGCTTCCGTCGTCGCCCATGACCCAGCCGAGCCCCCCGGCTCGCTGAATGGTTCCCTGCGTCGTCCGGGCGTAGGCGATCGATCCCGAGCCAGCCATGACCACGATCCCGGGCCTGCGTTCCGGAAACGCGGCTTCCAAGGCGATGTCGCCGTCGGTCGTGACCTTGACCCGTGCCCTGCCACCGAGCGCCTCACCCAACAGGTCCTCCGCGCGGCGTCGGGCGGTATCGTCGCCGGCACCGGCCGCGCCGACGGCCACCGCCAGACGCTCGCTGCGATCCCTGAAGCGCTCCAAGACCTGGGCGATCGCCCCCACCCACACGTGCACTGCCTCGGGCTCGATGTCTGGTCGCAGGGCACCGGGCCCTCCCCGCCAGCGGTCCATCACGTGGTTCGGCGCCTCGCCGAGCACGGCCTCGGTGTGCGAGGCCCCGGCATCGATTCCTATGAGTAGTGGCGTCATGAGCGCGTTCTCACGCCGAACATGGTGGAAAGCCATCCGACCCCGAGCGCAATGATCGTCCCGAGCGGGACATACCACGGCCAGGCCAGTTGCGCGAACGGGCCGGGTTTGACCAGCACGATCAGGACCATGCCGACCGCCGAGACGATGATCGCGGTGATCGCGTCACGCTGTCGCGCGATGGTCGTGCCCGCGAGGATGTACGTGCCGAGCAGCGCGCCGTACGTAATGGACGCAATGGCGAGCGCGAGCTCGACCACCGGCTGGTCCGTCGAGCGAAACGAGAGTGCCCCGCCCGCGAGGATGGCCGCCCAACCGAGGGTGGCCCAGCGGCCGACGGTCAGGAGGTGTCGCGGATCGTGCCGTCCTGTGATGGACGCGTAGAAGTCGTGGGTGGTGGCGGAGGCGAGTGAGTTGAGTGATGAGCTGACGGTGCTCATCGCGGCGGCGAGCAGTCCGGCGACGACCAATCCGGCAAGGCCCGGAGGGAGCTGGCGGACGACGAACGTCGGGAACAGCTCGTCTCCCGTCAGCGTGGGGTCGTCTGCTCCGGCAGCCCACAGCATGGTGCCGACCAGCAGGAAGACCGCGAACTGCACGATGACGAGGATTCCCGATCCCACGAGCGCTCGTCTCGCATCGGAGACGTGGCGTGTGGCCAGCAACCGCTGCACGATGAGGTGATCCGTCCCGTGCGATGCCGCCGAAAGCAGCGCCCCGCCCACGAGCCCGCCGAGGAACGTGTACGTCGTCGTGAACGACAACGACCAGTCGAACACTTTGAGCCTCCCCGCGTCCGCCGCCCGGCTCAGCGCTTCCACGGCCCCACCCGAGAGACTCGCCGCCAACGCGAGTGTCGCGATCCCGCCCATGAGATAGATCCCGAGCTGCATCACGTCCACCCAGACGACGGCCTTGATCCCACCCGCCCACGTGTAGGCCAGCGTGGCGGCGGCGACGACGGCAATGCTGAGCGGATAGGACCATCCTGTCACGACGGCCAGGGGGATCGCCGTGGCGAACACCCGCACGCTGTCTCCCAGGGCGCGGATGCCCATGAATGTCGCCGATGCGATCCGCCTGGTGCCGAGCCCGAATCGCGCCTCCAGTCTGGTGTAGGCGGTTTCGTTTTCGCCGCGGAAGTACCCGGGGAGCAGCCAGAGCGCCACACCTACCCGACCGACGAGGTAGCCGATCGGAAGCTGGAGAAAGGCCAAATTGGTCCGCGCGCCAAGCCCCGGAATCGAAATGACCGTGAGCGCGGAGGTCTCGGTGGCCACGATCGAGAGCATCACGGCCCACCACGGCAGGCTGTGGCGTCCGAGGAAATAGTCGGACGCATCGTGCTGCCGCCGCGTGAAATGCACCCCCACTGCGATGACCGCGACGAGGTACAACGCCATGACGGCGAGATCGATCGTGGTCATTGCGGTGGGCGGATGACGAAGGGGCCTGCGGTTGCCGCGCAGGCCCCTGGATAATCAGCCTCTCGTCGTCTGCGGATCAGACGGTGAACGAGCTTCCGCAGCCGCATCCACCGGTCGCCATGGGGTTGTCGAATGTGAAGCCGGACCCCTGCATGGTGGACACGTAGTTGATGGTCACGCCGCTCAGGTACTGGGCGCTGAACGCGTCGACGAACACGCGGATGCCCTTCACCTCGAGTGTGATGTCGTCCGTCAACGGAGCTTCTTCGATGTTGAGACCGTATTGGAACCCGGAACATCCTCCGGGGAGCACCGAAACGCGCAGTCCCGCGGTGTCTTCCGGCACTTGTTCCTGCTCCATGAACCGCCGCACCTGGGCGACGGCATCGTCGGTCAGCTTGATCTCGACGGTCGTTTCGGGCCGCTGAGTCGTGGTCATGCGCACACCTCCTTACTCGCGCATGTTAGGGAGTCCTCGCTCCGGTGTCAACGGAGTGCCGGCGTGCCGCGCGGTCCCCGTTCCCCCGAGCCTCGGTCGCGCCGATGGGGCTCACCGCATGGCCCGGACTATTAGATCGGCGACCTCACCCCGCACGTCCAGGATGGCGCGGTTTTCCCGCGTGGGATGTACCCGATTGGTGAGCAGGATCACGAACAGCTCCTGCTCGGGCTCGATCCACATGCTGGTTCCGGTGAATCCGGTGTGGCCGAAACTGTCCCGAGACAACAGCGTGCCGGCGGAGCTGCGGCCAGACGCCGATGGGGTATCCCAGCCCAACGCGCGCGTGGATCCGGCGGGCCCCGCCTGGCGCCTGGTGAACTCGCGCACGATCTCCGCTGGAACGTGCGGAGCGGTGCCTTCGGGTAGCCGGCCGTGCCAAGCGTCCAGCAACCAGAGCGCGAATCGGGCCAGATCCGGTCCGTTGGAGAACAGCCCGGCGTGGCCGGAGACGCCCCCGAGTCGGTAGGCGTTCTCGTCATGCACCTCGCCCCACACCAGTCGGCCGCGCCACGGATCCCGCTCCGTCGGGGCGATGATCGGCCGCCATGACTCGGGAGGCACGAACCGCGTGCGCCGCATCGCGAGCGGCGCAAACACCCGCTGCTGAACGAACGCGTCGAGTGGCTCCCCGCTCACGCGCTCCACGACCTGGGCCATGGTGATGGCGCCAAGGTCGGAGTACACGTAACGCTCCCCGGGCGAGTCCTGGAGCGGTTGCCGCAGTGCGAGCGCGATGGCATCCCGTGGATTGTCGGTTTCGAGGTGAAGCGGCATCCACGCCGGGAGACCCGACGTGTGCGTGAGTAGGTGTCGTACCAGCACCCGACCCTTTCCGCCACCGGTGAACGCGGGAAGGTAGTGAGCAACGGGCCGATCGAGATCGAGCTTCCCCTCAGCAACCAGGAGCATCGCTGCCGTCGTGAGCCCGATGACCTTGGTCAGGCTCGCCATGTCGTAGACGGTTGTGTCGGACACCGGACGCGGATCGTCCTCTCCGTAGCGCCCCACGGCTGTGCGATAGACCACCGCCCCGCGGTGGCCCACGACCAGGACCGCTCCGGGAAATGCCCCCTCGTCCGCTTGCGTCTGGAGGTACCGGCGGATCCCGTCTAAGGCCTCCGCGTCGAACGCCGGATCCACCCGCTCGGGGAGAGGCTCGGCAATGGGCGCCGCAGCGTCGGGCGCGGAGATACGGGCGAGCTCGATACCGTGTCCACGCGGGAGCTCGGCGCCGAGCGAGATGGGCAGTCGGCCGGTGACCGCTGCACCACCGGCGACCGCACGCGCCACCGCGCGCTCGGCCGGCTCGATGCCGCTCCACGCGAGCAGGTAGGCGCCGCGATAGCCGGCGAGCTGGTGCAGGAGATAGGGGTTTCCGAACGAGGTCAGCAGGGTCGGCTGCCGCTGCTGGGTCGAGACAATGAGCCCGGCGAGCGAGTCCGGCATCGCGATGTGCCCAAGGCCCGAGACCACGCGGACGTTGACGGCGAATATGACCCGAGGTGCTCCCGCGATCACGGCTCGGGCGGAGTCGTACGAGGCCGTGCCAGACGCCGGGTACAGGCGGAAGTTGGATACGGCTTCGCCCAGCGCACGCAGTTCCGCGACGAGCGCGTCGCCGGCAGACAGGTTGTTTTCCCTTCCGTAGACGATGACCGCGGTGCGGCCCCGCTCCCCGCGGAACTGCGCGATGGTGCCTGGCTGGACCAGGGTGAGCGAGCGGGCGGCCATGTCGGCTGCCAACGCGCCGAACGCCCGTCTGGCGACCACCGCCGGGACGGAATCGAGCGACACCGATCGATGGTCGAAGAGCCCGGCCCGCTCCTTGAGGGTGAGGACCCGGCGAACCGACTGGTTCAGACGATCGAGCGGGATGCGGCCGGAGTCGACCGCCGCGACGACCGCATCGATGGCCGCTTTCGGGTCGGCCGGAATCAACAACATGTCGCTTCCGGCCAGGAATGCCTGGACCGCACTCTCACCCGGTCCCCACGCCCGGACGATCGCGCCCATGGTCAGGGCGTCGGTGACGACGATCCCACCGAAGCCAAGCGAATCCCGGAGGATGTCGGTCATGACGGTTCGCGACAGGGTCGCCGGCTCCGGCACCCCGTTGGTGACGCACGGGACCGCGACGTGCGCCGTCATGACGGCTGTGACGCCCGCCTGGATCGCCGTGCGGAACGGCTCGAGTTCCAGGGAATCGAGTCGGTCCCAGCAGGCGCGGACCACCGGCAGCTCGATGTGCGAGTCGAGATCGGTGTCGCCGTGTCCGGGGAAGTGCTTGGCGGTCGTGAACAAGCCGTAGTCGGATGCGCCGCGGACGTACGCGCGCAGCAGCGGCGCCGCACTGGCTGGATGGTCGCCGAAGGCGCGGGTGTTGACGATAGGATTCGCGGGATTGTTGTTGAGGTCGGCGACGGGGGAGAACGTCATGTGAATCCCCACCGCTCGGGCCTCCAGGGCCGTGACTCGACCCAGCTCGTAGGCATCCGACACCCGGCCCCCGGCCGCGATAGCCATGGGCATGGGGAACGCGGTCCCGCCACGGAGTCGCATGGCCGAGCCCCACTCGAGATCGGCAGCCACGAGGAGGGGGAGCGCGGAGCGGGCCTGCAGCGCGTTCAGCTTCGCGGCTATCTCGAGTGGCGGGCCGACGGAAATGATGATCCCGCCGACCTCGAGCGAGTCCACCCACGTCGTGAGGGTGTCGTACTCCTCGCTGTCGAACGCCGCATAATCGCCCAGCCGCCACGGCATCACGAGCTGCCCGACCTTCTCGCGCAGGCTGAGGCGCTCCATTAGGCCGTCGACAGTTATTTTCTCGGTACGCTCGATTGCGACCGGCGGCAGCACGGCCTGCGGATCGGGCACGATCCGCTCCGGTATGGGTGCCGGGCCACGCGAACAGGCAGCGATCAGCACGAGGGCTGCCAGGGTGGTTGAACGATGCATCGGCTGTCTTTCCTCGGATTCCTGCTGTTGGTCGCCGTCGGAACCGGGTGTTCGTCCGGACGTGGCTCTTGGCCGACCGTCCGTCCCGGCATTCAGGTCCTGCTCGACGACTCCATGCACGTGATTGCGGGACGTCGCGTCGGCCTCCTAACCAACCAGACCGGCGTCGACGCCGCGGGAGTGAGCGATCTCGATCGCCTCATCGCCTCCGACGCACAAGTTACCGCAATCTTCACGCCGGAGCATGGCTACCGCGGCGTGCTCGATCGATCCGATATCGGTCACGGGGTGGATTCCGCGACCGGCATCCCGGTGTTCAGCCTCTATGGTGAGGTGCGGGAGCCGACGCCGGCCATGCTCGATGCCATCGACGTGCTCCTCGTCGATCTTCAGGATATCGGCGCACGCCCATACACGTACATTTCGACTGCGCTGTTGGCGATGCGTGCGTGCGCCGCCGCCGGCGTCCCGGTCGTCGTGCTGGATCGGCCGAACCCGATCGGCGGCGAACTCATGCAGGGCCCGGTGCTCGACACCGCCTACACGTCCTTTGTCGGCATGTTGCCGGTGCCGATGCGGCACGGCCTCACCCTTGGCGAGTTGGCGCGACTCGGGAATTGGCGGCTTGGCATCGGGGCGGATCTCACCGTCGTCCCGGTCAGCGGCTGGCGTCGCTCGCTGTGGTTCGACGAGACCGAACTTCCATGGATCAAGCCCTCGCCGAGTATGCCGGATCTGGAAAGCGCCACCCACTATCCGGGCACGGTCCTGTTCGAGGCCACGAGCCTCTCGGTAGGACGGGGTACGCCGGTGGCCTTTCAAGTCGTGGGTGCGCCGTGGCTGAACGTGGGAAAGGTCCTGGGTCGACTCGGCTCCCAGCCCGGCGTGCTGGTCACGGACACCGTGGTCGTCCCGGAGGCGCCGCCCGACGGCAAGTACGGAGGGCAACCGGTCCCGGCCGTCCGGCTCAAAGTCGTGGATCGGCAGCGGTACGACCCGGTGGCGGTGGCCGTGACGTTGCTCCGGGCCATCCGGGCCGAGCACGCGGAATCCCTCGCGGTCAACGAGCAGCGGCTGGCTCAGCTGATCGGCACGCCGGAGGTCTGGGCCGCCGTGGCCGCGGACCGGTCATCCGATCAGCTGGTGGCCTCGTGGAGCCCGGCCATTGAGCGGTTTCGCGCCGATCGAAGCACCGTCCTGCTGTATCGCTGAGGGCGACCTGGGACTCGGACTGGCGGACGGGGACAGCGGGGGCGTGGAGCCGCAGAATTGCCGTAGTCCGTTGCGGCCGTTATTCTTACCTGCTCTCAACGCGAACCCATGACGATTATTCCGAACCCTGTCCGACGAGGATTCGAGGCCGCACTCGAGCCTCTCGTGTCGCGCCTCATCGCGGCGGGGGTGAACCCCAACGTGCTCACCACCGTGGGCACCCTGATCCTCATTGGGTCGGGAGTGGCTTTCGGTGTCGGGATCGTCAACCTCGGAGGATTCCTCCTCCTGCTCAGCGGCGTGATGGACATGCTCGATGGCCGAGTGGCCCGAGGGAGCAACAGCGTCAGCAAGTTCGGCGCGTTCTACGATTCCACACTGGATCGCGTCGGCGAGGCCGCCCTGTTCACCGGGATCGCCGTCTATTTCGCAACGGGCGGCGTGGCCGATTCGCTCCGAGTGCCCGCGCTGCTCTGCGCGCTGACGGCGCTGTCGGCTGGGCTGATCGTTTCCTACGCCCGGGCACGCGCCGAGGGTCTCGAGTTGGAGTGCAAAGTAGGAATCGCTCAGCGGGCGGAGCGGATCCTCGGGCTGGGCGCGCCGACACTCTTTTTCGGTGCGGGTCCTGACGGACTCCTGCTGCTCGGCGTGGTGGCAATCCTCGCGTTGCTGGCGGTCATCACCGTGGGGCAGCGCATTGCGCACGTCTACCGAGCCACCCGGCGGGTCGCCCGCCGCACGCAGGCACGATTTGCCCGACCGGTGGTCATGAATACGTCGTCAAAGAAAGGACCGGGAAGTGACTGAGGGACTGCAGCGGCCGATCCGCACGGCGGACGGCACATTGGGGGTCATGCTGGTGGGGCTGGGCGCGGTGGCCACTACCTTCGTCGCCGGTGTAGAGAATGTGCGCCGTGGGCGCGCCAAACCGATCGGTGCGCTCAGCCAGATGGCGACGATTCGCCTCGGACGCCGCACCGAAGGTCGGGCACCGCTGATCCGCGACTTCGCGCCGTTGGCCTCGCTGGACAGCCTCGTGTTCGGCGCCTGGGACCCGATTCCCGACGACGGCTACCAGTCGGCCAAGGTTGCGGGCGTGCTGGACGCGCCCCACATCGAGCCCATCAAGGACTTCCTCACCTCGATCCGACCCATGCCGGCCGTGTTCGACCAGCAGTACGTCAAGCGTCTCACGGGCTCGAACGTGAAGTCCGGCAAGACCAAGCGAGACCTGGCGGAGCAGCTCCGTGAAGACCTACGACAGTTCAAGCGCACGCACGGGTGTGATCGCCTGGTGACGGTGTGGTGCGCCTCCACCGAAATCTTCATCCAGCCCGGTGCGGTGCACCGGTCGCTGGCGGCGTTCGAGCGGGGGATGGAGCAGAACGACCCCGCGATCGCACCATCGATGGTGTACGCGTGGGCGAGCCTGAGGGAAGGAGTTCCGTTTGCGAACGGGGCCCCCAACCTGACGGTGGACATGCCGGCGCTGCAGGAGCTGGCGGAGCAGGAAGGCGTCGCCATCGCCGGCAAGGACTTCAAGACCGGACAGACGATGGTCAAGACCGTCATGTCGCCGATGCTCAAGGCCAGGATGCTCGGTCTGTCGGGGTGGTACTCGACGAACATCCTGGGCAACCGCGACGGGGAAGTGCTCGACGATCCCGAGTCATTCAAGACGAAGGAGGAATCGAAGCTCGGGGTGCTGGAGCACATCCTGCAGCCCACGATGTACCCGGATTTGTACGGGAAGATCTATCACAAGGTCCGGATCAACTACTATCCGCCCCGAGGGGACAACAAAGAGGGGTGGGACAACATCGACATCTTCGGGTGGCTCGAGTACCCGATGCAGATCAAGATCGACTTCTTGTGCCGCGACTCGATCCTCGCTGCCCCGATCGTGCTCGATCTGGCGCTGTTCATGGACCTGGCGCAGCGAGCGGAATTGGCCGGCATTCAGGAATGGCTGTCGTTCTACTTCAAGAGCCCGATGGCGGCGCCCACCCTCACGCCCGAGCACGACCTGTTCATCCAGCATACCAAGCTTAAGAACACGTTGCGGTGGATGATGGGTGAAGAGCAAATCACCCACCTCGGGATCGAGTACTACGAGTACGAGAAGGCGTGATCGGGGACATCATCGTCGCCGTCCTCGGCGCCGCTCTCATTGTCGGTGAGCTGTGGTACTTCCTCGGGTCTCGGCCCGGGTCGGAGCGCCCTGCGCGATCCACCGACGTGCAGGAGATTCGTGTCCTGGTGCGGGATGGGTACGACCCGGACACGATCTTCGTCGAGGCCGGCCGCCCGGTACGCCTCCTGTTTCATCGCGACGAGACGGCGGAATGCTCCGAGCGCATCGTGTTCGAGACGCTCGGCATCGAGCACGCCCTGCCACCCTTCGAAACGACGGCGATCGAGTTCACGCCGAACACCCCCGGGGACTACCCGTTCCGCTGCGGCAAGGCCGTCCTGAAAGGACGTGTGGTGGCACAGATCGGGCGGGAAGGTGCTCGGGCCAATCTCGGTAGGGGGCACGACAAGCATGCCTAAGACCCGCGTCACGCTTCCCGTGGAGGGCATGACGTGCGGGGCGTGCGCCACCACCGTGCAGAAGCGCCTGGCCCGGGCCGATGGGGTCGCCGACGCCGCGGTGAACTACGCCACGGGGAAGGCCACGGTGACCATCGACGACGCGGTGGTGAAGGTGGCGGACCTCGTGCGGGCAGTCCGCGAGGCGGGGTACGATTGCGCCAAGGCCACCGTGAGCTTCGGCATCGAGGGTCTGCACTATGCCACGGGCGTAAGCCGCATCGAGAACAGCCTCTCCGCGCTTCCCGGGGTAGTGTCCGCGGTGGCGAATCAGGCCACCGAGCAGGTACGCGTGGAGTACGTCCCGGGCCTCGTGACCGCGCAGGACCTGGAACGGGCCGTGTCGGAGGCGGGCTTCACGGTGGCCGAGCCGGTAGCGGCCGAGGATCCGGTGGAGCGTGAGCGGCTCAAGCGTCAGGCGGAGATCCGGCGACTCGCACTCAAGTTCGTCGTGGCCGCCGTGGCCGCGTTGCTCACCATGCTCGGGTCGATGCCGCTCATGGGGGCCATGGGGGCGAAGGAGCACGACCTCGTCATGCGGCTCGTGCAGCCGCTGGACCAAGCACTCCGGAATCTCCTCCCCTCGCTGTACGCCTTCGCGGACGCGAATCCCGCTGCCCTCAAGCTGGTGCTCATGCTGCTCACGCTGCCCGTGCTCTTCTGGAGTGGCCGGCAGTTCTTCCGGGGTGCGTGGAGCGGCGCCAAGCATCGCAGTGCCGACATGAACACGTTGATCGCGGTCGGCACGGGGGCCGCATTTCTCTATTCGTCCGTGGCGACGCTCCTGCCGTGGGTGTTCGAGCGGGCGGGGCTCCCCGCCGACGTCTACTTCGAGGCGGTGAACGCCATCATCGCCTTGATCCTCCTCGGCCGACTCCTGGAGGCGCGCGCCAAGGGCCAAACGTCGGCCGCGATCCGTCGGTTGCTCGGACTGCGACCCAAGACGGCTCGGGTGCAGCGCGCGGGTCAGGACGTGGAGATCCCCATCGAAGAGGTCCACGTGGGCGACCTGGTGATCGTCCGACCCGGAGAAACGCTGCCCGTGGACGGTGTCGTACGGTCGGGCGAGTCGAGCGTCAGCGAGGCGATGTTGACGGGAGAGCCGCTGCCGGTCGAGAAGAAGGCGGGAGACAGGGTCGTGGGCGGCACGGTGAATGCCACCGGCTCGTTCATGTACGAGACCACCGCGGTCGGCCGGGACACTGCGCTGGCCCAGATCGTCCGCCTCGTGGAGGAGGCGCAGGGCACCAAGGCACCGGCCCAGCGACTGGCGGACGCCGTGGCGGGTGTCTTCGTCCCGATCGTGATTGCCGTCGCTATCGCGGCCTTCGCGGCGTGGTGGATTTTGGGGCCGGACCCCAAGGCCGTGTACAGCACGGTGGCGCTCGTGACGGTGCTCGTGATCGCCTGTCCCTGCGCCCTCGGTCTGGCGACGCCGACCGCCATCATGGTGGGGACGGGCAAGGGAGCGGAGCACGGCATCCTGATCCGCGGTGGCGAGGCCCTCGAGACCGTCCGGCGCATCGAGATCGTCGTATTCGACAAGACCGGTACGATCACGGTTGGTGCGCCGGTGGTGACGCAGGTGCTCGGGGCGAAGCGCAAGGACGGCACGATCGTGAGCCCGAACGAGCTGCTGCGCTTGGCGGCTGCGGTCGAGGCGCGGTCCGAGCACCCCTTGGCCTCGGCCATCGTCAACGCCGCCAAGGCGAAAGGCCTCGAGGCGCCAGCCGTGGAGCGGTTCGTGGCGATGGAAGGTCGGGGCGCCCGCGGGATCGTCGGCAAGTTCCTCGTCGAGGTGATCAGCGTGCGCCACGCCAGCGAGCGTAGTCTGCCGCTCGGCTCCCTGGAGCAGGATGTGGAGCGACACATCCTGGCGGGACGTTCGCCGGCGATCGTCGTCGTCAATGATACGGTGCAAGGTGCCGTCATCATCGCCGATGAGCTGAAGCCCGGAGCGAAACAGGCGGTGAGCCGGCTCAAGGCCATGGGCTTGGAGGTCCTGCTCTTGAGCGGCGACAGCAAGGTCGCAGCTCGCCTGGTCGGAAAGGAGGTCGGCATCGATCGCGTGATTGCCGAGGTGGATCCCCGGGATAAGACGGACGAGATCAAGCGATTGCAGGAAGGGGGACGCGTCGTGGCCATGGTCGGCGACGGCATCAACGACGCGCCGGCACTCGCTCAGGCCGACGTGGGCTTCGCCTTGGGAACCGGAACTGACGTGGCGGTCGAGGCATCCGACATCACGCTCATCCGCGGCGACGTGGGCGGCGTGGTCGCGGCCGTCGAGCTGTCGCGACGCACCATGCGAACCATTCGCGGAAACCTGTTCTTCGCGTTCGTCTACAACGTATTGGGGATCCCCCTCGCCGCAGGGGTGTTGTACCCGTTCACGGGCATTCTCCTGAGTCCGATCGTGGCAAGTGCAGCCATGGCGGCATCCAGCCTGAGCGTCGTGGGCAACAGCCTGCGTCTTCGAGCGTTCACACCAACGCAGACCACGTGATTCATGCGCTATTTCCATCGAACCACCCTGGGTCCCGACGCCGTGATCACCGAGGCCGACCGCTACTTCGGCGAGCGGCTCGTGCCGGGTGAGTCGCAGGATCGTTACCGGACGTTCAGTGGCTCCATCGGCACCATCATGGTCAAGGTCGAGGCGGAAGGGGGACACTACACGCTCGTCACCCTCCGAACGGATCAGGTAGGCGAAAGCGAGGCGGACAAGGTGGCGAAGCGGTTTCTGACCCTGCTCCACACCCGGGTCGAGCCGCACCACGTGGCGCGGGGCGCTTACTGAGGGTCGCGGGCCCGTGCGGCTCGCGCTTCACTCGCAGGACGGAACATCATGGCAACGGCACAGCTTCACATCACCGGCATGACCTGCGACCACTGTCGGCAGAAGGTCGAACGGGCGCTCAACGACGTCTCGGGGGTCTTCGCCGCGCAGGTGGACCTCGGGGCGGAGACCGCTGACGTCGACTACGACCCCAGGCGCGCCGATCCGCAGGATCTGGTGACGGCAGTCCAGAACGCCGGCTACAGCGCGACGATCGCCAAGTGATCCACTCTTCCGCGTCGGCCCTGTGAGCAGGTGAGGACGTCGGAGGTAGCGTGCCCTCGCTGACCTATCTGGAAGCGCTGCGCCAGGGCCTGTGGGAGGAGATGGAGCGCGACGAGCGCGTATTTCTCCTCGGAGAGGACATCGGGCAGTACGGTGGTGCGTTCAAGCTGACGGAGGGCTTCCAGGAGCGGTTCGGCGCTGATCGGGTGATCGACACACCGCTCAGCGAGGCGGCGATCGTCGGGGCTGCGGCCGGTGCGGCGCACATGGGCCTCAGGCCGGTCGCCGAGATGCAGTTCATCGACTTCATCGCCTGTTCGTACGACATCATCACGAACTACGTCGCCACCGCACGATACCGAGCCGGGCTGGCCACACCGATCGTGATCCGCGGTCCCTCTGGGGGGTATGTGCGGGGTGGGCCCTTTCACTCGCAAATGCCCGAGGCCGCGTTCTTTCACACCCCCGGTCTCAAGCTCGTGAGCCCCGCGTCCGCGGCGGATGCCAAAGGCCTGCTGAAGGCATCCATCCGTGATGAGGATCCCGTCATCTTTTTCGAGCACAAATTCCTCTATCGCCGCATCAAGGAAGAGGTACCGGACGATCCGGAGGTTGTGACCCCGATCGGCAAGGCCCGCACGGTGCGTGAGGGGCAGGACCTGACGGTCGTCACTTGGTCGGCCATGGTGTGGAAAGCCCTGGAAGCTGCGGAGATTCTCGAACGGGAGGACCACGTTTCGGTGGAAGTGATCGACCTCCGCACGCTGCTCCCGATGGATGACGCCAGCATCTTGGCGTCGGTGCGCCGGACCAGCCGGCTCCTGATCGCGCATGAGGACACGCGCACCGGCGGATTGGCCGGCGAGATCACCGCCCGGGTGAACGAGCAGGGGTTCGAATGGCTGGATGCACCGGTGCTTCGGGTCACGGCGCACGACGCCCCACTACCATTCTCCGGGCCACTCGAGGACTTCGTGCTTCCCCAGACCGAGACGATCGTCGAAACGGCGCGGCGCCTGCTCGCGTACTGACGGTTCCACGGTTCCGATCCTTATCCACAGGTGTCCGCTCGAGCGGCCAGGGCTCGTCGGACCCGCTCCACTTGTGCCGGCCCGGTGAGCGCGGAACACCACGACCGCTCGTCCCACAAAGGCCCGCTCAGGAACCGCGCCACACCGCTGCTCTCCACGGCCGTCGCGACGCAGGAGCGTACCTCCGCCACCATGGTTCCCCGGGATGCGCCCGGCTCGGTCTTTACGAGCACGTGTACCCGGTGCGGTGTCACGCACACCTGTGTGATGCGCCACGTGCGACCGGCGCAGCGTTGGTGAATCACACGCTCGCAGAATCGTCGGAGCCCGCGTATCTTAAACGTCCGGCGGCGGTGACGCGTCGCCCACGTTATGTGGAACCACGTGGTACTCGCCGCCACGGTCGGTGCCGGCTGCATGGGACACATATGCGGCGAGCCGACCTGCGCTTTGTATCCGAAACGATGCTTGAATGGATCAAATCCCCCGAGCCCAGCCCGGGTGGCTGACGTAGGAGAGCAGGGATGGCGCGTGTTGATGTGATCATGCCGCAGATGGGCGAGTCCATCGCCGAAGGCACTGTATCGCGGTGGCTCAAGCAGGTGGGTGACTCGGTGAAGCGGGACGAGGCCATTTTGGAGATCTCGACGGACAAAGTGGACGCGGAGATCCCGGCGCCCACGGCCGGCGTGCTGGCAGAGATCAAGGTCGGGGAGGGGGAGACCGTCGCCGTTCAGACCGTGATAGCGGTGATCGACACGGACGGAGCGGGGGTCGCCAACGCGCCTCCAGCCGCGGCGCCTCCGGCGAAGGCGGCCCCGACACCGGCCCCGAAGCCCGAGGCACCCGCGCCGGCGCCGGCGGCCGCTCCCGTGCCGCCGAGCACCCCCCAACCGCCAGCCGGCGACGAGACCGCCGAGGAGCGCCTGCGTCGGCGCTCGACCCCGCTGGTTCGGAAGATCGCCACCGAGCACGG
>CAYGCN010000012.1:24908-39483 GCA_964348385.1 uncultured Gemmatimonadaceae bacterium
CATCCTCGAGTTCATCGAGCGCGGTGAGCACCGCGCTCCGGCAGCGGCCCCCCCGGCTGCAGCGGCGGCACCGCCGACCGGCGCCATCGCTCACCCCACGGTCGAGGCGTGGCCGGGGGATCGAGTCGTGCCGATGAGCAGGATCCGCAAGCTCACGGCAGATCACATGGTGCTGTCGCGACGGGTCTCCGCGCACGTCACGAGCTACTACGAGATCGACTACACCGAGGTCGCCCGACTCCGAGCTCGGATCAAGAAGGACTATCAGGAACGCGGGGCGAACCCGACGTACCTGACGTTCATCATCAAGGTCATCGCCGACAATCTCCGCAAACACCCGGTGCTCAACGCGTCGGTGAGCGGTGACTCGATCATCTACCGCGAGCCGATCAACATCGGCATCGCCGTGGCGCTCGACTGGGGTCTCATCGTGCCCGTGCTCAAGGGCGCGGACGAGCTGTCTCTGCTCGGCATTGCCAAGAAAGTCGCCGACCTCGCCGAACGGGCCCGGGTGAAGCGACTCTCACCCGACGAGGTACAGCAGGGCACCTTCACGATCACGAACCCCGGCGTGTTCGGATCGTATGCCGGTGCCCCGATCATCAGCCAGCCGCAGGTGGCCATCCTGGGGATCGGCTCGATCGAGAAGCGTCCCAAGGTGCTCACCCTCGATGACGGTCAGGACGTGATCGCGATTCGGACCATGGGATTGCTGTCTTTGTCGTACGACCATCGCATCGTGGACGGTGCCGATGCCGACCGGTTCATGTCCGACGTCAAGCAAGACCTCGAAGCGTTTTCGGAAGGAGCGGTGTGACCATGGCGCGACGCACGGTCGAGGTCGACGGCGAAATGTGGCAGGTGTATCCGTCGGGCCGCGTCACCGCGTATGAGCGCGACGAGTTCGGCTTGGTCTTCGAGAAAGGCACGGGCCCGGAGCGGGTACGGCGGGTCACCCGATTCTCCCCCGTCGGAACACGGCGGTGGGACGCCGCGCTGCGAGAACTGTCCGATCCCCAGCTCCTCGAGCTCTTCCGGCAATCCCAGCCCGGGGCGATGAGTCCCGAACTGGCGTACGGCGCGAGGGTTTCCCGGCCGCACCCGTGATCGACCTGCACATGCACTCGTCCGCCTCCGACGGAGCCTGTCCGCCGGCGGAGGTGGTTCGACGTGCCGCCGATCAGGGGCTTTCGGTCATCGCGCTGACCGACCACGATACCTTGGCGGGTGTGGCCCAGGCGGTCACCGAGGGGGGACACCTGGGCGTCCGGGTCATCGCCGGGTGCGAGTTCTCGGTGGCGGCTCCTTGGGGCGAGATGCACCTGCTGGCGTATTTCGTTCCGGTGGGGGAACCTCGGCTCGAGGCGTTTCTCGCGGACCAGCGAGACAAGCGAGTGGTGCGCGCACAGCACATGGTCGACCGCCTCCGTGGCCTGGGAGTCTCGGTGTCGTTCGAGCAGGTCGAATTCGAAGCGGGAACTGGGGCCGTCGGCCGACCCCATATCGCCCGGGTGTTGGTCCGAGGTGGCCATGTGGCCGACATTCCGGAGGCGTTCCACCGATTCCTCGGGTGGCGGCGCCCGGCGTTCGTGCCGAAGGACCTGCCCGGCGTTCAGGAGGTCACGGCGCTGGTTCGCTCGCTCGGTGGTGTCACGTCGGCCGCGCATCTCGGGTCGCGGGCGACCCACCGCGCCCTGACGTCGCTGGGCTCCCGCGGTGTCGACGGAGCGGAAGTGCGGCATCCGTTGCACGACCACCGCCGCGCTGCGGAGGTCGAGCACCTTACGAGGACGCTCGGCATGGTGCGAACGGGCGGGACCGACTGGCACGGGGACGAGGCGGAAGAGCCGAATCGGGCGCCGCTCGGCAGCATCACCATTCCAGCGCAGTGGCTCGACGACGTGGAGCAGCTGCATCTGCAACGCCTATCAGTCGAGGAGGCAGGATGACCGATCTCATTGGCGTCGGGGAGTCGGCCCCGGACTTCGAGTTGGATGCGTCCGACGGGAAGCGGTATCGGCTGTCGGCGGTCTTGAAGGGCTCACGCGTGTTCTTGGTGTTCTACCCGGGCAACAATACCCCGGGGTGAAACCGCCAACTCTCCGCCGTGCGCGATGAGATCGAGCAATTTCGGAAGCATCAGGTGCAGCCCTTCGGCATCAACCCGGCCGGTGTCGAGGCCCACGACCGGTACGCGACGAAGCTCAAGCTCCCGTTCCCGTTGTTGAGTGATGCCGATCGCGAGGTGACCGGTGCGTTCGGGGCCCTCAAGGCCGACGGGAAGAAGACCCAGCGGTCGGTGGTCCTGGTGGATCGGGATGGAACTGTGCTGTTCGCCGCCCGGGGTGCCCCCGGGGCCAAGGAAGTGCTGGCCTCGCTGTCGTGATCGTCATGAGGCCGGTCCGTGGTACGTCGTGATATGTTACGTCGATCAGCGGGAACGCCATGTCGACCGCTGCTGTTCAAGGGATGGCACGGGGCTCCAATGCAGGACGTCCGTGCCGCGAAGACGAGACCTGGGCGTGCTGCCTGACTTCGAGGGGTCGAGGAGTCGGGTTGGCCCGCTGCGACGACTGCAATTGAGGAAGACGTGACAACCAAGGATCGACAGGCGGAACAGGGATACGATGTGATCATCGTCGGCGCCGGACCCGCCGGGCTCTGCGCCGCGATGTACGCAGGCCGCGGAATGCTCAAGACACTCGTGATCGAGCGCGGCGTGCCGGGTGGTGAGCTCCTCAACACCGATCTCATCGAGGACTACATCGGCTTCGAGAGCATCAAGGGCCCGGAACTGGCACAGCGCATGGCCGATCACGCCAAGAAATTCGGGGCCGAGTTCGTGATGGACACGGTGGAGTCGATCGCCAAGCGAGCGGACGGCACCTTCGATGTCACCACGCAGCTGGAGAAGCAGTACCGGGCACCGGCCGTGATCATCACGGCCGGAGGAACACCCCGCAAGCTGGGGGTGCGGGGGGAGAAGGAGTTCGCCGGACGTGGCGTCTCGTACTGTGCGGTGTGTGACGGGGCGTTCTTCAAGGGAGAAGTGCTGGCAGTCGTCGGCGGAGGAGATGCGGCCGTCGAGGAGGCGGACTACCTGACGCGATACGCGTCCAAGGTCTACATCATCCACCGACGAGACGAGCTGCGGGCGTCGCCGATCATTCAGAAGCGCGCCTTTGCCAACCCGAAGATCCAAGTGATTTGGAACAAAGTGGTCGAGGAGGTCGAGGGCGACGCCAAGGGGGTGAACCAGTTGCGGCTCAAGGATACGCAAACGAGTGAAGAGTCGACGCTGGCAGTCGGCGGGGTGTTCATCTTCATCGGGTTCACGCCGAACTCGGGGCTCATCAAAGGCCACTTCGATCACGATGCCGGTGGGTACATCATCACCGACAACCACATGATGACGTCGATTCCCGGGCTGTTCGCCGCGGGTGATCTTCGCGTCCAACTCGTGCGTCAGATCACCACGGCGGTCGGCGATGCCACCACTGCGGCCATGGCTGTCGAGAAGTACCTCGTCGAGCATCGGGACCAGGAACGGGAGCGCGGTGAGCCGGCCGGCGTTGGCGCGTCCTAGGGTTGTCTGCCTGACCACCGGCGCGTTCCAGGAGAACGGCTTCATCGTTGCGGACGATACGGGCCGGGATGCGGTGGTCATCGATCCCGGGGAGGAGGGAGGCGCGTTCCTCGACGCGATCGCGTCGGGGGGCCTCACGCCTCGCGCCGTGTGGCTGACCCATGCGCACCTCGATCACATCCAAGGGGTAGCGACGGTCGTGGAGCGCACGGGCGTGCCCGTGTATCTGCATCCCGCCGATCGAGAGCTCTACGATGCGGCGGTGACGCAGGGCGCGTGGTTCGGCATCCAGGTGTCACCGCCACCGCCTCCGCAGCACGAGCTTCGCGCCGGCGACTCGCTCGCCGTCGGGCCGTATCGATTCACGGTGCGGCACGTTCCCGGACACAGCCCGGGGTCTGTGGCGTTCGTCGGTCACGGGCTGGCCTTTGTCGGTGACGCGCTGTTCGCCGGTTCGGTGGGCCGAGTGGACCTTCCCGGCGGGGATGGCGCGACCCTGCTGGAGAGCATTCGTGGGGAGTTGATGACGCTTCCCGACGACACGATCGTGTACTCGGGTCACGGACCCGAGACCACGGTGGGACGCGAGCGCTCGTCGAATCCGTTTCTCACCGGGCGGTTCCCCCTTGCGTGACCGGGACGTGGTCGCAGCTCACCGGCCGGGAAGGGCGAACGGTGCCCCCGTGCCAGACGCCCTCGGCGGGGCCGACGGGTTTCGGTGCCTGCGGTGCGGGTTTCCGGTCGACGTGCGCCCATGGGGCTGCAAGAACCCATGCGGTAATTGCGGCTTCCTGTACCCGCTCGGTGACTGCTCCGACTAGGGCTTCGCCTCGGAATGGCTGATCCCCGCATCCGGCCCCGCGGACCCAGCGACGTCGATGGAGAGGTCCGGTCGATCTTCGACCTGTATCTGCGCGAGCGCGGGAACATTCCCAACATGTTTCGGACGGTGGCCGCGCGGCCGCGACACCTGCAGACACTGATCGCGCACTTCCGGACCGTGATGAACGAAGGCGACGTGCCTCCGCTGCTCAAGGAGCTGATCGCAGTACGGGTGTCGTCCATCAATCGATGCCGCTACTGACTCGCGTCTCACACCGCCTTGGCAAGGCGGCTGGGCGCGCGCGAGCCGTGGCTCGCGGCTGTCCGACCCGAGACGCCGGAGGATGACGGCACCGAGGGCTCGCTCGACGGCATGGAGGAGCGTTGGAAGGTGGCGCTCCGGTTCGGGGAACTCGTCACAGCCAGCGGTCATGCGGTGACCGATCAGGACTACGCCGAGTTGTCCCGGCACTGGACCGACGAGGAGATTGTCGAGCTGACGTTGGTCGCCGGTCTCTTCAGCTACTTCAACCGTTTCAATGACGCGCTTCGGGTCCAGGTGACGAGGGAGACATGACGGACGCTGCCGAGACACGTGTTGAGCGCGATTCCCTGGGCGAGTTGAAAGTACCGGCGCGGGCCCTGTACGGCATTCAGACCGCGCGGGCGGTGCAGAACTTCCCGGTATCCGGCCTCCGACCGATGGGCGCCTTCATCGATGCGATGGTCTGGATCAAGCGATCGGCGGCGCGGGTGCATCGCGGCACGGGCCGACTCGAGGCGGATCTGGCCGACGCCATCATCCGGGCCGCGGACGAGGTCCTGCGCGGGGAGCATCGAGATCAGTTCGTGGTCGATCCGTATCAGGCGGGTGCCGGCACCAGCCACAACATGAACGTGAACGAGGTGCTGGCCAATCGCGCCAATCAGCTGCTGGGAGGACGGCTCGGCGAGGACCGCCCGGTCCATCCCAACGATCACGTCAACATGGCGCAGAGCACCAACGATACCATCCCGACCGCCATTCGTCTGGCGATGCTGGCGAGCCTGCCGCGTCTGGTGGAGAGCATGCGCCTCCTGGCGGACGAACTCCTGGCAAAAGGAAAGGCCTTCGATGATGTGCTGAAGTCGGGACGCACCCATCTCCAGGATGCCACGCCGATCCGCCTGGGCCAGGAGTTCGCGGCGTTCGGGAGGACCGTGGAGCGCAACGCCGAGCGGCTGAAGCAGGGCTCGACATGGCTCGAGGAGCTGAACATCGGCGGGTCCGCAGTCGGCACGGGCCTCAATGTCGAACTTGCCTACCCGGCACGGATGGTGGCGGAGCTGGCGGAACTCACGGGACTTCCGGTGCGGGAGGGGCGGGACCGCGTACAGCTGATGCAGTCCATGGGAGACTTCGCGGCGGTGAGTGGCTTGCTCCGGAGTTACGCGGTCGATCTCGGCAAGATCGCCAGTGACCTACGGTTGTTGTCTTCGGGACCGCGAACGGGGTTCGCCGAGGTCCGGCTTCCGGCGGTGCAGCCCGGGTCCAGCATCATGCCCGGCAAAGTGAACCCCGTGATCGCGGAGATGGCCAACATGGTCTGTTTCCAGGTGATCGGGAACGACGTGACGGTGGCGGCGGCGGCCGAGGCCGGGCAGCTCGAGCTGAACGTCATGATGCCCGTCATCGCTCACAACCTGCTGTTCTCGGTTGAGATCCTGGCAAACGCCACGCACCTGATGGCGGAGCGCTGTGTCGCAGGGATCGTCGCCGACGAAGCACAGTGTGCCTATTGGCTGGAGCGCAGCCCGGCGATCGTGACGGCCCTCGCTCCGCGCATCGGGTACGCGGCGGCAGCGAAGCTCGCGCAGGAGGCCGTCAAGCGCAACGTGACGGTGCGGGAGTTGGTGGAGGAAAAGGGACTGCTTCCTCCGCACGAGCTGGATGTCATGCTGGATCTGCGTGCCATGACGGACCTTGGGGTGCCCGGGGACAAAGCCGAATCCTGAAAGCCGAATAATCTTGCTTTCCGAACCCGGGCGTCGGATATTGAGGGTACGGGAGGCAGCCATGCGAGTCACAACTTGGGCCGAGTATGGCTTGATTGTGTCCCTCCACCTGGCCAAGGAGGGAGGAGAGACCCCGACGCCTGCGCGTGACCTGGCAGAACGAGAGGGCCTCCCTGCTGACTATGTGGAGCAGATCCTGCTGAAGCTCCGGAGGGCGGGGCTGGTGAAGAGCGTGCGGGGAGCCAAGGGCGGGTATTTCCTGGCCCACGATCCCCACAGCGTCTCGGTAAAAGATGTCATGGAAGCTGCCGAGAATCGCACGTTCGAGGTGTACTGCGATGCACATCGCGTGAACCTCGCGCGGTGCGGCCCCAATGGGGACTGCAGTCTCCGGCCCGTCTGGCGGGAGTTGCAGCGCAGGATCGATGAGATGCTGTCGAGCGTGTCGCTCGCCGACCTGATGCGTCAGGAGTCCGAAGTCGAAGCGCTCGTGGCGCAGTAGGCAGTGACCGACAGCGGGGTGGGGTGGGGCAGCAGGAAGTACATCCGAATAATTCCTACCGTTATCATCGGGTTAATTGCTCCGGGTAGGGGCTTTTTCACCGGGCCCCGTTTCAGCAGGTTGCAAGAATCGGGAACCGAGCGCTGGCTGTGACCTGATGGGCGCCGAGCTGAGTTCTTCCGAGATCACGAGATACTCTCGACATCTGCTCCTGCCGGAGGTGGGGCTGGAGGGGCAGCAGCGGCTGCGCGCGGGCAGCGTGCTGGTCGTGGGAGCGGGCGGCCTGGGCTCACCGGTGTTGCTGTACCTCGCCGCCGCCGGTGTGGGGACGCTCGGGATCGTCGATTCCGACGCCCTCGACGAGACCAACCTGCAGCGCCAGGTGCTTCACGGCACATCGGCAGTCGGGACGAGCAAAGTGACGTCGGCTGCGGCGCGGCTGCGTGACCTCAACCCGCACGTGACGCTCCGCACGTTCGACGACCGGCTCACGTCCAGCAACGCGCTCGATCTCTTCCGTGGCTTCGATGTCGTCGTGGACGGGAGTGACAACTTCCCAACGCGGTACCTCGTGAACGACGCGTGCGTGCTGTTGGGCATCCCGTACGTGTACGGCGCGATCTTTCGCTTCGACGGGCAGGCGTCGGTGTTCGGAGGATCGTCGGGACCGTGCTATCGCTGTCTGTTCAGGGAGCCACCACCCCCGGGTCTGGTGCCGTCGTGTGACGAGGCTGGGGTTCTGGGGGTCCTGCCGGGTATTATCGGCTCCATTCAGGCGCTCGAGGCCATCAAACTGCTCGTGGGCATCGGTGCCACCCTCGAGGGCCGCCTGCTGCTGTTCAACGCACTCGCTCTCGAGTTTCGCGAGCTCTCCATCCGTCGCGATCCCACGTGCCCGATCTGCGGAACGGCGCCCACGATCCGCGAGTTGATCGACTACGAGGCGTTCTGCGGCTATGGTGCCGCGGAGCCGGTCGGCGACCATGAAGTCACTGCGGCCGATCTGGCCCGCGAGCTTCGAGGCAGCGGCGCGATCGTGCTACTCGACGTGCGGGAACCCCTCGAGTGGGCGATCTGCCACATCCCCGAGTCTCGCCTCATTCCCATGGGCACGCTTCCGCAGCGGCTGAACGAGCTCGACCCCACGAGTGACATCGTGACCATTTGTCATCACGGCCGTCGCTCGCTGCGCGCCGTGGACATTCTCCGCCACGCCGGGTTTGCGCGCGTGCGAAGCTTGAAGGGAGGCGTGGCTGCGTGGGCCGATGTCGTGGACCCGACAATGCCGCGATACTAGCCGAACGTCCCGAGGCCGTTCGCGATTACGCCCGGCACCGTGCGAGAAACGATGCCGGGCGTCACGCGTGGAGTGCCGAAGGTGGGATTCGAACCCACACGGGCTATTCGCCCACTGCGCCCTGAACGCAGCGCGTCTACCAGTTCCACCACTTCGGCAGGAACTTCCGTATTGGGCCCGGAATATAGAAGGCGGTGGCAAAGCCGGTCAACCGCGCCGCTTGACCGGCCGGAAATGGTTTTCTATGTTGGACTTAGCTCGTGTCGCCTACTGCTGATTCGAAAGCCGAATCCGGGACCGTCGTGGCCCGCAACAAGAAGGCCAGGCACGACTACCACATTCTGGATACGTGGGAGGCCGGTCTCGCGCTCACCGGCAGTGAGATCAAGTCGGTGCGAGCCGGAAAAGTGAGCCTCAAGGGCGCGTACGGCGTCCTTCGGTCGGGCGAGGTCTGGCTGGAGGGAATGAACATCGCTGCGTATGACTCGGCTGGGTACGTCAATCACGATCCCCTGCGATCGCGCAAACTGCTCATGCATCGCCATCAACTGCGCCGGCTCATCGGCGCGGTCGAGCAAAAGGGTCTCACGTTGGTGCCCCTCGATCTGCATCTGACCCGCGGCTGGGCCAAGGTGACCATGGCGCTCGCCCGGGGGAAGAAGCTCCACGACAAGCGCGAAGATCTCAAACGGCGTGCGGCCCAACGCGACGCCGAGCGGGAGCGGGGACGCCGGCGATGACGCTGCTGCTTCTTGCGGCGCTCGTCGTCACCTCCGCGCCCACGCACGCGATCGCGCCACGTGCGGTCGTGGTCGCGACTGCTCTTGGGGAGACCACGATTCCCATTAGTGTGCACAAGGGCCATGCGGCACTGCCTGTACCACGGCTGAGCGGGGTATTGCCCGTCACCAGCGAAGTGATCGGAGAGTGGGCCTTGGTGGCGTTTGCCGGCGTGCCGTTCCGGTTCCTGCTCGGCGCACCGCTCTTCGTGCATGAAGGGCGTGTCGTACCGGTGGCTGGCGGCGCGTACGTGGTATCTGACACGCTGTTCGTCCCGCTCCAGTGGCTCGCGGAGTTCGTGCCGCGAACCTTCAGTGAGGGTTACCGGTACGACCCCCGGTCCGCACGGTTCGAGGAGTCACGGCTCGCCTCGCGACCACCGTCGCTGAGCCCCGTGCCGGGGCGTCGCGGATCCGACGCCGCGCGCCGCAACGGTTTGCAGCTCGCACATCAGGTCGTCGTGGACCCCGGGCACGGTGGGGTGGACCCCGGCAACCCTGGGCGTCACCTGCCCGGACTCATGAGGGAGAAGCACGTGAACCTCGCGATCGCTCTGCTGCTCCGCGACGAGCTGCGGCGGCGGGGGGTGGACGTCGTCATGACACGGACGACGGACACGTTGATCGCGCTGGGCGAACGAGCCCTGATGTGCCGAGACGAGTGCGCCCTTTTTGTGAGCCTCCATGTGAACAGCCTTCCAACCCGGCGAGGGTACGAGTTGGTGAACGGGGTCGAGACCTACTTCCTGGGTGAGGCGTTGACGGCCGAGGCGCGCAGGGTCGCGGCGATGGAGAACGACGCGCTCCGATACGAAACCGGGGGTGGGAATCTCGGAGGGGATCTCGGATTCATCTTCAAGGACCTGCAGACGAACGAGTTCCTGCGGGAGTCGGCTCTTCTGGCCGACATCGTGCAGCACCACACCGCAGCCACGCACCCTGGCCAGAACCGCGGCGTCGCACAGGCGCCGTATGTCGTGCTCAAGACGGCTACGCGCCCGGCCATTCTGGTCGAAACCGGGTTCGCCACCAACCGGCGCGACGGGGAGTTCCTCGCCTCGAAATCGGGTCAGCAGGCGGTCGCCAGGTCCATCGCTGAAGGAATCGTCGAGTACCTGAAGCGATACGAGGCGAAGGTCCTGGTCGGGACGCAACCGTGAGTCGTCCCCGCTGGCGCGCCGCCTTCCTGGTCGGCGCGGCCGGCATCGGGTGCGCCTACTTCAACGGCCTCTACAACGCCAATCAGCTCGCTGGAGACGCGGTGCGCGCCGAGCGGGAGGGGCGTCCCGGCGAGGCACGCTCTCTCTGGGCTCAAGTGGCGGTCAAGGCGGAGTCCGTTGCGACGAGGTATCCCGGGAGCAGGTACCGCGACGATGCCCTGTTGCTCTGGGGCAGGGGTCTTTTCGAGATCGGTGACTGCGGTCGGGCCGTCGGGCCACTGTCGCTCGCCGCCACGTCGTCACCCGATCCCGCTGTGCAGCGCCGGTCGCGCCTCGTGCTGGCGCAGTGCGAGCTTGCCCTCGATCGACCGGCGGATGCCATCGCCACGCTCGATGCCGCACTGGAGGGCGCCGATTCGGCAACGGCCACGCACACCTTCCTGCTGCGGGGACGAGCGGAGTTGGCTCGGGGCGATCCGACAGGTGCCGTGCGCGACCTCCATCGGGCACCGGCCGACCTGGCTGCCTTCGACCTCGCTCGAGCGTTCCTGAGGCTGGACGACGTTGCGTCAGCGAGGGCGACGCTCGAGGCGCACCTCTCGCTCCCGTACCGCGAAGGGCCTTGGCTCGCAGTGCTCGACTCCCTGGCGCTGCGTGACCGAGAGGGTACGGCCGTGCTCGTCGGGCGGCTCGCCGAACGCAGAGACATCACGCCGGGGCAGCGGACCCGCCTGCTCAATGCCGATGGGGTGCGGTGGGAGAGAGCGGGGGACCTGAGGCGAGCCCGTGACCGATTCCGCGGAGCTGCGGCCGCGGCTCCGGACTCAGCGGATGCCGATCTGGCTCGGGCGTTCGACGGCGTCGCCGAGTTCAAGCTGGTGGAAGATCTTGCGGCCCTCGAGGACGTTCGCCGAGCGCTGGATCGTCCCATGCGCGTGGGCGGACGACCGGCGCAGGTCGCCGGCGCCACGGTGGGTGTGCTCGACATGGCCATTCATGTGGTCGGGAGTCGCGAGATTCCAAACCGTGACGTGAAGCTCTTCGTGCTTGGCGAGCTGGTGCGTGACTCCCTCACTGCACCCGTGCCGGCATTGGCCTTCTTCCTCCTGGTCCAGCGGGAGCACCCGGAGAGTCCCGTCGCCCCGAAGGCCCTGCTGGCAGCAGCCACCTTGCGCCCGGACCTGGCCGATTCCATGTCCGCGATGCTAGACAACGAGTACCCCGAGTCGCCTTATCGACTCGCCCTGCGGGGGGAGGCCTCGGAACGGTTTGCGTCGCTCGAGGACTCGCTCCTGGCAGTGTTCGCGGCGGAGCGGCAGCGCCTGCGAGACTCCCAGAGGGCTCCGGATAACCGGGAGGGGATCCCGGACCGGTGACCACGACGACGACTCGCCACCCCGATCTGACGGTCTTCGGGACCACGTTCCAGAACCCCATCCTTCTGGCGGCGGGGACCGCCGGCTTCGGGCGGGAGCTGGCCCGCGTGGTCGATCTGGATCGATTGGGCGGCCTCATCACCAAAGCCGTGAGTCCGGAGCCCAGATCCGGTAATGCGGCGCCGCGCGTAGCGGAGTTCCGGGGCGGCATGCTCAACGCGATCGGCCTGGCCAACCCGGGGTTGGACCATGTGGCGGAGGTGGAGTTGCCATGGCTCGCCGCCCATCTGCATAGGGCTCGAGTGCTCGTCAACGTCGTGGGCTCGGCGATCGACGACTACGTCATCGTTGTCCGGCGACTCGATGCCGACGCCATCGTCACGGCATTCGAGCTGAACGTCTCCTGTCCCAACACGGAACGCGGTGGTGAGGAGTTCGGGGCTGACCCGGCGGTGCTCGCAGACCTCGTGCGCCGCTGCCGGGGCGAGACCGAGAAGCCTCTTGTCGTCAAGTTGGCGCCGACCCTGTCCGACGTGGCGGCGACGGCGGCGGTCGCTGCGGCGGCGGGTGCGGACGGCTTCTCGCTCGTCAACACGTTTCCGGGTACCCTGTACCGGCTCTCAAGGTCGGGTGGGGACGAGGTCGCGCCTCGGCTCGGGTATGGCCGGGGGGGCGTGAGCGGGCCGGCCCTGCTCCCGATCGGTGTTCTGGCGACTCGGCTCGTGAGAGAACGGACAGGGAAGCCGGTCATAGGTATGGGTGGGATCCGCACGTTCGACGACGTGGAGCAGTACCTCCTCGCCGGGGCATCGCTCGTGGCCGTGGGAACCGCGGCCCTGGCACATCCACGGGTTCCGGAACGGTTGGTCTCGGCCTGGAGGCAGCGTGGCTGAGCTGATCCTGGCGCTGGACGTCCCGGGACGGGAGGAGGCCGAACGGCTCCTGGACCGGCTGCCGGGCCTGCGGTGGGTGAAGGTGGGGCCGGTGCTGTTTCTCCGCAGTGGGCCAGACCTCGTGCGGGCGCTCAAGGCGCGCGGTCTTCGGGTGTTCCTCGATCTCAAGTGGCACGACATCCCGAACACGGTGGCGGCGGCGGTCGACGGGGCGCGGGAGCTGGGCGTCGATCTGGCGACCGTCCACGCGCTGGGGGGACGCGAGATGCTCCGGGCGGCGGTCGAGGCGAGCGGTGGCCTGCGTCTCGCTGCGGTGTCGGTCCTCACGTCGCACGGCGCCGAGGATTACTGGGGTGTGCTGGGACGAGCCCCGACTGGGGATGGCCTAGCGGCCGAGGTGGGCCGCCTCGCCGGGATGGCGGTCGAGTGCGGCGTTCAGGCGGTGGTCGCTTCCCCGCAGGAGATCAGGGTCGTGCGGCGGGTGGCGGGGGCGGCGGGGGACGTCTGGATCGTGACGCCAGGAATCCGGCCGGCCGGCTCCGGGGCCGACGACCAACGCCGGACGGCCGACCCGGCCACCGCCATCCGGGCCGGCGCTACTCACCTCGTCGTGGGGCGCCCGATCACGCGGGCCATCGATCCGCTTGCGGTGTATGAGGGCATATGCCAAGTCCTTTCGTTGTCGTCGGGACCTGCCACGCCCGGGCGAGGGTCTACGTGAGGCGCTCGCTCCTGGCGGCTGGCCTCATGCTGGTCGCGCTGCTCCAGCCGCTGGCGGGGCAAGAGGACCTTGACCGGGCCGTGGCACGCGCCCGGGAGGCGCTGTTCGAGCACCAGGTCGGCGCGCTCCTCGCCACCAGCGACACCGTGCGGCTCAACATCCCGGGGACGGTCAAATCGGCGTCGATGAAGCCCGGCCAGGCAGCCCGGGTTCTCGAGAAGTACCTCCATTCGGCCCAGGAGCGGGAGCTGACCCTCGTGAGACTGCGGAGCCTCGCCGAGGACCACGCCTACGCCGAGCTGGATCGGTCGTATGTGGTCCGAGGGACCTCGGAGGAACGGCGGGAGCGGGTCCTGTTGGGGTTCCGTCGAGTGGACGGGACCTGGCGGCTCCGGGAGGTCCGCGTCACCCCATAACCTCCGCTTGCATCGGTATTAACGCGTCTCTATATTGCAAGGCTCGATTCCTGGAATTCCGTGGGGAGCAGGCCTTGAAAGTTCGTTCAAGCGTCAAGCCGATTTGCGAGCATTGCAAGGTGGTCCGCCGCCGAGGCGTCACGCGGGTCATCTGCAAGCGCAATCCCAAGCACAAGCAACGGCAGGGGTAGGCCATGGCACGCATCGCAGGTGTCGACCTGCCTCGTGAGAAGCGCGTCGAGGTGGCGTTGACCTACATCTATGGCGTCGGTCGCGCGACGGCGGGGCGGGTGCTCGACACGACGGCCGTCAGCCCCGACACGCGGGTCCGCGACCTGTCCGACGCCGAAGTGGCTCGGCTCCGCCAGGCGATCGAGCGGGAGGTGAAGGTCGAAGGTGCGCTGCGCACCGAAGTGGCCATGAACATCAAGCGCCTGATGGATATCGGGAGCTACCGCGGCACGCGACATCGCCGTGGCCTCCCGGTGCGCGGGCAGCGAACCCACACGAACGCACGCACCAAAAAGGGCCCACGACGCGCCATCGCGGGCAAGAAGAAAGCGACGAAGAAGTAAGGTATGGCTCAAGCTCCCGGCACCAAGCGATCGAAGAAGACGGTCGAGGCGGAGGGCGTTGCCCACATCACCGCCACCTTCAACAACACACTAGTGACCATCACGGACATGCAGGGGAACGCCATCGTCTGGGGTTCCGCCGGCAAGTCCGGGTTCAAAGGCTCGAAGAAGTCGACTTCGTTCGCCGCCACAGTGGCCGCCGAGCAGTGCGCCCGCGAGGCGCTGAATCTCGGTGTTCGGCGGGTCCATGTCAGAGTGCAGGGTCCCGGATCGGGCCGCGAGTCGGCGATCCAGGCACTCGCCTCGGCGGGTCTCGAGGTCAAGTCCATTCGTGACGTGACGCCGATCCCGCACAACGGGTGTCGGCCTCCGAAGAAGCGGCGGGTTTAATCGATGGCACGCTATACGGGTCCCGTCTGCAAGCTGTGCCGTCGCGAGGGCACGAAGCTGTTT
>CAYGCN010000012.1:39493-43801 GCA_964348385.1 uncultured Gemmatimonadaceae bacterium
GCGATCGAGCGGCGCGCCTACCCGCCGGGGCAGCACGGACCGGCGGCGGGTCGCCGGCGCAAGACGTCCGAGTACCAGCGTCAGCTGCGGGAAAAGCAGAAGGTCAAGCGGCTCTACGGCCTCACCGAAGGGCAGTTCCGCCGCACCTTCGAGAGCGTCCGGTCGCTTCCGGGCGTCACCGGCGAAAACCTGCTGGTGCGGTTGGAGACGCGCCTCGACAGCATCGTGCACCGGATGGGCTTCGCACCCAGCCGCCGGGCCGCCCGCCAGCTGGTGCGACATCGCCACGTTCAGGTGAACGGGCGTGGGGTGAACATTCCGTCTTACCAGGTGCGCCCGAACGACGAGGTCCGTGTCGCGCCGAAGAGCCGGGACCTGACGGCGCTACGTGCCTCGATCGAGGCCTTGTCTCGCGCGGCGCCCGTCACCTGGCTCTCCGTGGATGCCGACAAGGCCGTTGGCAAGTTGCTCGAGCTCCCGACGCGGGACCAGATCCCGGTCACCGCGCAGGAGCAGATGATCGTTGAGCTTTATTCCAAATAGGCTATGACAGTCGATCTTTCCGGATTGGTTCGTCCCCACGTCGTCGAAATGACCAAGCGGGACGATGTGCCGTTCGCGGCGGAGTTCAGGCTCCAGCCGCTCGAACGGGGGTACGGGTACACGCTTGGCAATGCCCTGCGGCGCATGCTGCTCTCCTCGCTGCCCGGCACGGCCGTGTGGGCGTTTCGGCTCGAGGGCGTGGTGCACGAGCACCAGACGGTGCCGGCCGTCGTCGAGGACATCCACCAGATCATCCAACGGCTCAAGTCGCTGACGCTGGTGATGCAGGGCGATCACACGGAGGCCATTCTGCAGCTCAAGGCTTCCAAGGCCGGCCCGGTGACGGCTCGCAGCATCCAGCCGCATCCCGCCGTCGAGATCGTGTACCCCGATCACATCCTGTTCACCCTCCAGGAAGACCGGCAAGTGACCGGCGAGCTGTACGTGCGCAAGGGTCGTGGGTATGTCGAGGCGGCCCAACACGAGGTGGACCGCTCCTTGCCCGTCGATCTCGTGCGCATCGACGCCCTCTACAATCCGGTGCGTCGAGCCAACTTCACGGTGCACGAGACGCGGGTCGGCCAGCGCACGGATTTCGACAGCTTGACGCTCGCTGTCGAGACCAATGGGGCCATTGCACCCGAGGATTCGGTGGCATACGCCGCCGCACTGCTGCAGGAGCATGTCCGCCATTTCATCGACTTCGGTGAGGTTCCGACGGCCCCGAATGTGGACGTCCATGCTGGTGGCGAGGCGGGAACGTCCCTCCGCGAGCAGCTCTCCAAGCCCATCGACGACTGCGGCCTGTCGGTGCGTTCCATCAACTCGCTCAAGAATTCGAGTATCAGCACCTTGGGCGATCTGGTGACGTACACCGAGGACGATCTGCTGAAGGTCAAGAATGTCGGCGAGAAGGCGCTCGGTGAAATTGCAGAGATGCTCCGGCGCGAGGGCCTCAACTTCGGTATGCAGTTCGAAGAGCGGAACGGCGAGTTGATCGTGGTCGACGAGGGCACTGCGCCCGCGACGTTCGGCGGCGACGTTGAGCCGATCGGCCAGGAGCCGGTGGAGGGCTAGTCCGATGCGGCACCAACACAAGGGACGCCAACTCGGTCGGACGGTCGCTCACCGGCGTGCGCTGCTTCGCAACATGGCGTCGTCGCTGTTCCGGCACGAGCAAGTGGTGACGACGACTGCCAAGGCCAAGGAGCTACGGCCCTTCGCGGAGCGGCTCATTACGCTGGCACGTCGCGGTGATCTGCACGCGAGGAGACAGGTGGAGCGCCACATCCGGGACCGCAAGGTCTCGGGCCGGCTGTTCCAGGAGATCGGGCCGCGGTTCGCGGGTCGGCCCGGCGGCTACACCCGGATTCTCAAGCTGGGTCACCGCCGCGGGGACGGTGCGGAGCTGGCGAGGATCGAGCTGCTGAGCGAGTGACGGCGTGCTCGATGTTGGGAACGACGACGGGGACCCAGGGTCCCCGTTTTTGTTGGCTCGGCGGTTGCAGGAACGAGGTTAGGACGCGGACAGCGAGGCGGGACGGCGTGGCGCCTTGGTCACCTTGTTGGACTTGATGCACTGAGCACAGACCCGCAGCCGCTTGACTTCGCCGTTGACGAGCGCGCGCACCTTCTGGAGGTTGGGATACCAGCGACGATTGGTCTTGTTGTTGGCGTGGCTCACGTTGTGACCGAATGTCGGTCCCTTGCCACAGACGTCGCAAATGCGTGCCATGATCGATCGCCCTAAGTTCTTGGGATGTGTGTGACTTACACAACCAACAAATATAACTTCCGAGTCGGCTCCGTACAACTGAGCTCCGGCTCTTCAATCCGGTTCCCCACGACACGTCAGGCGTAGATGCCAACAGCCCTCATTACCGGAGTCACCGGCCAGGACGGCTCCTATCTGGCCGAGTTCCTGCTCCAGAAGGGGTACGACGTGATCGGCATCGTCCGGCGCACGTCGCACGACTCGTACGAGCGGATCGGGCATCTCCTGGAGAGCATTCGCATCGTTCCGGCGGATCTGCTCGATCAGCACTCGCTCACCTCTGTGATACGAGATGTCAAGCCCGATGAGATCTACAACCTGGCGGCACAGAGTTTCGTGCCGACGAGCTGGAATCAGCCTGTGCTCACGGGGGAATTCACTGCCCTGGGCGTGACCCGCATCCTGGAGGCCGTCCGCCTCGCCCATCCGGCGGCCCGCTTCTATCAGGCGAGTTCCTCGGAGATGTTCGGAAAGGTCCAGGAAAGCCCGCAGTCGGAGTCCACGCCGTTCTATCCCCGGTCCCCCTACGGTGTGGCCAAGGTGTACGGCCACTGGATCACGGTCAATTACAGAGAGTCCTACAACCTCTACACGGTGAGCGGGATCCTGTTCAATCACGAGTCACCGCGGCGCGGTCTGGAGTTCGTCACCCGGAAAGTCACGGACGCGGTGGCTCGCATCAAGCGCGGCTTGGCCAAGGAGCTCCGGCTCGGCAACCTGGACGCCCGCCGTGATTGGGGCTACGCCGGTGACTACGTCGACGCCATGTGGCGGATGTTGCAGCAACGGGAGCCGGACGACTACGTCGTCGGAACCGGTGTGATGCACTCGGTGCGGGACCTCGTGGAGATCGCGTTTGAACATGCGGGCCTCGACTGGCAGGACTTCGTGAAGGTCGATCCCAGCCTGGTGCGGCCGGCCGAGGTCGAGCACCTGCAGGCCGACCGCGGAAAAGCGGAGAAGGTCCTCGGTTGGAAGCCCACGGTGTCGTTCGAGGAGCTGGTGCGCATGATGGTCGATGCGGACGTCGCGAGGCTCGAGGCGACGCGGTGAGGGTCCTCGTCACCGGGGCCGACGGCTTCGCGGGGACGTGGTTGGTTCGTCGCCTCTGCAATGACGGCCACGAGGTCGTCGCGGCGGTGCGGCCGGACAGGCCCCTGTGGGTGGGCGGGCCGGCTCCGTGGGATCACAACGTCCATACCGTCCCGTTCGAGCTGTTGGACGGCGCGTCCGTCCGCGGCATTCTCTCGATCGGCCTTGACGCAGTCATGCACCTCGCGGCCGTGGCGTCGGGCGGTGACGCGCGTCAAGATCCGACGCGCGCGTGGGAGATCAATGCGGTGGGGACCGCCAGACTCGCCGAGGAACTCGCTCGTCGGAAGGGGGCACAGGGCGAGAATCCGGTGCTGCTGGTGGTATCGACGGCGGAGGTGTACGGTGTTGGCTCAGGGAATCAACCGAGAACTGAAGAGGATCCGGTGGCCCCTTGCTCACCCTACGCCGCGTCCAAACTCGCGGCTGAAAACGCCGCGCTCGAAGTGTACCGCCGTACGGGTCTCCGGGTCGTCATCAGCCGGAGTTTTCCGCACACCGGCAAGGGCCAGGACGAGCGGTTTGTGATTCCGGCCTTCACTCGTCGACTGATCGCCGCCAAACGAGACGGGACGCGGGCGGTTAAGGTCGGGAATCTGACTCCGGTGCGGGAATTCATGCATGTCTCGGACGTGGTGTCCGCTTACGTTCAGCTGCTGCATCATGGTGAACCCGGACAGGTCTACAACGTCGGTGGCGGGGAGGCCGTATCGCTCGAGGAGTTGTTTGTACGCCTCGCGCAGATTGTTGGCGTCGAGGCGCAGCCCTCGCCCGACCCCGACCTTGTACGCCCGGCCGACATCCCGCACCTCGTGGGCGACGCGAGCAAGCTCTCGGCGCTGACCGGTTGGGCGCCGAGCATCTCACTTCAGGACACCTTGACAGAGGTCGTGAATGCC
>CAYGCN010000013.1:0-39983 GCA_964348385.1 uncultured Gemmatimonadaceae bacterium
TCGGAATCCGAGCAGATCGTCGCGGTGATGCGCGAGAAGGGGATCGATCACGAGTACATGCTGTTCCCCGACGAGGGGCACGGCTTCGCCAAGCCCCAGAACCGGCTAGCGTTCTACGCCGCCGCCGAACGGTTCCTCGCCAAGCACCTCGGGGGACGCTGCGAGGACCCCGCAACCACCGAGTAGCCACATGCAATGTATGGAGTTCATGGCTCGGTACGTGGTGGACTACAAGCGCTGGCCCACGACCAAGGACGAGATCTTCCGCCGGCTGCTAGACGCGATCGACGGCAGCGGCGGCAAGGTGGCGCTGGCTTCGGCTAGTTCGAGCTGGTCGGAGCCCCGTCAGTGGACGTCCGACTGATGGGTGGAACCAGCCTACCAAGATCGTGACGCCGGTGGAAGTCGCGAAGGGGTCCAGGCCAAGCGCGATGGCCATAAGTTGTTGACTACCAGCGAAGAGTGTCTTCCCGCCCTACACGTGAGCAGTACCCCGCCTTAACTTGTCTTGGCCGTCCCCGTTCCGTAACCTCAGCGAACAATGCGGCTCGTGCGCAGGTCCCTCTGTCGCGCTTGCTGCGCATGCTGGTGATCTTCGGCGCCGGCCTGCACCTGGGCAACCTGACACATCCGGTGATTCCCCGGTGGGAAGGCTTGCACGCGTCCGCCGGCTGGACCGTCGACCAATGGTGTGCCGGCGGCGGAGATTGGGGGGCGGCGGCATGGCCACTACTAGGCGAAGCCCGCCGACACTAGATTCGGTGCGCCGGGGGCCTGTTCCCCCGGAGTCGCGACGCCGGGTGGGGCCCACTTGTTCGAAGCACGACAATCCGGGGACGAGATGAAACGATTACTCTTGGCCGCCGCACTCGCGATCGCGCTGGTGCCGTGGCCGAGCACCTTGCAGGCACAGGGAACCGACGAACCGATCTTCGACCGGCTCCGGGAGACGTTCAAGAAGGACTACCTGAGCGTCGGTGTTCTGCTCCAGGCCGTGGCAGATTTCCAGGTGGAGCGAACGCTGCCCACCGAGAATGGGTTCAGCATCGCGAATTTCCGTCTGTTGCTGCAGGGCGAGATGGACGAGGGCTTCGGGTATTTCCTGCAGGCCAACTTTGCGGGCACGCCGGCGATCCTCGACGCCCGAATGTCCTACCGTGCGAGTCCGCTTCTGGCATTCGATGCCGGGCAGTTCAAAGCGCCGTTCAGCCGTGAGTTCCTGACGTCCGCTGCCAGCATCGACTTCGTGAACCGGTCGCAGGTCGTCACGGCGCTGGCACCTGGCCGGCAGATCGGGTTGCAGGCCCGATTCAACGACCGCAGCCGGACCGTGGCGGTGAGTGGTGGCATCTTCAACGGCAATGGTACCAGGCCGAACGGCAACGACAACGAGAACCTGATGTACGCCGGCCGTGTTGCCATCACCCCGAGGCTGGGCTCGGCCGGCCCCGACCGCGCACTGGAGGTCGGTGTCAACGTCGCGCACAGCGACGACGACGGGTCCACTTTCGGAGGCGGTTTCGTGACCGACTTCGTCGGGACGCGGACCCACGTGGGAGGGGACGTGCGGCTGACCATGGACAAGTGGTTGCTCTCCGGCGAACTGATCTACGCCGAGCTGCGACCGACCCTCGGCATCGATCGCAGCCCGTGGGGGTTCCACACCACGGTCGGCTACATGCTTTCTCCGAAGACGCAACTCCTGGCCCGCTTCGACGGCTTCGAGGCCGACCTCGGGCTGGATCGCAGCGACCTGCTGATTCTCGGGTTCAACGCGTGGCCTACCTCGGTCACCGAGTTCCAGATCAACTACTTGGTCGATACGCGAGATACCGCGGTCGATCATCATCAGTTGCTGGTGAACTTCCAGTTCGGCTTCTGATGAACGACGGGAAGGTCACACCATGATCACGATGAGACGATCATTCGGACGCCGCAGCGCCACCTGGTTGGGCGTGGCCGCCGCGGCTGCGCTCGTCCTGGTTGGCGAGCCGCGCTCGCTCGGGGCACAGACGGTCCAGGAGGACACGACGCAGGCAGGGGTCGTCGCTCCCGCAGGATCACCCGTCATCTTCCGCGGCGACACGCTGCTCCGACTGTACGGCACGCTCGGGCCGTTCACGGCGGAGGAGCGTGCCACCGCGCTCGGCAGGCGGATCGAAGCCCTCGCGGCCGACCCGCTCGCCAAAGCCACCGATCTCATGCTGCGTGACACGCTCGGCGTGACCGACATCCGGGTCGGTGACGTGGTGGTCATGACCGTCACGGAGCGAGACGCCGCCGAAGCCGGCGTGCCGAGAATCACACTGGCGCAACGCTACGCGGAAGAGATCGAGGGGGCGATCCGCAGCGGCGAAGGCGGCGCGACACTGCGAAGCATCCTCATCGGCGTGCTGCTGACGTTGATCACGACCGCCGCATTGGTCGTGGCCTTCAAGCTGCTCAACCGGTTTTTCCCGGCCCTGTACCGCCTCATCGAGTCGTGGCGCGGCACCAAGATTCCGTCGGTGCGGATCCAGAAGCTCGAGGTCCTGTCGGCCGACCGGCTGACCGATGCGATTCTCATCGGCGCGCGGGCGCTGCGGGTCTTCGCCGTCATCGTCGTGCTCTACATCTACATGCCGCTCGTCCTGAGCTTCTTCCCGTGGACGCGCGGGCTGGCCGACACCCTGTTCAGCTACGTGCTGGACCCGCTCGGTCGGGTGTGGACCAACTTCGTCGCCTACGTACCGAACCTGTTCACCATCGCGGTCATCGTGGTGGTGTTCTACTACCTCCTCAAGTTCATCCACTTGTTGTTCGTGGGGATCGAGCGGGGCGCTATCGCGCTCCCCAGCTTCCACGTCGATTGGGCGGAGCCGACGTACAAGATCGTTCGGTTCCTGGTCATCGTGTTCGCCGCCATCGTCATTTACCCCTACATGCCGGGGTCCGATACCGCGGCGTTCAAGGGAATCTCGGTCTTCCTGGGCGTGCTGATCTCGTTCGGATCGTCGTCGGCAATCGCGAACGTGGTGGCGGGGGTCGTGATGACCTACATGCGGCCGTTCCAGCTGGGCGACCGGGTGAAGATCTCCGACACGGTCGGCGACGTGGTCGAGAAGACCCTGCTCGTGACGAGAATCCGCACGGTCAAGAACGTCGACATCACTGTGCCCAACGCCATGGTGCTGGCCAGTCACATCATCAACTACAGCTCCACGGCCAAGGAAGGCGGAGTGATTCTCCACACCGGAGTGACGATCGGCTACGACGTACCCTGGCGTCAGGTTCACGAGCTGCTCTTGTCGGCAGCCGAGGCGACGTCCGGCCTCATGAAGGAGCCCAAGCCGTTCGTGCTCCAGACGAGCCTCGACGACTTCTACGTGAGCTACGAGCTGAACGTACTCACAGACAACCCGAACATCATGGCGCGGACGTACTCGGAGCTGCACCAGAACATCCAGGATCGGTTCAACGAAGCCGGTGTGGAGATCATGTCGCCGCACTACGGAGCGCAGCGGGATGGCAACCAGGTGACCATCCCGGCCGATTACCTGCCCAAGACCTACGAGGCACCGGCATTCCGGTTCTTGCACGTAGGTCAGCCGGAGCCTCAGGCGGAGCCGGCGTCACCAGTGAGGCCATAGGCGCTCACGAACAGAGAGGGGGAGCGACACAGCGCTCCCCCTCTTGAGGTTTCCGCAGGCCTCTCCTTCGTCGATGCCTAGCCGCCCGTCACGTGCTCGAAGGTCAACCGGGAGATCGCCACGATCAGCCGATCGGCCACATCGACGTCTTCGATCCCGCGAGTGAGAACCACCAACACATAGGCTCCGCCATCCGGCGGATACACGATCCCGCCATCATGGCGGATCCCGGTGATCCACCCTGTCTTGTGTGCTACCCGCGTTCCCGGTGGGAGGCCGGCCGGGATACCTTCGTTGAACTCCTGCCTGGCGAGAATCTCCACCATCGCACGGCATGATGCCGTGCTCGCCGCGCGGTCCTCGGCGATCGCCGACAACACGATGCCCAGGTCGCGAGCCGTGGTGGTGTTGTTACGGCCGGCCTCGAATGCCTTGGAATCCTCCACACCCCGCAGCACCGCGATCGAGTCCGCGCCCAGCTCGCGCATCGTCCGTTGCGCCCGTTCGGCGCCCACGTGTTCGATGAGCATGTTGGTGGCGAGATTGCTGGATACCGTGATCATCCGGTCCATCAGGTACCGTATCGATTCCCGTTCTCCAATCCGGCGATACAACGTCGTGTCGCTATCGTCGGGGACGCTCAGCTCGTAAGGTGAGCCGTCAACGATCGAGCGGAACGTGGCGGTGATCGTCAGGCTATCGTCCAGGCCCAGCAGTCCCGCCTCGGCGTCCCGGAAGATCTGGATCATCACCGGAACCTTCATCATGCTGGCGGCGTGCATTCGCGCGTCGGCATCGAGCAACACCGAGTCACCCGAGGACAGGATTTTGAAGTAGAGGCCGACGGTCTCCGCCCCGCTCCGCGTGACTTCCGCTTCGATCGCCGAGCGCAGGTCCACGGGTTCGTCGCTGCTACATCCCAGGCCGGCCACGACTCCCGTGGCTACGCAGATCCCGAGCCGGCAGGCACCACGGCCGGACAACGAGGGCATCATCGCCATCCTGTGGCAGGTGGATGGCAATATACCGGCGGCCCGATTCCCCTCAACCGCAATCCTGGCTCTCTCCTCGTCTTGCCGGGTAGCTTGCTCCAGACGATTCACAGCGGTAGCCATGACACGACGCATCGAGTTGGAATACCGCCGTCCCGGGAAGCCTTCCACCGTCTATCGGGAGTGGCTGGTTCTCGACCGGCCGGATGTCAAAGTACTGCTCCTCGACCCGTACGAGGGGCCGCCGGTCCTCCTCGAGGAGATCGTGATTCAGCAACGGGGGGCGCCTATCGTCTGGTACGTCTTTCCGGAGCGATGGTACGACATCGGCCGGTTCCACCTCGAGGACGGCACGTTCACGGGATGGTACACCAATCTCTGCCGACCGACCGAGATCGTCGGCGACCGATGGATCGGGCGAGACCTGTTCCTCGATCTCTGGCAGCCGGTGGGCGGCGGGCATCGGTGGCTCGATGAGGCGCAGCTCGACGATGCGGTCCGGCGCCGCCTGATCGACGCTCCCACCAGGAAGCGCATCCAGAACGAGCGCGCCATGATGGAGCTCCTTCTGCGCGACGGGGAATGGCCACCCCCGATCGCTCGAGACATCGATCTTCCACAGGCTCGGGCACTCATCCTGGAGTAGGACACCCGCAGCGCACGGATTTGAGACGCGCTGCATGGATTTGGCTGCCGGGAGCTCACCCGTGAGTCCTAGCATGGTTCGGTCTCACCCTCCGGATCATGCTCGCCGAAACCCTATCCGACGTCCAATCACTGGCCCACGTACGCGCCCTGTTTGTCCACCTCGGCTATCGCCCGGCCGATGAGCCGTGGGCGGGTGGGGCGTTGGTGGTCGCACGGTGGCACGCCTTCCGGGTGGTGGCGATCCGGAGCGACAGTCCTCGGGATGCGGTCAGACGCCTCGCACGCGCACTCTCCTCCTCGGGGCTTCGGGGGCTGGCCGTGGCTCTGGGCTCGGGCGAACTCGCGCTTGCGGCACCGATGCCGGGCACGCCTGGCAGCTCGAAGGTTCTCCGCATGCGGCTCGACGATCCCTCCCGGTTCGCACTTGCTCAGCTTCGCGACATTCGACCACGCAGTGATGCAACCGCCCTCGCTCACGCGCTCCGGGTGGTGCACACGCTCTCTAGCGAGGCGGTCGGAGAGCATTTCTTCCGAGCGTTCAGCGCGGTCCTCGATGGCATGGCGGCGACGATCGACCGTCGCCATCGGGAGGAAGACCGGCGCCTGGCAGTGCTGCTGACGCTCACTCGCATGCTGTTCCTCTACTTCATACAGGCCAAGGGGTGGCTGGACGGAAAGCCGGACTACCTGCGGCGGCGGCTGGACGAGAGCCTTGCGCACGGCATCGCCTTCCATCAGCGCGTGCTCGACCCGCTTTTCTTTGGCACGCTCAACCGTCCCCCCGCCAGTCGTTCGAAGACCCTGGCCCCGGGGGCAATCCCCTATCTCAACGGCGGACTGTTCGATCGCCACCCGGTAGAGCGTCGCCTCGAGAACCTGCACATCTCCAATGAGCTGTGGGCGCACGCGTTCGATCAGCTCTTCGAGCGGTATCGCTTCTGCGTGCGCGAAGCCGAGGAAGTGGACGCGGTTGCTCCCGACACGCTGGGACGGGTGTTCGAGCGGCTCATGGACTCCGGTGAGCGGCAGCGATCCGGCACGTTCTACACGCCCGAGAGCGTTGTCCATGAGGTAGTGCGAGCGGCACTCGTCACGGCGCTCCCCCGTTTGGCGGGGATGTCCGCGACATCGGTGCGTCGGCTCGTTGCGGGAGGGCCACTCACCGCTTCCGATCGTGATCGCGCCCGGCGTGCCCTGCGAGCCCTTCGCATCCTCGACCCGGCCGCCGGGTCGGGAGCATTCTTGCTGGGGGCCCTTGAGATCCTCACCGATCTGACACTGCACGTCGAAGCCGACAAGCCGCTGGACCCCTGGTCGGTCAGGCGGCGCGTGCTTCGCGAAAATCTCTTCGGCGTGGACGTGAACCCGATCGCCGTGCGGCTGGCCGAGCTTCGTCTGTGGCTCGCCGTCGTGGCGGACGATCCGACGACCGACGTCGCGCGTATCCCGCCACTACCCAACCTCGATGGCGTGGTGCGCCAGGGGGACTCACTCTTGGATCCGATTGGATCGGTCCGCATGAGCCTGGGGCGTGCCGCAGGCGCGAGTGCCGACCTCGTCACGCACATGGCGGCACTGCGGCGTTCCGTGTTCGACGCCCGTGGACGCGCGACCCGACGTACCATCTCGGATCTGCGGCGCGCGGAGCGGCGACTCGCCCAATCCATCGTCGAGGAATCTCGACGTGCGACGCAGGCGCAGCTGCACGACCTCGAGCAGGTCGCCCGTGGACGAGACCTCTTCGGGCGGTCGATCGTCCTCACCGCTGGCCAGCGGCGGCGCCTGAGGCAGATGCATCAGGACGTCGCGGCGCTTGCAGCCGCCAAGCGTGCCCTGGACGACGGAGCGCTGCCCTTCTTTTCCTTCGAGGTGCACGTCCCGGAGGTGATGGCGCAGGGGGGCTTTCATCTCGTGCTCGGCAATCCGCCTTGGGTCCGCGCCGAACGCCTCTCACCGGCGCTGCGGGACACGCTGTCTCGTCGCTTCCGACTGTGGCGCGCAGAACGAAGAGCCGGGTTCGCCCATTTGCCGGATCTCTCGATCGCCTTTCTGGAGCGCTTTCTCGAACTCACGGTTTCCGGCGGAGCCGTCGCGCTGATCGTCCCCAGCAAGGTCTTGTCGGCCGAGTATGGCCAGACGATGCGACACCACTTGGTGCGCGAGACCACCGTTGAGTACGTCCATCGTGTGCCCGAGCGGCAGGCGGCCCGCTTCGGCGCCACGACCTATCCGCTCGCGATCGTCGTCACGAAGACGGCGCCCCCCGACGATCACCGCGTGCGACTGGGTTTCGACACCACGGCGGGTGTGCGTCAGACCGCACTCCGCGATCCAGGGCCCTGGATTCTCGTTCCCGACCTCGGCCGCCGAGCGCTCGAGCGGTTCCGGGCAGGCGGCGTCCCGCTCCGCGACATCGCCACCGCTCAGCTCGGAGTCAAGACGGGAGCCGACGACGTGTTCATCGGACGCGTCGTGCGAGCGGAGGGGCGCCTGCTTGTCATGTGCTTCGGTTCGCTGGAGGTCCCACTCGACCCTGGCCTGGTCCGCCCCGTCATCCGCGGCCGCGACATCAAGCCGTATCGGGCTCGCGCGAGCCGGGCAATGCTCTGGGTCTGTGACCGCCGCGGCCGCCCGCTCCCCACGCTGCCCGCACAAGCCGCGGCGTATCTCGAGCGACATCGCGCCAAGCTCGAGCGACGCGCCGACTACCGGGGCGGACCGTACTGGACCGTCTTCCGGACCGGACCCTCGCTCTCCCCGCACCGAGTCGTCTGGCCCGATATCGCGCGCCGCCCGCGCGCCGTGATGCTCGACGCCACCGACCAACACCATGCCATCCCACTCAACAGCTGCTACGTCGCGTGCGTACGTGGTCGCGCGAAAGCGCTCGCCATCACCGCCGTCATCAACTCGAGCTGGTTCGCCGCGCTGGCCGCCGTGACCGCCAGCGAGGCGCGTGGGGGATACCGTCGCATCAACGCGAGCGTAGTCGCCCAACTCCCCGTGCCGTCCAGCGAGCCCGGTCTCCGTGACCTCGCTGCGCTGACCGAGCGTGCTCAATGGAACGACGATGTCACCCTTGCCGAAACGGACGCTGCCGTCGCGAAGGCCCTGGATCTCTCGCCAACCGATCGGCGCGAGCTTCGCAAGCTGTGGTCGGCTCACCGCCGATGATCTGGTCGTGGTTTGCGAACCGGGCGCGTGGAAGCTCGACGGGCTCGTCCGCTGTGACACGGCGGATGTCTCTCCCGCACTCGCCCGGGCCGCGACCGGGCCGATTCTGCAGGCGTGGGAGCCTCCGACATGGCTCCTGCCGCATCAGCGACCGGCCGCTCAGCGAATCGCGGGCATCCTCTCCGTGCTCGACGGGGCAGTGCTCGCCGACGCGGTCGGACTCGGCAAGACCTACGTATCCCTCGCCGTCGGCTCGCTGTACGGTCGGGTCCTCGCCGTCGTGCCTGCTGCGCTCGTCTCCCAGTGGCGGCGTACCGCAACCCACCTCGGCCTCGAGATCGCCATTGTCACGCACGAGGGCCTGAGCCGCAGAGGGGATCTCCCCGACGCCAATCTCGTGATCGTCGACGAGGCACACCGGTTTCGCAGTCCGAGCACACAGCGTTACGATCGACTGGCGCGCGGCGTCGTGGGTGCGCGGCTCCTCCTGGTCACCGCGACACCCGTCGTCAACCACGCCGCCGATCTCGTGAACCTGTTGCGGCTGTTCCTGCCGGATCACGGGCTCGCGGCGGTCGGTGTGCCGTCGCTCGAGCAGGCGATCACCAGGCGCAGCCATGTCGTATTGTCGGACGCCGTAGCCGTCCTCAGCGTCGCCCGGACCGCGCGGTCGCTGCCCTCGCTGCACCATCGCCTGCCACATCCCGTGGATATCGATCTCGGCAAGCCGCCACCGCTTGCACCGTCCCTGCTGGAGGATGTGCTCGACCGTGTCGAGCGACTCGACTTCGACGCGTTCGAGGGAAGCGGCGCTGCCCCGCTGCTGCGCGTCCACATGCTCCACCGTCTTGCCTCGTCCGTCGAAGCCCTGCGTGTTACCCTCCGGCGTCATCTGGCATATCTCGACCGGGCCGTCACGGCCGCTCGGGCGGGAGTCCGACTCCCCCGGATCCGGTCTCGCCAGCTGTTCGGCCCCGGAGACGACCTGCAACTCGAGATTCCGTGGCTCGACACGGTATCGGCCGACCGTGACCTCGAGACGGCACTCTCGGCCGAGCGGGCGAGGCTCTTGGAGCTGTTGCGCCTGCTTCCGAATCGCGGACATCGGAACCCCAAGGCGGAGCGACTTAGTCGGCTGCTGCGCTTGCACCGGCACTCGCGTGTGATCGTCTTCACGGCGGCGGTGAGCACCGCTACGGATCTTGCTTTTCGGCTGGGATGGAGGAGAACCGCGGTGGTCGGCGCCGGGCAGGCGCGTATTGCGACGGGCCCCATCCCGGTGGACGACGCCCTGGATCGTTTCGCACCGGACGCGAGACGCGCCCACCGCCCTCCCGCCGCCGGTCAGGTCGCGAGGCTCATCGCTACCGACCTCATCTCCGAGGGGCTCGACTTGCAGGATGCCGACGTCGTTGTGCACTACGATCTCCCATGGACACCAGTGCGCCTGGCGCAACGGGTCGGTCGAGTGGCTCGCCTCGGCTCGGCCCATCGGCGCGCGCGAGTGTTCTGGCTCCGGCCGCCCATCGCGCTCGACCGGCGGCTGCGCATGGAGCGGCGTATCGCCGTGAAGACGACCATCCAGCTCGAGACCCTCGTACCCGAAACGAGTGGCGTCGGTGTGGCCAGACGGCTCAACACGCTGCTGGAACTCCGTGAGCAACTGTGCCTCCTCTGTGCAGAGCACGCCCATTCGCGGAACACGCGGACCTCGTCGGCCACGGGTGTCAGCTCCATTGCCGTGGTGCGTGGTCCTGCGTGCCTCGCCGCTGCCGTGCGGTGGACCCGTGGCGGGCAGAGCATTCCTCAGGTCGTAGCGCTGGCGGGTGACCCGCCAGGGGAGATCCACGATGTACGAGAGCGCTACCTGAGAATCGAAGATCTCCTGTCGCGTCCACCGAGCCTGCTCCGACCGCCGGCCGGACTGACGCGCGCGTTGTGGCGCGCGTGTCGAGACCGACTGGCCCCGACGGGGCACGGTCCGACGGACACGTCCGCGCGCCGACTTCGGCGGCGAGTATTGGCTCGTGGGCTCGTGGCCAGTCGACGACGCGACGCGCAATCCGTCGCGATTCTCGACAAGATCCTAGACCATCTCGGGTCTGGCGAGCCGGTCGGTCGCACGCGGGAGTTGGAGCGGATCCTGGACCACGGAGAGACGCTGGGTCTACTGGAGCGATGGTGCACGCGCGGTGGACCACGCCATGGGATCTGGGATGTCGAGTTCGATGCGATTCTGACCGGGGATGGCACCATCATCGAGTGACGGGAGCTTTCGCAAAGCACCGCCGCGCGCGACATTCGTGCAGTGACCGACAGCCGAGGGAGCTGATCCTTGTCTCGATTGAACCTGAAGCCCGTTGCGCACCGACCGCCGCTGTCCACGAGATTCTGGCTGTATACGGCCGGGGCGTACACCATGCCGGTGCTCGTGCAGATCGTTCTGCCGGAGGATCCGGGACTGAGTGACGAGCTGGTATGGCTGGTGACGCTGGTGCCGGCCTTCCTCCTGTCGCTCCACTACGGCCTTCGCGGTGCCGTCGCGGCACTGATGGGCGGCACGTTGCTGTTCATGATCATCCAGACGGTGATCGCGTTCAACCTGACACCCGACGACTGGCGGATTACCGTCCCCATCTACATCGCCTACGGCACGCTCTCCATCAGTGTGGGATGGCTGTCGGAGCAGCTGCACGAGTACTACGGCCGCGTGGTCAGAGCCGAGCGCGCCGCGGCGATCGGGCAGCTCGCTGTCGCCGTGCGACACGAAATCAACAACGCCCTCACGTCCGTGGTGACCGAAAGCGACCTGCTCGTGAACGACCCCAAACTCGACCGCGAGCAGCGGGCCTCGGCCACCGCCGTCCACAGCGGCGCCCTGCGCATCGCGGAGCACATCCGCAAGATCACGACACTGAGCGAGGATGCACCGGTGACCATGCACCCCGGTGGCCTGGAGATGCTCGATTTGAACGAAGAGGCAGGATAGGGCCCGGGCGCTCCGGCCCGCGTTCAGCCGTCGTTCTCGTCGTCTGCCAGCTCGGACTCGTCGTAGTAGTCCAGCTTGTGCAGCGGCATCACGACACTCGACAGCACATTGAGGATATGCGCTGCGATCCGTTTGTAGTATCGCGCTCCGAGCACGGTGGCCGTCGTGAGGCTCGCCTGATAGTCACTGCGTGCAATCCGCTCGACCAGCAGATCACATCGATGCGTGAGGTCGCGGCCCTGCCGAATCAGGACGAGCGCTCGTTCGCGATCGGAGGCCTCGAACACCGTGGACGTCGCGCCAAAGGCGGCCTCCGCTCCCGACCTGATCTCCCGTAACTCGGCGATGATCGCATCGTCCGGCAGTGATCCCTCGAAGTACTCGGGCGCCTCGGCCAGGTTCTTCGCGTAGTCGCCAATGCGCTCAACGTCCTTCACCAGACTGACCAGAAGAAGACAGTAGGGGAGCGAGGCGCGGTTCCCGCTCACCGAAAGATGCGCGATCACCTGCTTGCGGATCGCCCGCTCCAGCTTGTTGACCTTGACGTCCGTCTTGAACAGCGCCGTTCGCTCATCCGGTGTCGCGTCCATCCGGAAGAAGATCTCTCCAGCCTGGAGTGTCATCTGTTGAGTCAGGCTCAGCATGGCCGCGAAGTTCTGACCCATGTCGGCCAGCGGTTCGCTGGAGCGGAAAATGCTGAGCAGTTCGCGAAGCATAGACGCCTCCGCAGCTATCCCAGGTAGTGGTTCACGACCGCGAAGAGCGCGGGCACCAGGTAGAACAGGACGACGACATACGTGAGCGCCCACACGCGGGAGCGAACCGCCGTGTTCGCCAGCCACGTGGCGGCCGCGAGCGGCACGTTTCTGATCGCACTCACGGGAAAGATGATCAGCGTCGCGCTGAGATTGAAGAGGAGATGCACCATCGCAATGATGATGCCGGCTTCCGCGTGCTCCCCGGTCACGGCGAGTGCAGCCATCAGCGCGGTGATCGTGGTGCCGATGTTGGCGCCGATCGTGACCGGAAACGCCTGGTGCAACGTCAGCAGTCCAGCTCCCGCCAGCGGGACGAGGAGGGAGGTTGTGATGGAGCTCGACTGGACCAGCGCGGTCACGAAGACGCCCACCAGGACAGCGTAGATGGGCGAGCGGTGCAGGCCGCGGGACACGATCCGCTCGACGCGACTGTGCATGGTCTGTCGCAGCAGGCGCACGAGCAGCATCAAGGCTGCGAAGATGAGGGCGACGCTCAACAGAATGAGCGCGATCGCCGCGAGCCGGTCCGACCGGAACACGATGCCAAGGACATTTGTGATCGGTTCGAGGGCCGCCTTCAGCACGCCCTTGATTGGGCTGTCGTACTTCTCCATGCCGCTGAAGCCCGTCAGGAGTGACGAAAGCTCGGTCGCTCCCCGCCGCAGGAATCCGGTGAGCATCTCCAGCGGCAGGAGCAGCACGACGGCGATGTAGTTGAAGAAGTCGTGACACGTCGCCACGGAGAAGGCGCGACGGAACTCCTCACGCCGTCCCATGTGGCCCAACGCCACGATCGTGTTGGTGACGGTCGTCCCGATGTTGGCACCCATGATCATCGGGACCGCATTGGCGACTGGCAGCGGATCTCCGGGGGCTGCCACAAACCCCACAATCAGGGACGTCGTCACCGACGAGCTCTGCACCAGTGTGGTGGCGAGCAGTCCCACCATCAGCCCCATGAAGGGGTTCTCGGTCGCCGCAAAGAACGAATCGAGCAGACCGCGACCGAGCGACTTGAAGCCTTCGCCCAGCCCGTTCACACCGAGCAGGAAGACGAACAGGAGGAGGATGACCGCGAGGGCACGCACCAACGGGTGCGCGGCGAGCGAGCGCACGCGGATGGTGCCTGACGCTTCGGTAGGGCTCAAACCGTAGCCGACCGTCGTTCGGGTGCTTGGAAGATCCTGCCCGGACCGCGGGCAATTTCGCCAGGGGTACCCGGCGCGGCAAGCTGCTTCGTAACCCCCTTCACAGAGCGCGGTGGTCGCGAAGCGAAGCGACCTCCCAGTTCGGGTAGATGCCGTGTACTCCATGCTTCTACCTCTCAGGCTTGCGTCACATATTGTCTTCGGGTTATATTCGGGGGGTATGATGCCCGAACAAACGCCGAATACACACAGGGTTGTGTCTACTCAAACTCTTGTGGAAAAACCACTTACACGACAGTCGCGCCAGGCCGGTCCGGCATCGGCCTGGACCGTCTGTCCCGAATGTGGTGGGCAGGTGTTCCATGCATCGGCTTGTACCGTCTGCCTGGCATGTGGCTGGGGCCGGTGCGGCTAGTGTCGAGTCGGGCACCGGAACCGTAGACCATGGCGCTTTTCGCAACGGACCACGCCACGCCGAAGCCCCGCAGCACGCTTCCCGTGCTCGGCGATCGCCTGCGTGGGACCAAGTTTGTCGAACTGCCGGTGCGCTCCATCATCAACGATCCGGAATCGACCGGCATGGGATTCTGGTCCATCAATCCCTACGTCGGGTGTGAATACGGATGCAGTTATTGCTACGCCCGGTTTGCCCATCGCTATGCGGTGGAGCGGGCACGGGATGCCGGCACGATCGACGCGAGCATGTTTGCCGATCTCGGTGCACCATCCGGCCTGGAATCGTTCGAGCACCGCATCCTCGTCAAATCACGGGAGGGCGTGCTCACTGCTCTCGAGCAGGATCTCCCGCGCGTGCATCGTCGCGCAGCTCGTGACGGAGCACAGAGTATCCTGATCGGGACCGCGACCGATCCGTATCAACCAGCCGAGCGACAGTATCAGATCACCCGGGCAGTGCTCTCACGGTTGTTGAGGGAGACGGGACTGCGGGTCGGGCTCATTACGAAGAGCCCTCTCGTCTGCCGCGACATTGGCCTCCTGAAGCAGCTGTCCCAGCGTCACACCCTCTCGGTGTACGTCTCGTTGATCAGTGTGGATTCTGACCTGACGCAGCTGTTCGAGGCACGATCGCCGGCGCCGCACACTCGACTGCGTGCGTTGACCCGACTCTCCGCCGCCGGGATCCGGGCCGGACTCATCGTGGCCCCCATTCTGCCGGGGATCACCGATACGGTCGATCAGATCCGTGCCTTGCTGCGTGCCGGCCGAGACATGGGCGCACAATTCGTGTATCCCAGTCCTTTACGTCTCTATCCGGGTGTACGTCAGCGCTTCCTCCCCATCCTGGAGCGTCACTTTCCCAACCTCGTCCCGCGGTACCACGCGGCCTATCACGACGGCTGGGACGCCACCGATGCGTATTGTCGGGCGGTACACCGGCGATTCCGTCGTCTTGCCGGCGAGTTCGGCATCCCCGACATCGATGGCGACCACGAGCACACCGACGGGGAGCCACCGCGTAGCACCCAGCTGAGTTTGTTCGAGGCTGCATGACGACGAGCGCCGCCTTGCGCAGCGATTGCGCCGTGTGTCTGTGGATTCCGCTGTTTCCGCTCCGATGTGAGGAACGACGGCATCCGGAGCTCATTCATCGGCCGACGGCATTGCTCTCACCGCACGAAGCCCGTCGGCTGTGGCACGTGTCGTCCACTGCCCGCCGCATGGGGGTGCACAGCGGCATGACCGTGAGTCAGGCGATCGGGCTCTGCCCGTCCCTCGCGCTCCGCGAGCCCGATCCGGTTCACTACGACGAGTCGTTTTCCCACCTACTCCTCGCACTGGAGGACGTGAGTCCGGTCATCGAGCCCGTGGAGTTGGGACGCGTCTTCGTGGGAGTCGACGGCCTGGACGGGCTCTATGGTGGACCGTTGGAACAGGCCCGGGCCGTGATGCAGGCGGTGCGGTGGCAGAGAAACGATGACCGCCCTGTCAGCCGGCCACCGTTTCGCCTAGGGTGGGCGCGAGGCAAGTTCCTTTCGTGGGTCGCGGCGACACGCGCCAAGCCAGGCACGGTCGTCGTGGTGCCCGAAGGGGAGCAGCGGACGTTTCTTGCCCACCAACCCGTTGCGGTTCTCCCAATTGCGACCGACACGCACCGGCGGTTGCACCAACTTGGCCTCACCACGCTGGGGGATGTCGCTCGACTGCCGGAGCCGGCACTGGCGTCCCAGTTCGGCGCCGAGGGTCGGCGCGCATGGCGGCTGGCGACGGGAGCAGTGGCCGATCCCGTCGTCGGACGTCAGCGACCCGAGCCCATCATCGCCGCCCTCGACTTCCCGACACCGGCCACCGACCGGGCCATGCTCGCGCACGCGATCGATACGCTGATCGAGCGCGCACTGCGTCATCCACGACGTGCCGGCTGGCGAGTGTGCGTCGTGCGCCTGCGTGCGGTCCTGGAGCACGGCATCTCCTGGCTCACCGAGGTCGTGCTCAAGGACCCGTCGGCGCACCGGGAGCGTATCGGCGCACCGCTCAAGACCCGCCTCGAGGCCTCACCACCGACCGGTGCCGTGGAGCATCTCGCCGTCGAGTTCACCGCCTTCGCCCGCGGCACCGACGAGTTGCAGCTCTTCGCTCGCGATGCCAACAGCTCGGCCAGAGCCGGTCGTCGTCAGGCGCTGCACGCCGCCGCGCGGGAGATCGCGGCACGCTTCAAGCGCCCACTCCTGTCCCGTGTCGTCGAGGTTCAGCCATGGTCGCGTCTCCCAGAGCGCCGCTACGCATTGATCGACTTCGAGCCCTGAACGTCCCGCAACCCGTGCAGGTGATGGTCGATGACGACGGGCTCCCCACCGCCGTGGGGAGCGATACATCCGATCACGCTGGCCGAACGGTCGAAGAGATTCTCGAAATCTGGCGCATCGACGACGAGTGGTGGCGCCATCCGCTCGCCCGACGCTATCTCGACGTCGTGCTCGCGGGAGGAAGTCACGTGATCCTGTTCCAGGACCTGCATACCGGCGAGTGGTTTCTCCAAATGCCGTAGCGAACGGCATCAGAGACGGCGCTGCCGCAGTTCACTCGCCCATGTACATCGAGCTTCACTGCCACTCCGCGTTCTCCTTCCTCGACGGGGCGTCGCTCCCGGAGCAGCTCGTGCTCGAGGCGGAGGCGCTCGGCTACCCGGCCCTCGCCCTCACGGATAACAACGGACTGTACGGCTCCATGGCCTTCGCCCAGGCTGCCAAGCAGATGGGGATCGGAGCCATCACCGGTGCGGAAATCACATTGCTCGACGGCACCCATCTCACCCTCTTGGTGGAAACCCCGCAAGGGTACGCCAACCTCTGCCGGCTCCTGACCGAAGCGCACCTGGGCCGAGAGGACCGCCGCGATCCGCGGCTCGACTTCGCCTCACTGGAGGCTCGCCACGAGGGCTTGATCGTGCTCTCGGGATGTCGCGGGGGGCTGCTTCCTTCCGTACTCGCCGGCGAGGGCATGACCGCGGCCCGTCGCTTGGCCGCCCACTGCCGGGCGGTTTTCGGCAGCGACCGATTCGTCGTCGAGCTTCAGCGCAATGCCGTGCGCGGTGACCGCACGCTCACCCGCGCACTTGCCGATATCGCCGATGCCGAGGGCCTCTCGGTCGTCGCCACGGGCGACGTCCACTATCATCGTCGCGAGCGACATCGACTCCATGACGCCCTCGTGGCCATTCGCCATCGCACCACGCTCGACGCGTCGCATCACGTGCGACGTCCCAACAGCGAGTTCTTCCTTCGCAAGCCCGCGGAGGTCGCTGCTCTGTTCCACGACCGTCCGGACGCCGTGGCGAATACTCTCCGCCTCGCCGAACGCTGCCTGGCATTCGATTTGACGAGGGATCTCGGGTATACGTTCCCCGACTTTCGTGGTGCGGACCGACAGCCGGCCCCTGCGGCCCTTGGCGCCCTGTGTCGCGCCCGGCTCGACGATCGCTATCCCCCGGACTCGCTGCATCGCGGCGAGGCGGAGCAGCGCCTGGACGAGGAGCTTCGGCTCGTGGAGCGCCACGGGTTGTGCGGATTTTTCCTGGTGTACCACGATCTGTTCGAGTTGGCCCGGGAAGTGGCCGCCGGGGTGCGTGCCGGGACTCGGCGCGCCAGCGGCAACCTGTTGCCGGGACGCGGACGCGGGTCATCCGTTTCATCGATCATCTGCTATCTCCTCGGCCTGTCACACATCGACCCGGTGGCCAATCGACTCTTTCTCGGTCGCTTTCTGAACGAGACCCTGGCCTCGGTTCCCGACATCGATCTCGACTTTCCTCGGGAGATCCGCGAAGAACTCATCCGTCGCGTGTACCAGCGGTACGGCGACGCCCACACGGGGCTGGTGTGCTCCTTCCCTACGTACCGCCTTCGCTCCGCAGTGCGTGAGCTTGGCAAGGCGCTGGATCTGCCGGTGGGCGAGATCGAACAGGTTGCCCGTCTCGGCAGTGGCTACCAGTCGGCCGGTGCGCTTCGAGAGGAACTCGTGCGGCTGCCGGGGTTTGCCGACCGCGTAGATGCGCCGCTCTGGCGAGATCTCTGCGATCTCGCCGAGGAGATCGCCGGACTCCCGCGTCACATCTCCCAACATGTGGGTGGCATGATCATCTCGAGTCGACCGCTGGTGGAGATCGTGCCGCTGGAGCGGTCGGCGATGCCGGATCGCGTCGTGTGCCAATGGGACAAGGATTCGTGCGACGACGCCCGGTTCATCAAGATCGACTTCCTCGCCCTCGGCATGCTGTCGCTGGTCGAGGAGTGCGTCGAACTCGTAGCGCGCAAGGAAAGACACCCCCCCGACCTGAGTCGCATCGATTTCGAAGACGAGCGCGTCTTCGATCAGATCTGCTCGGGCGACACCGTGGGGCTGTTCCAGATCGAGAGCCGGGCGCAGATCCAGATGATCCGCCGCACGCGTCCCCGCAATCTCGAGGACCTCGCCATCGAGGTCGCGATCGTCCGTCCCGGACCGATCGTGGGTGGAGCCGTGAATCCGTACGTGCGGCGGCGGGAGGCACAGCGCCACGCCCGCGCCCAGGCGCTCCCGTACGAGCCGCCCGTGGAGCACCCGCTGCTGCGTGATGCGCTGGGGGAGACGCTCGGCGTGATCATCTTCCAGGATCAGGTGCTCCAGGTGTGCCAGGCCCTGGCCGGCTTCACGGCCGGTCAGGCCGAAGCGCTGCGTCGTGCGATGAGTCGACGGCGATCACGCGAGCTCATGGAAAACTTCTGGGGGGAGTTCCTCGACGGCACCCGTCGCCGGGGCGTGCCCGAGCCCACGGCGCGCAAGGTGTTCGAGCAGGTCGTAGCGTTCTCGGAGTTCGGCTTCCCCAAATCACACGCGGCCGCCTTCGGCTTGCTGGCCTACCAGTCGGCCTGGTTGCGCCACTACCATCCCGTCGAGTACTACACGGCCCTGTTCAACAACCAGCCCATGGGCTTCTACTCGCTCGATGCCCTCGGGCGCGACGCGGATCGCCACGGCGTCAAGGTGCTTCCACCGGACATCGAGCGGAGCGATGTCTACTGTACCGTCGAGGACGGTCGCCTTCGGGTCGGACTCGGGTTTCTTCGCGATTGGGGATGGGACGTCACGGAGATCGTCGTAGACGAGCGGGGCCGCAACGGTCCGTTCCGGAGCCTCGGTGATCTGGTGCGGCGTGCCCCGGCCGAGTTGTCACGAGAGGCGATCGAGCATCTCGTCTGGGTTGGCGGATGCGACCGATTCGGGCTCACGCGGCGTGAGTTGCTGTGGCAAGTCGGCCTGTGGCTGCCGCCCAAGACCGAGCCTCCACGCCAATACCGGACACGACGGCAGCTCGAGTTGCCGCTCGTGCATCCCTACGAGCACCTCCGGTTCGGAGACGTCGCCACGGATGAGCGGCTGATCGCCGAGTACGAGGTGTTGGGATTCTCGACGCGCGGCCATCCGTTCACCGTGCTGCGGTCATCACTCCCCGCTCAGGTGATCCGGAGCGATCGATTGGAGAGCCTCGAGCACGGTAGCGACGTCCAGGTCGCCGGACTCGTGGTTGCCCGACAGCGTCCCGAAACGGCGCGGGGCTACACGTTCGTCCTGCTCGAGGACGAAGCCGGGATGGTCAACGTCATCGTTCGACCCCAGGTCTACGAGCGCGATCGGATCGCGATCCGCGTCGAACCGTTTCTCCGCATTGCGGGCACGGTCGCCAAGGACGACGGCACGGTGAACGTGATCGCACAGGACGTCCGGCCACTCTCCGTCGGCCGCGACGGGAGGACGGGATCACCACCGACACAGGCCACCGGCGTACGCGACCAGCGGCCTGTGCGCATGGCCGCCCTGCTCAAGGACCTTCGACGACATGCGCCGGGGTCCAGGAATTGGGGCTAGGCGCTTTCGGCCTGCAACTTCCGATGCTCCCCGAGATGCGCCCGAACGTCCATCACGATCTTGACGACCACGAGCACAACGATACCCACCCTCGGCTCCTGCAAGGTCATCACCACGAACCCACCGACGATGATCACCAGGTGGAGCACGACGACACGGTTGTACGGCTGGTGCATCAGCCGGTCCAGCGTGACCGTGCGATACTCCTGCCTGCCGAGGTAGTTCACCAGGAAGGAGTAGCCGTGGCTGACGAAGAGCGCGGCGACGGCAATCCACAGCTTCTCCTCCGCAACGACGTCGACAATGGTCATGAACGACGGGAAGCCGATCCCCTCCACCATCCCGCCACCGAAAATGCTGAACACGAACGTGCCGTGAATCAGCGTGAACATCCCGTAGTGGAACGCGAAGAAGGGGATCAACGCGAACTTCGCGAGGGGCTTCCGCTCGGCACCGCGCTCCACCCACGCCATGCGCAGGACGTTGAACCCACCGACCACGACATTCTCGAGCCAGAAAAGAAAGACGACGGCAAAGACATCCCAGTCGAACAGGATGACACCCGCCAGGGGCACCAGGTTCGCGAAGATCAGGGCGGTCGCCGACGGCATCCAACGCACGTCCACCGCTCACCTCTCGGATTTCACTCGGAGGAACACGCGTGGTCGTACACTCACTGGCGGTGTGGTGCCACGCGCGACGTCAGACCGGAGGCTGGAACCCCTTGGTCCGCAGTATACGCTCGATCGCCGCACCGATCTTGTTGTTCGGCGTCGACGCGCCCGCCGTGATCCCGATCCGGCGCACGTTAGGACCGAGCCAGCCGCCCTGCGCAACCTCGTCGCCGGCATCGACTGGCTTGTGGCGAATCACACCGGAATCGGGTTCGATGCACGACGAATCAGCGATATGGTAGGTCGTCACCTTCTGCGCGCAAATGCGTGCGAGGTTGTTGGTGTTGCTCGAGTTGTACCCACCGACCACCACCATCACATCCAGTGGTTCTTCGATGAGCGCCAGAATGGCGTCCTGCCGCTCCTGGGTTGCGGAACAGATGGTGCCGAAGTTGCGGAAGTGATCGGCGAGGTTGTCGCGGCCGTACCGGTCTGCCATCGCGTGACCGATCCGCATCGCGATTTCCAGGGATTCCGAAGCCAGCATCGTGGTTTGATTCGCCAACCCGACGCGACGGAGGTCGCGATCGAAGTCGAACCCGGTTGAGACCTTCTCACCGAAAGTGGCCCGCATGGCGGCCACCGACTCCTCGCCTCGCAGGTACCGACACAGCAGCTCCGTCTCCTCCATGTCCCGCACGATAAGATATCGTCCGTCCGGATACTTGGTGACCTGGCTGGCCGTGGCTTTGGTCTCTTCGTGAAGATGCTTCCCGTGTACGATCGCCGTGTACCCGTTTCGGGCGTAACTCTCCACACGCTTCCAAACGTTCAGGACCGAGCCGCACGTCGTGTCCACCAGAACGCACCCGATATTCCGCAGCCGATCGAAATCGGCCACGCGGACACCGAACGCCGGAATCAACACGACGTCCGTCGGTTCAACGTCCGAGAAGTCGAAATCGCCATCCTCCGTCGGGCGGAGGATTTTGACGCCCATCGCTGCGAGCTTCTCGTTGACATGGGGATTGTGAATGATCTCGCCGACCAGGAAGATGCGGCGATCCGGAAACTTCTCACGGCTCTCGTACGCGTACTCCACCGCGCGGTCCACGCCGTAACAGAACCCGAATTCCTGGGCGAGGCGAAACGTCAGCCCACCGACCTCGAGGGTGAAGTCCGATTCGCGAATGCGGTCGACCAGCTGGCTATGATAGTCGTACGCGAGATGGCCCTCGATCTCGCGCTTGAGACCGAATCCCTTACGAAAGTACGTCTGATCCGCCTGCGTCGACACGACTGCTACTCCCCGACGCCGGCGGAATCCGGCGGTGGAAGGGGCTCCCCCCTGTGCTCCTCACACTGTTCCGCAGACATCTGCACCAGCGGGACCGTCTCGAAGACCCCCGCATACTTGGCCAGGTCATCGGAGGTGATCTCGCGGAGGGTGACCTGAAACCGACCGCTCACGCGGTCGCTGATGCTCGTCAACTGGACCTGCCCCTCGAGACCCTGAAAGGCGTAGGCACTGGTTCCCTGCAACACGACCCCCATCTGGGCCGCTGGCGGCACCGGCGTTCCCGAATCGACGATCGCGATCGGATAGCTCGTCAGGCGTTGCGCCTGCTCCGGCAATCGCAATACCGCGATGGTGCCCACCCCGGGCTGCTGTGACAGGATTTCCATGACCGGCGGGTCCTCGCACACGACCGCCCTGGCCGGCCACTGCCCATTCAAGTCGTACGCCCCCGCGCTGCGTGCCACGAGGTATCCGCGCCGCGCCTCCGGATACGACGGCATCTGGATCGAGTCCCCTGGCGTGGGCTCTCCCTGCACCTGCACCGCGGGGGGAGCGGACTGCCGCTCTCCCCCGCAGGCGAGTGCCACCACGACGAGGCTTCCCGACACGAGCCGCGTTCGTCGGTTGATCACGTGACTGCTCCTGTCCCAAGCCCGAGCGCGTGACGCGCATTCGCTTCGTCCAGCGCGAACGGTTCGAGTACGCGACGCAATGCCGTCGGCAGCATCACGGGCCGCAGCGTGGCCCGATCGATGCACACGAGCACCTCGTGGCCGGCCGCCGCGAGCTCACCGGCCCCGACGTGCACGACATCGAAGTTTATACGAATCGAGCTTCTCCCGAACGCGGTAAAGTACGCTCCAACCCGGAGCCGATCGTCCAGACGGGCCGGGTACTTGAAATCGCAGCGCAAATGCGCCCGCGGAAGCCAGATCCCGAACTGATCGAAGACCTGACTGTACGGCACTCCCGCCTCGCGGAACAACTCCGTTTCGGCAATTTCGAAGAACCGAACGTAGGCTCCATAGAAGATGATGCCGGCGTAGTCCACGTCGGACCACCGGACGTACTCCTCGACGATGAACGGCCTAGGCTGCATCAGGATGCAACCTAGGCAGTCACCGTGGTGCGCGAAAGAGCAGATCGAATCGGACCTCGCCGACGGGGCGGAGGCCCTTGGAGAGATTGAAACGCACCAATCCGCCGAGCAGGGAAAGCCCCAGCCCGGCTCCGACCATCGGGTCCGACATGAAGGTGTCCCCGATATCCACAAACGCCACCGGCGCCAGGAGTCGCGACCGGGTCAAGGCCACGTCGAGCTGTGCTGCCCACAGCTGGCGCGCCCGCCGGGTGCCATAGGCGTAGCCACGCACCGTGTGGGGACCGCCAAGGCGGAACTCCAGCTGTGGCACGCTGTCGCCACGAACCACTCCGGACAGGACACCGAGTGTTCCTTCGCGCCCCAACACGGTGAACGGAAGCGCCGCCGTGACCCACCCCCTAACCGCCAGCACGTCGGGCCCCGCGACGACCTCCCAACCCGGCGCAAAGCGCGATGGACCGATACGACCGTCCCGACGCAGCACGCCACGGAGGTACCACCCTTCACGCACCTCCGGGTTCGGCAGGAAGAGGCCGTCGCCCCAGAGGTCGGCCACCGGTGACCCGCTGATGGCCTCTATGCCGTCGTGATGCTCGTACGCAAGGCGTGCCTCCACGCCACCCAACACACCGTAGTTCCACGAATACGCCAGACTCCCCCCCGATGCCCTCAGATAGTCGGCGTCGTCGTGGGCAACGAACAGCGCATTGAGCGAGTTGCCGATGCCAAGCCCTCGTGTCCACGGCTCGGTCTCGCGGACGGTGTGAAAGCCGCTGACATCGACCCGCCCGACCGGACCGTCGCGCCGCCATGTGACGGTGGCCGTCGGCCGCAGGTCGCCAAAGCCGAAGCGCCCGGTTGCCAGCACTGTCGTGAACCGAGGTCCCGGGTGCAGCTCGAATCCGACCCCGAGCGAGAGCCCCTGCACTCGATTGAACCGCGTGATCTCGGCGGCGTTCTCCCACGCCACCCCGAACCACCGTCTGCCGGTCCACTGGAACGGCAGCTCCTCGCGGAGCGTACTCAACTCGGCAAACGTCTCGCGCAACCGCCGTTGCTCGATGGGATCTTCACGGGCCGCGAGCTCGGCATCCCAGATATACGCCTGCAAGCTGTCGCCGGGCAGGACCTCCAGTTCCCACCGCCCCGTGCTCCATAACCCTGCGTGGAAGTAGCCTGCCTCGTGGCGCTCTCGACGGGTGAACACCGTGTCTTTGGAAAGGACACTGTTCGCGCCCGGTGTCGCGCGCAGGCGCCGTCGGGCTTCCCCCGGTTCCAGATCCTCCTCCGGCACGACAAACGCGATGGCTTCGCCCTCGTTCACGCGGTAGTCGCTGAACGTCGTGACCGCAGTGGCCGGTACCGCAACGTTCACGAACCACGGCACCTCCGCCGTGATCGCCAACAGCTGGCGATACGGCATCCAGTACTGACGATCGACCAGGGCATACTCCACCATGGCCTCGACCGACAGGAAGCGACGCGCTTGTGCATTCTCCTTCCGCGCCCGCGCGCTGTCTTCGGCGGTTGCCGACCGCGGGGCATCCCAGACGTAGTCACCGAGGAACGTCATGGAGAACCGCACGACATCGGCGCTCTCGGCGTCGATCCACATGTCGCCCGCGATGAGCGACGGGCCGATCCGCTTCGGTTCCACTCGCATCTTGAACGCGCGTACGCGGCGGCCCGGCACCAACAGCTGCACCGAATCCGTCACCGCAAACCGGTAGTACTCCACGGCGTCGTCGCCGAGCGGGTGCAGTGCGGCGTGCTCCGGCACGCCCATCAGGCGGATGCTGTCGCCGAGCGCACGAGGGATGAACCATGGTCTGTCCATCACCAGAGCGTCCCGCAATTCCCCTTCCGCATCGCCTTCGATGTCGCCGCCGAACCCCTGCACGATGCGGACGATAGGTGCGGCCACTCGCGCCGCCACCACCTTCACCTTGAGATCATTGGGCGCTCGCCACGCGATCTCGGCAACCGACTCGTGTCGTATCAGCGCGGTCTGTCGGGCAAAGCGGCTGCGACCGGCCGTGGCGGTCAGTCTCGTCCGGATCCGGGCGCGGTAGTCCCGCACCAACGAGTCCTGGCGCACGTGCCTGACGCGGGCACGAGCGTACAGCTCCGCTGTTGCGGCATCCCGAAATGTTGCGGAGTCTGAGGCTTGAGGAGCGGCGAGTGTGACGCTGATCAGGAGGATCGGGACCATCGGCCGCGATCGATCCCATAGGAGCGTAGGCGCCGCCACAGCGTCGTCCGTGAAATGCCCAGTCGGCGAGCGCTCTCGGTGAGCTTTCCACCGGTTGCGTGGAGCGTCTCGACAATGGCATCACGCTCACGCTCGGCGAGGGTGTGCGGCTCGCCGTTGTGTCTCGCAGGAAGGACGACCACATCACACACTTTCGCGCCGTTCAGCGAGACGGGGGACGTGCGTGCCCCGAGCTGCGCCAGCTCACTCGCGACCACGGTCCCACCTCGATTCCAACTGCCGCGAAGCTCGAGCAGCATTTGCCTTGCCGCAGCGTTGGAGTACGCCACCTGGCCGCCAGCATCCAACACCACCACACCCTCGGAGAGTGCCTCCAAGACGGCGCGAGTGATGGGAGAAAGCAGGCCTTCGATTCGATCCGCCATGCGCGCATTCGCTCCCTTTTCTCCTACGCCCTCATCGGAGCGGAGTTTCAGCCCTCTGTTGGGCAACAGCGCTCTCGAAAGGATGCTCCCAGCGCACGCAGCAGGAAATCCCTGGCCACAGGACCAACTCGAGACAAAGGCCTGGCGGATCTCAAACCCACCCATACATATTGACTGATCGGCCAACCGGGTGAGCGCAATGCGGAAACAACGCACGGACAGCGAGAAGTCTCGGGCCCTGATCATCGACGCGGCTCTGGCTTTGGCACGGGAGCGCGGCGCGTCGAGAGTGACGGTTGGGCAGGTCGCCACGGCGAGCGGCTGCGCCAAGGGTCTCGTCCATTACCACTTCAAGACCAAAGCAAGGCTCTGGGTCGCGGTGGCAGACCGGCTGGCCAGCCTGCGCCGAGACCGGTGGACCGTGGTGTTTGACTCGGCAACGCCGACACAGGCCGTGGAGCGTTCCTGGAGTCTACTGGTCAACGAGTCAGCAGACGGAACCATCCGAGCATGGACGTCGCTGTTCGGTTCGGGTTCCTCGCTGCCTGAACAGTTGGCCAGGACGAGTCTTGCCGAGTTTTGCACGGCGCTCGGGGCCGCGGTGAGCGCCATGTTCGAATCTCACGAGGCCCCGCTCAAGATTGGTGCCGCCGAGCTCGGATGGTTCCTGGGGAGTCTGGTCACCGGGGTGGGGTATCTGCTCCTGGCTGGAGCGCCACAGGAGGATCTCGAGCGGGCCTACACCACGGCGTGGCTCGGGGTTCTGTCACTCACCGCGTGAGGTTCACGATCGTCGTCGACGGGGTGGTCGACGCCGCTTTGCCTCGAGCCGCGACAGGGATTCCCGGAGTTCGGCGAGCGAGCTTGCCCGGGCGATCTCACGCCGCCCGCGTACGACGCTGAAGCGAAGGTCCGCCGCGACGCTCGGCAGATCCCGGGGACGGAGCCGCTGTGCCTGCTTCTCGCGGAGCTTGAGCCAAGCCACCACCCGCCCACCCTCGATCGCGTACTCGATCGGCACTCGGTCACCGAACACCCGAGCAGATCCCGGAAGCTGGTCGAGCGGAGCGCGACGCTCCTCTGGCACCATCTCGGCCACATCGAGCGCGAGCGGAGTTTCCAGGAACTCGTCGTAGCTCGCCACATTTCCGAGCTGGACCCGGATGGCATCGACGACGGTCTGCGGTTCCGCCTCCCGAAGCCGTCCTCCCGAGCGCCGCCAGTACTCGGAGAGCCGGGCCCCCGCCCGCGCGACGCTCTGACGATTTGGATGCTTGGTCTTCCCCTGCAGGATCGCCTCCGCCAAGGCGGTCCGCGACCGGTCGGCGAGTTCGGAGGGAAACGGCCCGACGAGCGGCTCCTGCGAGCTGGCGAGCACGAACCCGAAATACTCCGTGGCACGAATCACGGCCAGTCCTTCACTGCGTCGGAATTCCCGGAACTCGACTCTCGGTTCGCTGCGCGCGGCATACCGCTTGACCAACTCGAAGGGGATGTTCGTGCCCTCGACCACGCCCCGCGGGACGCCAAACCGATCGGCGAAGTACCGGACCACACCGGCAACGGCGCCTTGCCGGTCGCAGTTCGAGGAGTCGGAGAGCCGCACGCGTTCGCCGTCGGCCGTTTCCCCGTCGATCACCAGATCGAAGGGCATGATCCTCGCCACCAGGTCCTGAAATCGTTTCACGACGCCCCGGTTCGCCATCGGGAGATCCGCCGGAAGCCGGATCTCGAGCGTGCGGTACACCGACGCCATGCCGAGCGCCACGTCTTCGATCGCCTTGACCAGCACGCCGCGGTCCTCCGCCCATTCGTCGATGCTCTCGTCGAAGAGATGCCGGGGCAGACCGTACACCTCTCCGAGGAGACCGTACTGGTTCACGGCTTCGGCATAGAGGTTGTACGCGGTGAGGGGGTCACTGCCGTACGCCACGATCCCAGCCAGATCGGGCTCGTCCCGCGTCATGCGGTGGAGCGAGTCGACGCTTGCCGCCACGGCCACGTACGGCACCAAGTCGGGGTCGGCATGCACCAGCAGCTCGCCCCACGGGCGCTCCACAGGCATGGCCTCCACATCTCTCCCATACGCGGTGAGCCGGCCGCGGTCGACGATCCCGCGGCTCTCCAGGCGATGGGCCGCCGTGGCGTAGGCCCGACGATCGAGGGGCACGGGCAGATCGAGGTCGGTGAGATCGACGCCCAGCGCGGCGGCGGTCAGTGCGACGCGTTCGCTGTCACCCGCCAATTGGAACCCGGGGGGAACCGGCTCCAGGCTGAAGAAGTCGATATCTCGATCCGTGAGGATATGCACACGACCATTCGGCACCCGTCCGTGAACGCGTCCCGCCATTTGCAGGATCTCGTTCGGACCCAGGTACTGACGCGTCAGCACATTGCGACCGCGCTGGACGAGGTTGGCGTAGCACGCGTCGTAGATCACGACCGTATCCAATCCGTGGATGTTGAGCGCCGACTGCCCCGCCTGCGTCATGGCCAAGACGAACGGCTTCTCGACCGTGCCGTCCAGAAACGGCTTGATCACCCGGATCGGCTCACCGCCATGGTAGAACGCCGCGTGCAGCCGACTCCACGAGCCGGCAAGTTCCCGGGCCACGGCCTCGACTTCCGCCCGGGTCGGAAGGAAGACCGCTACGCCGCGTCGTTCCTTCACCGCCCCTCGGACAAACCGCTCGTCGAGGAACTCGAGCGGCTGCACCTGGTGCGTCAGCACGGTCGCCGACAGCGATGGATCGAAGGCACTCGTCTCGAGCACCTCGGCCGAGTTCAGGTAGGCGGCGTAGAAGGATGGATCGACGGTCGCCGACAGCCAGATGAAACGACATCCTACCCGCTTCCCCAGGGCGAGACACAGCTCCAGCTCCGCCGACGTCTGGTGAATCTCGTCCACGACAAGCGTGTCCTGCGGAAGGATTAGCGCATCCTGAAACCAGCGGCGGGCGATGCCGGTCGTGACGATCACGACATTCCAGGTGGGGGTCTCGGGTGTGGCCTCACGCTCACGATTCACCACACCGATCCGGAGGGGAGTGCCCACGATCTGTTCGGCGATCGAGCGGATTGACAGGGTCTTGCCGGTCCCGGTGCTCGCCACGATCCCGAAGCCGGCCCGGCCGGAAGCGAGGGCTTGAATCTCCTGTCCATGCTCGCGCTCGAGCACGGTCTCGATGTGGAGCCGGCAGGCAAGTTCGATGGTCTCGCAGGCCGCCCGCGTCGGGGCAATGACAACGACCCGGCCCGTGGGGGGCTCCGCGCGGCGATAGGCCTCCCGGTCGGGAGGGAGGTAGTGATCGCGGATCGAAGAACGGGGGCGACCGTCCCCGGGGGAGGTCGGCGGGCCCGGCACCGCCGTCAGGATCCGAGGTGCGCGCGGATCAGCTGCATCACTTCGCCGGGCGCAGCGTGACGGCCCAGTCGCTTCTTCGAGAACAGGAGCTTGCCCTCAACCTGCACTTCGAACACCCCGCCCGATGACTCGATCAGCTTGACACTGGAGTTCGGGTAGGCCTGCTCGATCTCGGCCGCCAAACTGGCGGCCCGTGGTTCATACCCTCACACCCCGCAATACTGAATCGAGACCTGCACGTCCCCTCCTCGGGTTGAGCCCTGGTGCCATCGACGTCGAAAGCTAACGAGCGGCCGCCAACGTGTGCGATAGAACACCGACGTGCCCCACTCGCTCCGGTACCTTAGATTCTGTGCCATGACACCCCGAACAATGCTCCGCGGTGCGCTAACCGCCTGCTTGCTCCTGCTGGCGCCGAGTTTGGCCCACGGGCAGATCCTTGGCCCGGGACAGTTGGAGTTGGGTCTTCTGGGGACGTACACCAAGTACGACGACCAGACCGTCGGTCTGTCCTCCGAGTTCGGGGCTGGCGGCCGGCTGGGGTTCTTCGTCACGCCGTTCCTCTCCGTGGAGGCGCGTGGCGATTTCACGCAGGCCGAAGAGCAGGTGACCGGGCGGGGCGTCGACGTGACGCGCCTCGGTGGCACCCTCTACTATGTCGCTCCGAAGATCGGATTCGGCAGGTTCTATTTGGGGGCCGGGTACACCCATGCGGAGTACCGCGGTGCCGTGGAGACGGGGGACAACGGAGGCCACCTGATCCTCGGCAACGTCGCGTCGCTGGGTGGGCGGACGGCGATCCGGGTGGAAGGGCGGCTCGACTACCTCCCGTCGTCGAAGCTGGTGGCACCGAACGAGAGCGCGCTGAACCTCGGCGCGGCGATGGGTCTGTCGGTGTTCGCCTTCGGCGGGCCGCCACGTGATTCGGACCGCGATGGGGTTGCGAACCGAACCGACGAGTGTCCGGGAACACCGTACGGTGCGGTGGTGGATGGCGTAGGGTGTCCGCTCGATAGCGATGGCGACCTGGTCTTCGACGGGCTCGACAGCTGTCCCGCTACGCCGGCCGGTGCGACGGTCGATCCGGCGGGGTGCCCGAGTGACGCGGACGGCGACTCGGTCATGGACGGGATCGACGTGTGTCCCAATACACCGGCAGGGGCTCTGGTCGATGCCAATGGCTGCCCGACCGACGGCGACGAGGACGGGGTCTTCGACGGCCTGGATCGGTGTCCCGACACGCCGCGGGGGGCAACGGTCGACGCCAACGGCTGTTCCACCGACGGCGACGGGGACGGGGTGTTGGATGGTCTGGATCAGTGCCCGGGTACGCCAACCGGCGTTGCGGTCAACGATGTCGGGTGCCCCACCGACGGCGATGGAGACGGCGTGCCGGACGGACTGGACCAGTGCCCGAACACCCCGGCGGGGCGGCAGGTGGACGACCGCGGCTGCTCGATCATCACCGACGCTGACGGTGACGGCGTTCCCGACACCATCGATCGGTGCCCGGACACCAGGGCCGGTCAGCGCGTCGACTCGATCGGCTGCCCCATCCTGTTCGTGGTGGAGCGGGGCGAGGTTCAGCCGCTAGTTCTGCGCGGCGTGAATTTCGAGATCGGCCGCTCGGCGCTCACGCGTGAATCGTACGTGATCCTCGACGAGGTGGCCGCGTCGTTGCTGGCCCACCCCGACGTGCGGGTGGAGATTGCCGGTCACACCGATATCACCGGCTCACGGGCGCTCAACAGCCGGTTGTCCCTGGAGCGCGCCCAGGCCGTCGAGGTATACCTTGCTCAGAAGGGCGTGGAGCCGGCCCGCATGGTCTCCCGAGGGTACGGCCCCGACGAGCCGATCGCGACCAACGCAACGGCTGCTGGGCGGGCACAGAACCGAAGGGTCGAGTTGCGACGACTGGAGGGTGGCACGCCGTAGGCTGGCTGCGCCCCCCGAGTTTCTCGTGTGGCGACGAGACGGCGCGGGCTTCCCACGTCGTCTCGTAGCGTCTGATACCGCGGCACACACCGAGGAATGAACCGAGGGTCGGAAGTGCGGCTGATGCATCGAATTCACGTGGGCTGGATGATCGGCGTGATGCTGATCGGTGGGACGGGGTACGCTCAGTACCCCGACGACTCCACGTGGCTTCAGCCACTGCATCACGTCGGTCCTCCCCCCGATTACGTCCTGGACCTCGTTCAGCCGCCACTGGCGCGCATCCGCATGCCGGAGCCGCCGGAGGATCGGCGCGAGCCGTGGCACCCGCATCACGCTTCGCGGATCCCGGACTATGCCGAGTCCCTCCAGTCGGGGACGGCGGCAACGATCCCGGTCCCGCCGCCCCCGTACGGGCGGGCGCCGGCCGTGGTGCGAGGCCTGTACATGAACGGGTGGGTGTTCAGTTCCAGCCGGTTCTACGATCTCCTGGCGCTGGTGGACAGCACCGAGATCAATGCGCTCGTCATCGACGTCAAGGACGCGACTGGATACCTGACCTACCGCTCGAGTGTCCCGACCGCGGAGTACATCGGCGCCAACGGCATGTTACGGCTCTCGGACCCGCGACCACGACTGGCCCAGCTCGAAGCCCGCGGGATTCACGCCATCGCCCGGATCGTTGTCGCGCGCGACCCGCTGCTCGCGCGGCGGAAACCGGCCTGGGCCGTTCACGACTCGGCGGGAGGTCTGTGGCACGACGGGCTCGGGGAACCATGGGTCGACGCCTACAACGATTCGGTCTGGATCTACGCGGCGGAGCTCGCGGCCGAGGCAGTCCTCATGGGTTTTCGGGAAATCCAGTTCGACTACGTTCGATTCCCCGACGAGCCGCCGCATCGCCTCGACCGCACGGTGTATCCCGCCCGCCGCCCGGGTCAGAGCAAGCGAGATGCGGTCCGGCGCAATGTCCAACTGCTTCAGCGGCGTGTTGCCGCGTTGGGGGTACCGTTTACGCTGGACGTGTTCGGACTCACCGCGAGCGCCCGCGGGGATCTCGGCATCGGACAGGTGTGGGAGGACCTCGCCACCGCCGCCGATGTGATTCTCCCGATGGTGTACCCCAGCCATTACGCCCGCGGATTCTTTGGGATTCGCAACCCCAATAGAGAGCCGTATATCGTGGTGCGTCGTGCCCTCGAGCATGCCATCACCCGATCGCGGGGCCTCGCGCGACCGGCACGGATTCGACCGTACCTCCAGGCATTCACGATCTATCGGGTGCGCTACTCGGCGGCGGAGGTGCGCGCGCAGATCCAAGCCGTCGAGGATCTCGGGCTCACCGACTGGGTGTTGTGGAATGCTCGAGGGGTGTATCCGGCGGGTGCGCTTCGTCCCAGCGCTCGTTCCTCGATCCGCTCCAGCGAGACGGCGCCAATGCAGGAGGTGCGACCGTTTCGCTGACCAGACGTCCGTCAGCGCGGCGCTGAATCAGATCAGGTCGAGGTCGGCTGCCACGCCGTGATGACGCCCGCGATGGCGCTCGCCGCCGTCGTGTAGGGGCTCGCCAAATAGAGCTGACCCGGACCGGAGCGGCCCGGGAAGTTGCGGTTGATGGCACTCACCGTGACGGTCTCGCGATCGTACGATACGCCCGGTCCGGCGTTGATGCAGGCACCGCACGACGGCTCAATGAACTCGGCACCCACCGCCCGGAACAGCTCCAGATACCCCAGCTCGTCGCAGTAGCGCTTCACTTCCTGCGATCCACACTGGATGTAGCACTTTACGTCAGGGTGCACGCGCCCCCCGTGCTCGACGGCCTCCCGGAAGACCCGCGCATACATGTCCATATCGGACTTCTTCCCGGCAGTGCATGACCCCGCATACGCGATATCGATCTTCACTGCATCGCCAAGCTCGTTGATGAACAGGCCGTTGCCGGGGTCACCGGGCAGCGCGACCATCGGCTCCAGCGTGTGTGCGTCGATCTCGATGACCGTTTCGAACTCCGCGTCGTGGTCGGAGTACAGCCCGTCGAGGCTGCGTCGCACCGTGGCGGCATTCATCCCCCGCTCACGCACCAGGAATTCCACGGCCTTCTCGTCGGGGCGGATCACGCCCGTAAACGCACCGACTTCGGCCGCCATGTTCGTCATCGTCGCCCGCTCGTCGATCGAGAGCTCCTCCACCGCTTCCCCGGCATACTCCACGATCTTGCCAATCGCCTGACCATTCCGAACGTAGGGATGCCGCAAGACCTGGAGCATGAAGTCCTTCGCCGTCACGTTCTCCGGCCGGCGGCCGCTGACGCGCACCAACACCGACGGCGGTACGGTGATCCGTACATCCTTCGTGAGCCACGAATTGAAGATGGCGGTCGTGCCGACCCCAAAGGCCACGGCACCGATCGCTCCCGCATGCGGGGTGTGGGAATCGGAGCCGATGATCAACTGCCCCGGCAGCGCGTGCTGCTCGAGGATCTTCGAGTGACAGATGGCCTCGGATCCCTGCACCGCCATCCCGGCGCCGAGGCGCGGCAGCTCCCCGTACAGCGTCACCCCCTGCCGGCGCGCGAACTCCTCCTGCTGCGCCTTGAGCTCGAGCGCCACATCCAACAGGCCCTGGGCCTTGCGCTCCTCGGTCATCGCGAGCTCGAGGAACGTGAGGTGGTCGCGAAACAGGAAGACGGAATCGGGATCGACAATCCGCTCGTCCTCGCCCACCGAGTCCCGCCAGAAGATGGCCGCCATCGGGGTGACATACTCATGACTGAACCGGATGTCGGTTCGGACGAACCCTTCGTCACCTGGGGCGACGGCCTGGACGCCCACCTCGTTCCGTGCGAGATCGGTCACCCAGTGGCGCGCAATGATCTTTTCGGCGAGCGTCAGCGGACGGGCGGAGGTCGTGACGGCGGGGACGGACACCTTTCCCTGTATCCGGGCCACGTTGTACTGGAACAACCCCCCGAACTCGATGATGCCCCGAGTGATCTCGCCCTGACCCTCGGTGAACCGGTTGAGCGGGACTTCTTCCCCCCGACGTATCCGATCGATGAGCGAGAAGTCCGTGCTGGTGAGGATGCCGAGGTTCTGGCAGTTCTCCCGGTAGATGCGTTCGATGTTCTCGGCGATGACGAGTTGAATGCCCGCGCACTTCTCCGCGTACGGCGACTGCTCCCGCGACGAGCCCTTGCCTCGGCGCTTGCCGCTCACCGAGCACACGAACCCGCCCGCCTTCACACTCCCGCGCGTAATCGGGAACTCCTCACCCGCCTGGAGCCCCAGGTACGGGAAGTCGCCCAGCATCTCGTCGTAGTAGTAGCAGATGTACGCCGGCGTGATCTCGTCGGTGGAGATGTTGTCCCGCAACGCGGCAGCCAGCGGCCACGACAGATCCTCACCGCCGAGCTGCCGCCGAATCAGGTCCGGATCGTCGACGAGAAACAGCACGCGCCCGTCGAAGCGGACGCGGTCGGGGCGCTTGGTGAGCGGTCGTGTTTTGAGACTGTCGATCATGGGGCCTCGAAAGTTGACGGTTCCGTTTCCTTCAGGCAAGCGGCGCAGGTACAATTGAAACGATGAGGCGAGAACCCCGGATTTCGGTTGCCCGCCTGCAAGCCGCCGCCCTGGTGTGCGGCATTGGGTGGTTGTGGGCCGCGTCGCTCGCAGCGCAGGTACCTCGACCGGAGTCGGTCGACGTTGTCGGTGTGCTGCGTCCCCCCATCACCGAGAGTTCCGGCGTAGCCGTCAGTCGGCGACACCCCGGCGTTCTCTGGACCCACAACGATTCCGGTGACGGGCCGTTTCTCTATGCGGTCTCGATGGATGGTAGCCTCCTGGCGCGGTTCGAGATCGAAAACGCCCGGGCTGAAGACTGGGAGGACATCGCCCTCGGGCCGTGTCCCCGATCGCGGAAGGCGTGTCTCTATGTCGCCGATACCGGGGACAACCTGCGGCGCCGGGAGCGTGTCCATATCTACATCGTGGTCGAGCCGGAAAACCTCTCCGACACCACTGCCGTGCTGGAGGCTCGCACGATCAGCGTGCGGTATACGGACGGACCCCAGGATGTCGAGGCGCTCGCGATCACACCCAGTGGCGATCTGATGCTCGCAACGAAAGGCCGCTCCGGGCCGATCACGCTGTATCGGGTAAGGCGCGACGACCGCGAAGCGGCATCGTCGCTGCGACTGAGCCCGTGGCGCAGCCTCGATCCGGCGCATCAGCGCCCCATCGGCCACCAGGTGACCGGTGCCGCCGTGTCGCCCGACGGAAGCCGGCTGGTGATTCGGACCTACAGCGAGGTTCTGTTCTTTGCGCTCGACCCCGACAGCGTCACGCCGGCGGGCGGGTGCTGGCTCGGCGGGTGGGAGCAGGGAGAAGCGGTGGACTTTCTGGACGACACGACCCTAGTGCTCACGAGTGAATCCACGTTCGGCCGCTTCGGTCGGATCACGCAGGTGCGGTGCAACCCGTGACGAGGAGCGGGACCATGGAGCACGTGTGCAGACCGTGGGCGATCGCTGCGCTCACCCTCGTGACGGTCGCTCAGCCCAGTTTGGCCCAGGGGTCGGCACAGGCAACGGCTCGACTGGCACGCGCGTTGGCCGCGCCGACGGAGGCGGAGCTCGGTGCCGACGTGCGGTTTCTCGCCGACGACGTCCTCCAGGGGCGCGCGCCGGGGACGTCCGGTGGAGAGGTCGCCGCGCGGTTCATTGCGTCGCGGTTCGCGGCCCTCGGGCTACGGCCGGCCGGAGACGACGGGACGTACTTCCAGCGGTTCGACCTCGTGGCGCTGGAGCCCAGGGCGTCGTTCGTGGTGGGCGGACAGCAGGGTACGACCAGCCTCGAGCCTGGAGTCGACTTCGCGGCGTGGAGCGAGCGCAATGAGGAGGCGACCACGGTCGACGGCGATCTGGTGTTCGTGGGCTACGGCATCGACGCTCCGGATTGGGGGTGGGACGACTACAAGGACGTGCCGGTGGCCGGCAGGATTCTGGTCTTTCTGCTTGGCGACCCCGGAATGGAAGATACGACCCGCTTCCGGGGGAAACGCGGCACGTATTACGGAAGCGTCGATTACAAGCTCGACCAGGCAGCGCGGGTGGGCGCGCACGGTGCCGTCCTCATTCATCGGCAGGCCGACGCGCCGATGGGTTGGGAGGCAACCGTGCACACCTGGGGCGGTGAACGGGTTCGGAGGGTCGGTCCGACAACGACCACCCTGCGGGCGGCAGCCTGGATCACCGAGGCCGCAGTCAAACGCTTCACCGCAATGACAGGACGGGACTTCGACCTGATGGTGCGACGAGCGGCCCAGCAGAGCTTCAGGCCGGTGTCGCTCGGCAGCCACGGCGTGATCAACGTGCGCAATCGCGTGCGCCAGACATCGGCGGCAAACGTCATCGCGTTGCTTTCGGGGAGCGACTCACTCGCGACGAGTGACGTAGTAGTCGTGTCGGCGCACTACGATCACCTGGGCACGGGAATGCCCGAAGGCTCCGATTCCGTGCACAACGGCGCCGAAGACAACGCTTCCGGAACCGCGGCCCTGCTGGGCGTGGCCCAGGGCCTCGTTGCGGCTGACGGGGGACTGCAGCGCTCGGTCCTCCTGCTCGCCACGGCCGCCACCGAGAGCGGACGGATCGGCAGCGAGGAGTTCCTCCGACGTACCGCGATTCCCGCGGAAGGCATCGTGGCTGTGCTCAACTTCGACCGAGCGAACCTGCGGGGACCCACCCAGGACGTGACCGGCGTGGGTGCGGAGGAGTCGAGCCTCGAGGTTGCGGTGAGGCAGGCAGCCGGCGCAGAAGGCTTGACCCTCACCCCGGCTTCGCCGCGATCGGCGACCGAGGCTTACGCGCTCGATCCACTGTCCTTCGCGAAATCCGGTATACCGGGCCTGACGCTCCGCGCGGGCTTGGTGTTTCGGGGCCGCCCCGAATCCTGGGGCGCGGATCGGGAGGCCGAGTACCTGAGCAACCGGTTTCACCGCCCCTCCGATGCCGTGGATCAGGAGACACGTTACGATGGCCTTCGCGAGCAGGTGCGCGTCGCACTCCGGCTGGTGTGGACGTTGGCGACCGGAACCGGGTTTCCCAAGTGGAAGCCAGACGCGGAGTTCCGTGCGGCAGGCGAACGTCTGGAACTACGGCGACTCCGCGCGACCCAGCGGCGGCCTGTACCGTAGGCATCGCGGAGTACTGGCCGAACAGAGGGAACTTGGGTATGTTCTCGCCCACCGTTTTCGGCTCCGGCTCTTTTTTGAAGGAGTTCGTCCCCTGGAGCTGCCCACAACTCATCGAGTTCCAGTCACCTGGCTCCGCCAGCACGCCTGTGCTCCAATCCGTTGGAGGACGGTCCGCGAAATCCTCCCACCTGGTTCGGCCAGCCCGGCGGACATCGAGCTGCTGAAGGAGGAACTCCTTCAGTACAAGAGAGTTGCGCAGACAGTCCGGAAGCAGAAGGCCACCGGTATCTGGGGCAAGAACATCTTGGGGTTGGCCGCATCGAAGTCACAGGGTCTCGCCGATGTCGGGACAGTGGCGCAATACCGCCATTTAGTAGAGCTCGGACTCCCAAGCGATGACCCCACCCTGCGGCTCGCGGACCGAACGCTGTTCCGCCTACTGTCCCGCGACACGGACCCGGCGCTGCTGTTCGAATACCAGAAGAGCGCCAAGACAAACCCATCCCTGGCACTCTGGGCACGGGAGTTCCTGCGCGAAGGGGCAACGGCGGCGCTCTCACATGCTGGTCACATCGAGGATCCGCGGGTGCGCGGCGCCGCGCACCGCATCGCCACCAACATCTCCCGCCACCTCCGGAGCGAACTGTCGGAGAAGCCCATCATCCGCAAGGGCTCGCGCAACATCCTGCACCCCGACGCGTATCCGCCAAGCCTCTTCGCGGTGACGATCGTTGCCTACATGCCGAGCCTCAAACGGGAGCGCGCAGGGTTCGTGGAGCGTCTCGGCCATTATCTGGGGCAGGCGGCGACGAAACGCACTTGGGTGATCCAGGCGGGCCGCAAGGTGATCCAGCCCACGTACCATTTCCTGGGCGACCCACTCAAGGCGGATTCGGGCGGCCATCCGAAGGACCTGCCCTTTGCCCTTCATTGGATCGAACTGCTGGTGCGCATGGGCGCTTTGGAGTCCTCGGCCACTGCTCAACGGATCCTGGCGCGACTCTACCGTGACTGCGACGCGGAAGGTGTCTGGAGCCCCAGGAACCTGCGGTCCATCCCACGGAGCAGCTCCAAGCTCGCGGACTTCGCCTTCCCGCTGGAGTTGGACGGCAAGACCCTGGAGCGGCGGCGCGCCGACGTGACGTTCCGGCTGGCGCTGATCGCCAAGCTCGCGGGCATGGAGATCGACTACGCCTGATCTAGCTCGAAGTCGACTCTTGTAGAGCCTCAGGAATCGGGCTACGTTAGGAGTAGCAACCGCTACTCCCTATGCAATCCGTAGATTTGACGGACTTCGGCTTCACGCCGACTGAGACCCAGGCCTACCTGGCCCTCGTGGAGGCGGGCCCGTCGTCGGGCTACGCCCTGGCCAAACGGTTGTCCGTCGCCCGGGCCAACGCTTACCAGGCTCTCAACGGGCTGGTGACGAAGGAGGCTGCCGTGGTCGTGGATCGGGACCCCACGATCTTCCGTGCCGTGGCCCCACCCACCCTGCTGGCGCGCATCACCAGGGACCAGGCGGCACGTCTCGACCTCCTGGAACGGGCACTGACACGGCTCGGGACGGCCGGGGAGCCGGCAGTTGTGCCATTTCGGGGCACCGCCGAACTCGAGGCGCTGGCGCTGCGCACAGCCGTCAGGGCCCCCACAGTCTCGTGCTTCGCTCCGCCCGAGCTGCTGCGCTCACTGGCGCCCATTTGGCGAGCGCGGGCCGCAAACGACCGTCCCACAGCGCTGTACGCGATTGGGGAACCATCCGATCCGCTGCCGTTTACCCTCCAACGCCAGCTCCCGACGGCTCAGGTGACGGAACGATTCGGAGGCGAGATTGCCGGATTGCTCACCGACGCCGCCGGCATCCTCGTGAGACTCGACCTGGACGCCGTCGAAGGATTCTGGTTCTCGGACCCCCTTCTCCTGGGCACACTGCGGGCGGCGCTCACGGCGCTCACTCCATGACATCTTGACAGCCCGACTCAAGCGGCCCAATATGGGAGCAAACTCAACCAACCGGTTGGTTGATAATGGACTCTTCTCGCCAACGTATTGAGAGCGCTGCGCTTGAGGAGTTTGCCGTGTACGGGTTTCACGGCGCTCGAGTGCAGCGTATTGCCCACAAGGCTGGCGTCAACAAGCAGCTGATCTATCACCACTTCGGTTCAAAACGGCAGATCCACGGGCACTGTCTGCGCCTGGCGGCGCAGCAGATCAGCCCCGCGACGGAGCGAAAACGTCGCTCTGTCGCCCCTCCGGATGAGGAGCTCCGCAGGGTTCTCCGGGTTGTGGCCCAGCAGGTCCGCGCCCATCCGAACCTGGTGCGGACAGCCCTGCTTGCCGCGCTCGACCAACGTCAGGATGGGACGGAAGACCTCTCCCGGGCCACGCTCGCGCTGTCCCAACGCATTGCCGCCGAGGTGTCCAGGGGGCAGGGTCTTGGCTTCTTCCGTGACGATGCCGATCCGGAGGACTGCGGCCGGAACGCGGCGGTGCTGCTCCTGGGGTGGGTCGCGCTTGACGGGGTCCTCGCGAGCGACACGAAGGTCAGTTCAGCCGACCCGGCGTGGGTCGATTCAGTAATCGCCCTGCTCGGCCGATCGCTCACGTGGTGACGTGGCGCGCGAGCCTAGGGGGCCGTTGGCTGGAGCTCCGTATCCTCGGTCTGTACGGCGTATTCGACGCCGTCGGGCCGACGCAGGGCGATCTTCAACACGGTCCGCAGATCGTCCGCCGGCTCCACGTTGATCCGCTGCCGCTCTTCCTCACTCAGGTCTTCGAGATCGGCCAGGTTCTCCCTCGGCAGGATCACGCTGCTGATTCCGGCGCGGCAGGCCCCCAACACCTTCTCCTTGACGCCGCCAATCGGTAAAACTCGACCTGACAAGGTGATCTCGCCGGTCATCGCCAGGTCGTGGCGCACCGGGACGCCCGACAGGGCGCTCACCAACGCCGTCGCCATGGTGACCCCTGCCGACGGGCCATCCTTTGGAATCGCGCCGGCTGGGACGTGCACGTGCACATCCTTGTCGGCGATGGCCTTGGGATCGATGCCCAGCGCCCTGGCGTTCGACTTGGCGTATGTGAGCGCCGCCTGTGCAGACTCCTTCATGACGTCGCCCAATTGGCCGGTGAGCACCA
>CAYGCN010000013.1:39993-43703 GCA_964348385.1 uncultured Gemmatimonadaceae bacterium
CCGCCCCGGCATGACCGAGACCTCGACGAACATGATGTCGCCACCCGCGGGCGTGTAGTACATCCCGGTCGCGGTGCCCACCTGATCCTGCCGTGCCGCTCGCTCAGGATGCACGGTCGGCCGGCCGATCAGTTCGTCGACGTCGTCCCCCTCGATGGCCACCTTCTCCAGTTCGTGGGTCGCGATCTTGCGGGCCACCTTGCGCGCGATCTTCTTGATCTCCCGCTCGAGTTGACGCACGCCCGCCTCGCGCGTGTACCCCTGGATCAGCGTGCGGATGGCGCTGTCGCCGAGCTTGAGTTCCACCTCGCTCAACCCCGATTCGCCGAGTTGCCGCGGAATCAAGTATTGCCGCGCGATGATCAGTTTCTCTTCCTCGGTGTATCCGCTGAACTCCACGGTCTCCATCCGATCCAGCAGCGGGATCGGGATGTTCTGCCGGAAATTGGCGGTGGCGATGAACAGCACCTCGGAGAGGTCGAACGGTATGCCGAGGTAGTGGTCGGTGAACGAGTCGTTCTGCGCGGGGTCGAGCACCTCGAGCAGGGCCGAGGCCGGATCGCCCTGGAACGAGACCCCGAGCTTGTCCACTTCGTCGAGCAGGAACACCGGGTTCTTAGTGCCGGCACGCTTCATTCCTTCGATGATGCGCCCGGGCATGGCACCGACATACGTGCGCCGATGGCCCCGGATGTCCGCTTCGTCGCGAGCGCCCCCAAGCGAGATGCGCACGTACCGGCGCCCCATCGCGCGGGCAATCGACTTCGCGATGGATGTCTTGCCGACACCCGGTGGTCCGATGAAGAGCAGAATCTGCCCCTTGGTTCCGCGGTCGTCTTCGTTGCCGACCGCACCCGTGACACGCTCGTCGGGTGCCCGCACCTTGAGCAGCTGACGCACGGCGAGGAACTCGAGCACGCGGTCCTTCACATCCTTGAGACCGTAGTGGTCTTCGTCGAGAATGCGTGCGGCCTCGTTCAGATCCAGATGGTCTTCACTGCGCAGACTCCAAGGCAATTCGACGATCGTCTCGAGATAGGTGCGGATGATCTGCGACTCCATGGAGTCGCGTCCCGCCCGCTCCAACCGCCGCAGCTCGCGATCGACTTCCTGGCGGACGTTGTCGGGCAGCCTGAGCTTCTCGATCCGCTCGCGAAGTTCTTCCACCTCTTGCGAGCCATCGTCGCCGAGTTCCTTCTGAATGGCTTTGAGCTGTTCCCGGAGGAACATTTCTCGCTGTCGCTCGCCGATTTCCTCCTGGACCTTGGTCTTGATCTCTTCCTGCGCCTCCACGAGATCGAGCTGTCGCTGGACGTGGATGAGGACACGACGCAGGCGCTCCTCGACCCCCCGGGTCTCGAGCAGTGCCTGTCGCTCGCCCGGGGTGATGTCGATGTACCCCGCCACCAGGTCGGCGAACCTACCGGGGTCCTCCACCCCTTCGAGCACCTGTTCGACGACTTCCTGGGGGAGACCCATCTTCAACGCGAGGTCGCTCGCTCGCTCTCGCACCTCCTTGTAGAGCGCGACGAACGCCGCGTCTTCGGAATCCAACGGGAGGAGATCCGGCGCTTCCTGGACGACCGCTTCCAGGTGGCCCGCATTCTCCGAGTACTGCAGCACGGCCGCTCGGTATTCGCCGTGCAGCAGAAGCTGAATGCCACCCAGGCCGCGCTGAACTTGTCCCACACGCGCCACCGTCCCGGTCGTGTACAGCACCTCGGGCTGCGCATTTTCGACATTCTCTCGTTGGGCGACCGCAAAGATGAGTTTGCTCTCGCCCTTCAACGAGGCTTCGATTGCCCGTAACGTCGCCGGTCGGCCGGCACCGATGGGCGCCGTCACCCCGGGGAACATCACTGTCTCCCGCAACGGAAGCACGGGCAATCGCACCCGTCCGGACGCACGGTCAAGCATGACGCACCTCACCTTTCGGCGAGACGGTAGTTGGCAGCAGTTTCATCGACCCATGATGCGGCAGTTACCGTGCCGCCCACTCCTGCCAATGTGGATCGCCTACAGGGTGGAACCCTTCGCCTGAGAGCGAAGTTCCTGCCGAAAGTACCGTGCGGGTCGAAGGGCTGCCAGATTGACGGAAGGGTGAATCAGCGCTGCGTCAGGGGGCTCGGGGGGCCACATTCAGGAGGGCGCGGAGCTCGGATTCGGTGAGCTGTTCCAGGAGGCCTGCGCGCGCCTGCACTTCGCGCGCCGGTTCTGCCCCGTCCGATTCGCACTCGAATCGGATGATGTCAGCCGGCTCAGGAAACGAGCGCTTGGCCTTCTTCGTCGGGATCAGTCCCGAGGTCCGTCCGACTCGCTCGGCGGACCAGCGTCGTCCCGAATCGTCCGTCACCCAGCGCATGGCGGCCTTGGTCAGGGGGCTCCCGGTTGCCCGTGTGCAGCAGAGTACGTTAATCTATCCCCGGTCTGGACCTAAAGCTACATGGCTGACGAGACCCAAGAGACGCTTCGTAGTCGACTCACCGAAGTGTTGTCCGATGCCTACGCGATCGAGGGTGAGATCGGTCGGGGCGGCATGGGCATCGTGTTCAGCGCACGCGACATAAGACTTCGTCGTCGCGTCGCTATCAAGGTGCTCCCACCCGAACTCGCCTTCCGCGAGGAAATCCGGAAGCGGTTCACTCGGGAAGCACAGACCGCCGCCCGGCTGTCGCATCCGCACATCGTGCCGATCCACACCGTCGGCGAGGAGGCAGGCCTCGTCTACTTCGTGATGGGCTATGTCGACGGCGAGTCGCTCGCCGCCCGGCTCCGACGCCGGGAGCGGCTCCCCATCGAAGAAACCCGACGCATCATGAAGGAAACGGCCGACGCGCTGGGGCTCGCGCATGCGATGGGGATCGTGCATCGGGACATCAAGCCCGACAACATCCTCCTCGAGGGGACCCGGCGGCGAGTGATGGTCACCGATTTCGGAATCGCCAAGGCGCTGACGGACGCCAGCGGCGGCACACTGACTGGCACGGGTGTCGCGATCGGGACGCCGGCATACATGAGCCCCGAGCAGGCGGCGGGCGAGCGCGAGATCGACGCGCGAAGCGACATCTACTCGCTCGGCGTCGTCGCGTACGAGATGCTCACCGGCGAGGTTCCGTTCAAGGCACCGACCGTCGCGGGCATCCTGCTCAAACAGGTCACCCAGCCGGTTCCCAACATCCAAGAGCTGCGGCGTGACTGCCCGGATGATCTCGTTGCCGCTGTGGCCCGCTGTCTCGACAAGGAACCCGAGAATCGCTGGCCGACCGCCGATGCGCTTCGGCGGGCTCTCGAGAGCCGCTCGTCGGGTCCCTATCGTCCACGGTCGCCGCTGTCGCGCCCCCCCAGCCCGGCGCGGCGCCCTCGGCCGAGCCCGGCAAAGCGTGATGACGACTGGTGGCGGTGGTTCGAGGAAGGGAGAGCATCGTCCGGCCGTCCTCGACCGGCTCGAGCCCGCGAGCGCACTCCCGAGCGAGCCGAGGCGGACGACAGTGCGATCGGGCCGACCGGCGAGCCCACCGTGGTCCGGAAGTTCCGCGCCAATTTCGCATCCTATGTGTCCGTGAATGGCGGATTCCTGCTGCTCAACGTCGTGACCGGCCTGGCCACACCGTGGTTTCTCTTCCCGGCCATCGGGTGGGGTATCGGCCTCGCATCCCAGTATGGCAAGCTGTGGTCGGCGGGTTACAGCATGCGTGACGTCCTCAACCGTC
>CAYGCN010000014.1:0-21246 GCA_964348385.1 uncultured Gemmatimonadaceae bacterium
ATCGTACGAGGTCGAGCGCCCTGCAGACGCTTGTCGCTGGATCGAGCGGGCGCTCTCCCTCGACCCCGACAACGTGAGTTATCAGCAGTACAAGACGGTCATCTTGGTGGGGTGCGGCTCGTGAAACTCTTCGGCTACAGGCGCTCGGGCATCCACATCGCGGTGTTCGGCAAGACCGACGTCGGACGGACGCGGGAACACAACGAGGACACGTTCCTCGTCGCAGACCTGACCCGTCAGCGGGCATCCCTCCATCCCGAGGTGCGCGAGCACGAGGTGGGCGCTCGAGGATCGCTCTTTATGGTGGCCGACGGCATGGGCGGGGCGGCAGCGGGGGAGGTCGCCAGCCAGATGGCTACGGATACCGTGTACCAGCACCTGGTGGATCGCTGGCTCGCCGACACCGACGTCACTCCACAGCAGTTCGCCTACCGGCTCAAGGAAGCCGTGGAGATGGCGAACGCGCGCATACACACGCATGCCAAGGAGCACCCGGAGTTGCGCGGGATGGGGACGACGACCACGACTGTCGGCGTGCTGGAGGACCACCTGTACCTGGCGCAGGTCGGTGACTCGCGGGCCTACCTGATCCGCGAGGGCGAGGCCATCCAAATCACCAAGGATCAGTCGCTGATGCAGCGCCTGGTCGACGCCGGTGAAATCACCGAAGAGGAAGCGGAGAAGAGCGAGCGGCGCAACATCATCCTGCAGGCGCTGGGGCCGGATGCCAAGGTGCGGGTCGATCTCACCAACCAACAGCTGCGACGCGGTGACGTCTTGGTGCTCTGTTCCGATGGGCTCTCCGGGCAGGTGACGCGTGAGGAGATCGCCGCCCTCGTCCAGCAGAGGGACAAGGACCTCATGACGCAATGCGCCGAGTTGATCGACATGGCGAACGATCGCGGCGGTCCGGACAACATCACGGTCGTGATCGTGCGGTTCGATGGCTCGGGGCTCACAGACCCGTCCAGCAGGGAGACGGTTGGTCACAAGGTGTTCCCGCTCCTCGATCCGGAGGCCGACACCGAGCCCGTCCCGATTTACCGGGACAGCCCACCCCCATTGCCGCAGAACAAGACGCCGCTCGTGGTGGCCGGCCTCACTGCTGCAGGCCTCGTGGCGGCCGCCCTGCTGTATGCCATGAGCGGCGTGTAGCCTTCGACCCGTGAAGCCACAGCTGCAGATCCTCTCTGGCGCCCGGACCGGCCATACCGAGGTCTTCTCCAAGCCGAGCATCGCGATCGGCCGTCATCCGTCCTGCGACGTGCGCTTCGACGCAGAGCGGGACCTCACGGTGTCCGCGCGGCACGCCGTCGTGCTCAAGAAGGGAGATCGCTGGTATGTCCGGGATACCGAGAGCAGCAATGGCACGCTGCTCAACGGCCACCCCGTCGTGGCGGACGCGGCGCTGAGCGACCTGGATCAGATCGGCGTCGGCATCGGTGGCCCGGTGATCGAGGTACGCATGGTCGCCGATCGCACACCCGACGGCATCGTCCGTGAGGCCGTAACGCCCGCCTCCGAGGTCTCGCCGACGGGTCCCCTTCGGATGACGAACCACGTGCCGCGACCGCGCGACAGCGCGAGCGCCGAGATTCGCGCGGCGGTGGGACGCCATACGCGAAGGCTCCGCGCGACGATCGGTGTCCTCCTCGTCGCGCTCGTCGCGGTCGCGGCCCTGTCCCTGTACCAGAGCCGCCGACAGGAGCGGCGACGCGTAGCGGATGCCGCGGCGATGCAGGCGCATACGGACAGCGTCCTCGCGGCAGCGGACCAAACGGTGGCAGCGCTCCGTGGCCAGGTGGAAGGGCTCGCCACGCGTCTCCGAGCCTCGCAGAGCGAGGTCCAACGCCTGCAGCAGGATCTCAACGCCGCCTACCGCAGCGGACAGTCGGACGATGTCCGCACCCTGACGCAGCGTCTCGAAGCCGCGACCAGGAACCTGCAGTATCAGCAGGCGGCCGCCCGCGTGGATTACGCCGCGATCGCCGAGCGCAACCAGGGAGCCGTCGCCATGGTGTGGGTGGAGTTCGGGCCCGACGATGTTCAGACCGGTACCGCGTTCGCGGTTCGGCGCGATGGCGTGCTCATCACCAACCGCCACGTCGTGGCGGGCGCGACCGGCAGTCGGCGCCCTACGCGCGTCGCCGTCCGATTCGCCGACTCCGACCAAACCTGGCGGGCCCGGGTGCTGGCGCTGTCAGCCGAGGCCGATCTCGCGGCCATCAAGGTGGATATCCGCGGTGGCGTCCCGACCGTCCGACGCATCAACCCTCGGGCCGACACGCTGCCGCAAGGTGCCGCCGTGGCGGTGATCGGGTTTCCGCTCGGCACGAGCCTCCCCATGACGGGCGAGATCGTTCGCACCACGCTACTCGCTGGGACCGTCAGCAAGGCGCTCAGTGACGTCCTGCAGATCGACGGCTACGGAGCGGCCGGATCAAGCGGATCACCGGTTTTCGACGGGAACGGTGAGGTGGTGGCCGTGCTGTACGGCGGGGAGGCGCCCAACGGCCGGATCGTCTTTGGGGTCCCGGGGGGTGCCGTGGCCCGGCTCCTGGGCTCGCTCAACTAGCACCGTCACGATCGGTCGGCGTCACGCTCCCCAGCACCCGGGCGCGTCCGGCCCCCGTCGCGGAGGGCACGTTCCCCGGCAACCCCCGCAGGGTCCGCCACCCGAGATAGGCAAACGCCACGGCCTCTTTGGCATCGCCATCGAAAAACTCGTCGTCGAACGACCGAACCACCCATCCTGTGAGCGCCCGGCGCAATTGCGCCATGAGCACGGGATTGCGGGCACCGCCACCCGACACTACCAGGTCACGCTCCCGCTCCGAGGGAAGCCACCGGGTCAGCTGGTCCGTCACGGAACCCACCGTGAACGCGACTGCGGTCGCCACGAGGTCGTCATCCGATACTCCCGGCGCCGCCGCGCGCGTCCTGGCGACCAAGGCCTTCGCGAACGGCTCACCGAACACCTCTCTGCCCGTGCTCTTCGGAGGCGGTGCGGCGAAGTAGCCACTCTCGAGGAGCTGGTCCACGACGGACACTACCGCGCGACCCCGTGCCGCGCGTCTGCCGCCGACGTCGAACGGCACCGTCGGATCGACCAGGCGCGCTACCGCGTCGATCACCGCCACGCCGGGCCCGGTATCGAACGCCACGACCCCATCCAGGTGGCCCCGCCGCGGCACCCACGTCACGTTCGCCATCCCGCCGACGTTGAGCAGCGCGCGACCGTGATCGTCATGGCCGAACAGCATCGCGTCGGCCACGGGAACCAGTGGGGCCCCTTGCCCTCCCACCGCGACATCACGCGCGCGGAAGTCGCTCACGACCTGGATCCCGGTACGCTCGGCGATGGTGGCCGGACACCCGAGCTGGAGGGAGACCAGGGGGGGCTCGTGCCATACCGTGAGGCCGTGCGAGGCCACGAGCGAGACGCGATCGGCACGCACGCGCGCCGCGCCGAGGACGTCGGCAACCGCCTGGGCCAACCACTCGCCGAGTTGACGGTGCAGCAAGGCCAGCTGCCGTGCGCTGCCGCCCTCCAGCACCTGGCGGATCGCCGTGCGCTCGGCGTTCGTGAACGGTCGCGACGTGAATGCCTCGAGCCGGACTTCGCGCTCGTCGGCGATATCCACCAGCGCCGCGTCCACGCCGTCCAGCGAGGTGCCGGACATGAGCCCGACGGCCTTCGTGGTCACGAATGCACCGGTGGGGGATCGCCGACCACGTTCCGCACCAGGCCCCCGGCATCCGCGAGCAGGCGCGCGGCTTCGTCGGCTGCCACACCCCGCCGCACCATCACGATCGCCACCTTCACCGATCCGGCAGCCTGCTCGATGGCGTCTCGCGCGGCGGGCCGGTCGATGCCGCACATCTCCATGACAATGCGTTCGCCTCGGTCGCGCAGTTTGTCACTCCACGCCATCAGATCGACCATCAGATTGCCGTAGGCCCGACCGGAGCGGATCATGGCAGCAGTGGTCACGGTGTTGAGCACGAGCTTCGTGGCGGTCCCGGCCTTGAGTCGCGTGGATCCGGTCAGGGCTTCCGGCCCGACTTGAACCACGATGGCGACGTCGCAGGCGGCGGCGAGATCGGCGGGCGGGACGGAGCACGAGAGCAGCACCGTCCGCGCTCCCAGATTACGCGCACGCTCCAGCGCCGCTCTGACGTACGGCGTGGTACCGCTCGCCGCGATGCCACACACCACGTCGCTCCCGGTGATCCTCACGTCGTCCATGGCCCGTGCGCCGGCCGTGACGTCGTCTTCGGCCCCTTCCTGGCTTCGGACCAGGGCGGGGTGACCGCCGGCAATGATGCCGACGACCCGGTCGGCCGGGGTGCCGAATGTCGGCGGACACTCGGCGGCGTCGATCACCCCGAGCCGACCGCTGGTCCCGGCTCCCACATAGACCAACCGTCCACCCGCCTGGAACGCTGCGACCACCAGATCGATCACCCGCGAGATCTCGTGCCGTGCCTCGTACACCGCGTCGGGCACCCGGCGATCTTCGGCATTCAGGAGCTCCACGATCTCGAGCGACGAGGCCACGTCGATCTGCGCGGTGCGGGGATTGCGGCGCTCGGTGAGCCGGGGATCGAGAAACTCCGGAATGGACATCGCGCGTGCTCCGGGAAACGGTAGATTCCCGAGAATCTTTCCATCTCGAACGACTCAGGTCAACGAGGCACACATGCAATCTGGTGTGTACAGACCTTGGCGGTGCCTGCCGCTCATGGTGATTCCGGCCCTGGTGGTGGCATGCGCTCGAACGGGAGCCGTCTCGCCGAGCCTGGCACCCGCGGGGGTCCTTCCGTCCCCGTACATTCCGGCCGAGTGGCCGTTGCTGGCCGCCACGACCCCGGTGACGGCACCCCACGCCATGGTGTCGTCAGTTCACCCGCGAGCCAGTGAGGTGGGTGCGGCGATCCTTCACCGGGGCGGCAATGCGATCGACGCGGCGGTGGCAGTCGGCTTTGCGCTCGCCGTCGTCCATCCATCGGCGGGGAATCTCGGGGGTGGCGGGTTCATGGTGCTCCGACTGCGCGACGGATCGGTCTACGCGCTCGATTTTCGCGAGACCGCACCGGCGGCAGCGACGCGCGACATGTACGTGGACTCGCTCGGCCACGTCTCGGAGCGCAGTGTCACCGGACATCTCGCCGTCGGGGTGCCCGGAAGCGTTGCCGGCCTGGCAGAAGCGCAGCGCCGCTTCGGGACGCTACCCCTTGCCGCCGTCATCGAGCCGGCTGTGCGCCTCGCGGAGGAGGGCGTGGTGCTCGACGAAGCGCGGAGCCGATCGCTCCGATACGCCGCCCCCCGCCTCGGCAGGTTCCCGACCTCTCGAGCGCAGTTCCTGCTCCCTGACGGAGCGGCACCGCCCCCGGGGACGCTCTTCGTTCAGCGGGATCTCGCGCGAACGCTGCGCGCCATCGCCGACAGCGGACCGACAGCGTTCTACGAGGGTGCGATCGCCGAGTTGATCGTCGCGGAGATGGCTCGGGGCGGCGGCCTCATCACGACGGCCGATCTCGCGGCATACCGAGCGGTGTGGCGCGATCCCGTCACGATCGACTACCGCAGCCACCGAATCTATTCGATGCCACCGTCGAGTTCCGGCGGTGTCACCCTAGCCGAGATTCTGAACGTGCTGGAGGGCTTCGATCCGCTGCCGCCTTTCGGGAGCGCCGCACACGTGCATCTCCTCGCCGAGACAATGCGGCGCGCGTTCACCGACCGGAATCACTTCCTCGGCGACCCGGATTTCGTGGACATGCCGCTCGATCGACTCACGTCGAAGGCGTACGCAGCCCGGCTCCGGGCGACCATCGACCCGTATCGTGCCACGCCCTCCGGAACCCTCAGGCCGGGACGGGTGGAAGGGGATCACACGACCCATTACTCGGTGGTCGATGCCGAGGGCAACGCGGTGAGCGTCACGACGACGATCAACTCGGGGCACGGCAGTGCGGTGACAGTCGAAGGGGCGGGCTTCTTGCTGAACAACGAGATGGACGACTTCACCGGTGCACCGGGGCAACCGAACCAATACGGCCTGGTGCAAGGCGAGGCGAACGCCATCGTGCCCGGCAAGCGCATGCTGTCGGCCATGACGCCGTCAATCGTCCTGGATCCGGCGGGTGCGCTCTTGATGATCGTGGGCACGCCCGGTGGCCCGACCATCATCACCACGGTCATGCAGGTGATCTCCAACGTGGTGGATCACGGCATGTCGCTCGCCGAGGCGATCGCCGCGCCTCGCATCCACCATCAGGCACTTCCGGATGAGATCGCGTACGAGCGCGGCGGCCTGCAACCCGCAGTGGTGGCGGACCTTGTGCGCCGTGGGCACCGGCTGGAAGAGCGGCGTGGGTTCAGCGGTGAAGTCGCCGGCATCATGCGCACGGCGGACGGGTGGGTCGGGGTCAGCGATCCCCGCTCGGGCGGCGGGTCCGTCGGATACTGAGCGAGGCCGCAACACACGAACGGGCAGCGGCACATGGTGTCGCTGCCCGTCGCGTCGAGTGGCGGGGTGCGCCGGCGCTACGAGACCGGCTCGAGCGTCATCTGCCTGGCCAACACGATGCGGATCCGGCCGCCCGCCGGCAGCACGATGTCGCGGTCCTTGGTGGCGGCGGCGATGCCGGTGCCGGCCGCCGCGCCCACGATGCCGCCAACCACGGCACCGCCCGTCTTCTTCGAGATGATGCCGCCGACCACCGCCCCGGCGGCCGCTCCCGCGCCGACCTTGGCTACGTCGCCGCCAGTCACACCACGACCCTGCGTCTGCGTCGCCAACGAGTCCGAACGGCCCTCCAGCGAATATGTCTTGCCGCCATAGGTCACGCGGTTGAACGCGAGCACGAGTGTCCCCTGGTCGCCCGGGTTTTCGGCTTCCTTGATCACGTCGATCACGCCCTGGAACGACGCGCCTGCCGGGATCAGCACTCGACCGCGCTCGTCCACCACGTCGGCGGACGATGTGGCCCACACGGCATCACCGGCTTTGTGGGTCTTGGACGAAATCGTGTCACGGGCGACCAGCTCCATGACTGTGCCGACCGGCACCGTCCGCGCGGCGGTCGGGGTAGCTGCCCGCGGCGGCGTGGTCGTCTGCGACGGCGCCCGCTGCTGCGCCGGCGCCGTCTGCCGCGGCGTGCTCGGCTGCGGCTGAGGCCCGGGTTGCGGCCGGTCGTCCAGCGCCGCGATCGACTCGGCCGGTGCCAGGCTCAGGTCACGCGCCTCGTCGTCCGGCGCGCCCTCGCCTCCGCACCCGCCGAGGAGGATGGCGGCGCCAAGAACGAGCACCGGCGTCCGAATTCCATACATGTGGCTTTCCTCCGTTCCAAGTAACATGACGCGGCCGTGGCGCCGCGGCGTCCCGCCGAAACCGGGTTTCGGCCATTGCCGTACATTCATCGGATACCGCCCAGAGGTCAACTCCCCGCGGGCCCGGCAGCCCTTCCCCGGGTGGCGAGGCAACCGGAGCCCCCGTATGTTCCACTCGCCGACGCCTCGGGCGTCGGCGGATCTACCGCAACGTCAGGCCCGCAGAAAGAGGAACCAGGCTCATGGATATCGAGAAGCTCGCCACCACCGCACAGGCCATCGTGGCCAAGGGAAGAGGCATCCTCGCCGCCGACGAGAGCTTCGGCACGATCGAAAAACGATTCAAGAAGATCGGGGTCCAATCGACCGAAGAGAACCGTCGCTCGTATCGCGACCTGCTCTTCACGACCAAGGGGATCGGCGACTTCATCAGTGGCGTCATCCTGTTCGACGAAACCATCCGACAGAAGTCGGCCGACGGTACGCCGTTCCCCAAAGCGCTCGCCAAAGCCGGAAGCATTCCGGGCATCAAGGTGGACAGCGGGGCCAAGGCGCTGGCCGGCTTCCCCGGAGAGAAGATCACGGAAGGGCTCGACGGTTTGCGTGACCGCCTGGCGGAGTATGCCAAACTGGGGGCGCGGTTCACCAAGTGGCGTGCCGTCATCACCATCGGAAACGGCATGCCCACGCGGTTCTGCATCGACGCGAACGCCCATGCCCTCGCGCGGTATGCTGCCTTGTCGCAGGAAGCGGGCCTCGTGCCGATCGTCGAACCCGAAGTCTTGATGGACGGTGACCACACCATCGAGCGCTGCGCCGAAGTGACGGAGACGACCCTCAAGAGCGTCTATTTCCATCTCCACGCGCATCGGGTGATCCTCGAGGGCACCTTGCTCAAGCCGAACATGGTGCTCGCAGGCAAGGGCTGCGCGACGCAGGCGAGTATCGACCAGGTGGCCAACGCCACGGTCGAGGTCCTCCGCCGCTGCGTGCCGTCAGCAGTGCCCGGGATCGTCTTCCTCTCCGGCGGTCAGACCGAGACGGAGGCCACGGTGCACCTGAACGCGATGAACCGCCTGCGCGGGCTGCCGTGGGAGCTGAGCTTCTCCTACGGGCGCGCGCTTCAGGCTTCGGCCCTGGAAGCGTGGGGCGGGAAATCCGCCAACGTGGGCGCCGCGCAGAAGGCCTACTACCACCGCGCCAAGCTCAACGGCGCGGCTCGGAACGGCAAGTACACGCCGGCCATGGAGAGCGCCGCCTAGGCGGGCTCACGGCTCGCGTCGGCCGACGCCCGGTCTCCGCACGCGGGGACCGGGCGTCGTGCATGGTGGCTTGGAGCGGGACGGCGAACGCTCAGAGCCGCTCGCGCAGGAAGTCCGGCGTCAACCCCTGGAGCCAGGCGGCAAGCAGCGAGAAGTACCCCGACACGAGCAGCAGACCGACGACCACGAGCACGCCGCCGGCGATTCTCGTCGTCAGGGGTATGAACCGGCGGAACTTCTTGAACCACTCGATGAAGTGCTCGACCGCAAAGGCTGCCACGAGAAACGGGAGCGCCAAGCCCATCGAGTAGGCGAACAGCAGCAGGAGTCCCTGCCCCAACGATGTCTTTACGCTCGTGTACATCAGGATCGATCCGAGGATCGGTCCGATACACGGTGTCCATCCGGCACCGAAGGCCAAGCCGACCAGCACACTGCCCAGGTAGCCGACCGGCTTGTCCTGCAGATGCACCCGACGCTCCCGTGCGAGCGTGCCCCAGTTGACCACACCGAGCATGTAGAGGCCGAAGAACACGATCAGCACCCCTCCACCGCGCTCGAGCCAAACCTGATGCTGGTTCAGGAAACGACCCAGCTGGGTCGCCGAGGCGCCGAGCGCCAGGAAGATGATCGTGAAGCCGGTGATGAAGAGCAGGGCGTGGACGACGGCGGTCCAGCGACGGGCGCCGAGCTCTTCCAGCGAGAGGCCGGTGATGAACGACACGTAGCTCGGGACCAGAGGAAGCACGCAGGGAGACAGGAAACTCAGGATGCCGGCGACGAACGCGACGGCGAGGCCAACCGATTCGGTACCCATGATCGCCAGAAAACGCCCGGACTACGCCGTTCGTTCCCGACCGTGCTGGTGCCGCGCGAAGAAGGCAAGCAGCTTGTGGACCAACTTGGCCGCGAGGAAATCCGGTGCAACCACGCCGGGAAGCGGAGCCAGCTCGACGACGTCACAGCCCACGACGTGCTTCTCCCGGAAGACGGCCTCGAGCAGTTCGAGCGTCGGGTACCACTGGCCGCCACCAGGCTCCGGCGTGCCGGTCGACGGCATGATGGCGGGATCGAAGTAGTCCACGTCGAAGGTGATGTAGACGTCATCCCCCAGCGCCGCGAGGACGCGATCGCTCCATCCGGGGCGCGACAGCTCGTGTCCAAAGACTACCGGAATGTCTCGGGCTCGTATCAGCGCGCGCTCTTCGGCGGTGAGCGCGCGGATGCCGACCGGAACCAGGCGTACCCGCTCGTGCACCCGGTGCATGACACATGCATGGGAGTGGGGTGTTCCCTCGTACTCCGCCCGAAGGTCCGTGTGTGCATCGAATTGGAGCACCGAGAGCGGCCGCCCCAGCCGGTCGGCGTGCGCGAGAATGGGCGGCCCCGAGACGGAGTGCTCGCCGCCCAACAGGATTACGAACTTGCCGTCGTCGAGCAGTCCGTCGTACGCCGTTCGCAGCTCCTGCAGCGCCACCTCGGGGCCCGTTCCCGAGAGCAGCAGCTCGGGCAGCGTATGGACCCCCACCCGGTACGGCTCGAAATCCAGCTCGTGATCGTACAACTCGACGTAGCGCGACGCATGGAGCAGCGCCCGCGGGCCGAGGCGGGTGCCGCCCATGTAGGAGACCGTCGCCTCGTAGGGCACCGGCAGCACGACCACCGGCGATTCGGCATACGGGCATTCGCCGGCAGGGAGGCCGAGAAACGACTCCGGTGGAGCCCAGGCCAGCGACTCGAGGGGCGGTGGGAGCTTCTGACCCCCGCGATCGCGAAACTCGTTCACCCGCAGAACACGACGGCGCTCACGGCGGTCACCCACCGTCCGTCGTCTTGGGCCTCGGCGGAGCAACTGATGTTCATCGAGTCCACGATCTCACCGGACAACCGCCACTGCTCGCGGCGCTCGTCCCAGGCCAAATCCGGATCGAACGGCACCCCCAACACCGTCGCGAGCATGCTGGCGGCCAGGTCCTCCGCGTAATCACCCGCCGGCTGCTGGCGCTGCCCAAAGGCATGATGCTCGGAGATGTATCCGTGGTGGCTCGCATCGGCCGGAATCGCCAGACCGATGGCCGCCGTGGCCAGCCGAGACGGTTCGTTGGTCGAGGCTTCGGCCACGACCGAAAACACGACCTGTCCGGGCTGCAGCAGCTTCACCCCCTTCTCGCGCGCCACCAACTCACAATGCGGTGGCCAAATGGAACTGACGCGAACCAGGTTGTACTGCGCGATGCCCGCCTCCCGAAGAGCAAGCTCGAAACTCGTGAGCTTCTCCTTGTGGCGACCCACCCCTTTGGTGAGGAAGGCCTTGGACGGAAGGAAGGTGGCAGGATCAATCACGGTGTGCGCCTCCCTGGACGGTGACAGGTGACGTCTCCCGACCGGCGATCCGGTCAGGGGACGACGGGGCATCGTCCGCCCGTTCGATGGCGGGATCGACGCCGTTGTCGCGGAACCATCGCGCGGCCGGGACCTCGACGGGAGGATGCGCCTCCCCCGTACGTTCCTGAACCCCAACGATCACGTCGTGCACAACGGTTGGCGGGCTCTCACCGACCTCCTCGACCGTGACCCGTCCCTGGCCACGCTCGCGACCCCGCACGACCAACACGTAGCTCGCGGTGAACACCCGGTGGCGGTCGTCGTCCGTGCGGCAGGCCAGGACCGCCGTTCCCCATTCCCGCTCCTCGCGCCGAATCGGCGCGAACAGCCACACTCGGTCGATCGCCTCCGCCGGGAGCATACCGGCGATGGACTGCGCCACCCGTGTCCATCCCGGTCCGACTCCCGGCGCGGCCACCGTGCGTGCGTACGTCTCAGCGTTCACGGACCCCTCGGTACGACAAGAGCGCGTCCAAGATATTGGCGTGCCCCACCCCTATCAAGACACGGAACTCAGAGGAGCGATACGGGATCACGGTCGATCACGAGGCGCGCGGCCGCCGGTCGGGGGGCATGGCGAGCGGTGTAGCGCAGTAGGCGTCCCATGAGGCGTCGGTCGGGGGATCGCAGTAGGAGATGCCATCGCCACCGTCGCTTGATTCGGTTGAGTGGCGCCGGCGCGGGTCCGACAACCTCCGCTGCTCCCTCCGCTTTGGCGCCGATGAGACGCTCGAGCCATGTTCCGAGTGCCACGGCGGCGTCCGCCACGCGGGTCTCGTGGAGCCCACTTACCATCAGATTCGCCAGCGCGACGTGGGGAGGATAGGGCGGCGTCCGGCGCACGACCAGCTCCCGGTCGGCAAATGCATGGAAGTCGTGAGCGGCGGCGGCCATCAGCGCGTAGTGCCCCGGCGTGTGAGTCTGCGCCACTACCCGCCCACCGCGAGGACCGCGACCGGCCCGACCGGCGACTTGCGCGATTAACTGGAACGTTCGCTCCGCCGCCCGGAAGTCCGGGAGGTGCAGCGCCGTGTCCGCGTCGACCACCCCGACGAGCGTCACACCCGGAAAGTCGAGACCCTTGGCGATCATCTGTGTCCCGACGAGGAGGTCGATCTCGCGTCGTTGAACGGCATCGAGGATCCGCTGATGTGACCACTTGCCGGTCGTGGTATCCGCGTCCATCCGTGCGAGCCGGGCAGCGGGGAACCGCTCGGCCAACCACCGCTCCACCGCCTGGGTACCGACGCCACGCGAGCGGTGGACCGCCCCGCCGCACTCGGGGCAGGCGTCGGGTACGACGCGGTGGTACCCGCAGTAGTGACACCGCAGCCCCGCCGGCCCCGTGTGCACCGTGAGCGAGATACTGCACGCCGGACACGCCCACACGTAGCCGCATGCGCGGCACTGCAGGAAGTGCGCAAGGCCGCGCCGATTGAGCAACAGTATCACTTGGTCGCCGGCGTCCAGGGCCGTCCGGACGGCGTCATCCAAGGCGACCGACCACGGCACCACCCGCGCGTCGGCCACCCGCGGCTCCGACCGCATGTCCACCAGGGTCACGGGCGGTAACGGTTGCTCCCCAACCCGTGAAGCTAACGTCACGACGGGAATCCTGTCGCGCCGCGCCCACGTCTCGAGTGAGGGGGTGGCGCTTCCGAGCACGACGCGCGCTCCCTCCAGGCGGCCACGTTTGAGGGCGACATCCCGAGCGTGATATCGCGGTTGCTCTCCCTGCTTGTAGCTGCCGTCGTGCTCCTCGTCCACGACGATCGCCGCCAGCCTCGGCAGCGGGGCGAAGACCGCCGAGCGTGCGCCGACAGCGACACGCTTGGCACCACCCGCCAGCCCCCACCATGCATCCACCCGTTCCCCCGCGGAGAGCCCGCTGTGCAGCACCGCCACCGTGTCGCCGAACACTCCGCGGACGCGCGCCACGGTCTGCGGGGTGAGAGCGATCTCCGGCACCAACACGATCACGCCATGGCCGCCCCGAACTGCGTCGCGAAGAGATTCGAGATAGACCAGTGTCTTCCCGCTTCCCGTGACACCGAGCAGCGTGACGGCCGAGCCCGGGGCTCCCGCCATGATGACGTCGATGGCACGACGCTGATCGGCGGTCGGTTCGGCGGGCGGCGTCCCCGCCACGCCCCGAAACGGATCGCGCGCCTCGACCCGCTCGTCGATGCGGGCGGCTCCACGGTCGACCATCCCACGAACGACCGAGGCGGAGAAGCCCAACCGTGTCAGCAGCCGCACCGGCATCGCTCCACCGGCGGCATCGACGGCCTCGTATGCCTGCCGCTGCCGCCTCGCTCGGCCGAACTCGCGTTGGCGCTCGAGGAGCGTCGGAAGAGACTTGACGAGCGTCACGATCCGCTCGGTGTGCGCTCGCGGACCCAGGTCCGGCGGCTCCGTCTCGAGCGCCACGGCACCCGACCGGGCAAGACGCTGCAGCACGTCCCAGACCGGCCGGCGCAGCTGTCGGGCCAGCGTCGTCGCGGTGGCGCGCCCACCCCGCTCCTCGAGCGCCTGCGTCACGACTCGGCTGGTTCCGCCGGCGGCCCGTTCCCCATCGGCCAGCCGCGCCACCAGCCGGGAGTTTCCCCACAGCGCCGCCGGCAGCATCGTGCGGAGTGTGAGCCCAATAGGACACGCGTAGTACCGTGCCATCCACGACGCGAGCTCCAGCAGCGGTGCGGACACGACAGGCGCCGAATCCGGAGCGAGCAGCACCGTCTTCAGATCGTGCCCCTCATCCTGCCCGGCTCGCGCGACCTCGAGGACGATGCCGATCAGTTCGCGGCCGCGCACCGGCACGACGACCCGTGAGCCCGGCGCCAACCGATCGCCGAGAGCGGCCGGCACGGCGTAGGTGTAGGGTCGTGGACTGGGAATGGGGAGTGCGACCGAACAGGTCGCCGTGGTCACTCGTGCGGCCAACGGATCCCCTTGATGATCGACAGACCGAGCACTCGAGCCTGCGCCAACGCCCGCAGCGCCTTGAACTCCGGGCTCAGTACCGTGGTGACCCCGGCCCACCGCGCCGCCCACCAGCCGCGCACGAGCGTGCCGAACGTGCCCTGAGCGATCCACCTACCGTCGAGGGCGGAATCTTCGACGGTGATCTCGACGACGCCGGCCAGCCGGAACGCGCTCTTCCACGCCATCAAGAGCTGGGGAACGATCCCGATCGACGCGAGCATGCTCGCATGTTTCGGGTCGGGCGTCGACAGCCAGCAGGGGACAAGCGCCGCGAGCGTGCTCATGGGGCGCGCGACACGGGCCGCTTCCTTCAGCACCTGCGCGCCGTCGACCCCGAGCAGGTGCAGGAGGTCGGCGCACGTCACATCGAACACCTCAGCCTCATGCGGCAGGTTTGTCGCCTCGGCGGTCTGAAACGTGGCGAACCGTGAGAGTCCGGCTTCACGGGCCGCGGCCTCCGCGGCTTCGATCGCTTTGGGATCGGGATCGATTCCCTCGACGTGCGTCTCGAACCGCTTCGTCCACCACAGGACCGGCCGCCCAGCACCACAGCCGATCCACAGCACCTCTTGTCCCGGCTCGGCGTCGACCAAACGAGCCAGGCGCTGGTGGATCGGTTCCGCTACTTCCGCCCACGGCTGGAGGACCGCAGTGAATTGGGTGGGAGACAGCCTCATGGGCATGATCGAACTTACCCACCCGCCCTGGGGACGACTACCCGATCGCCAGTCGGTAGAACGGTGTCCAACATGCCTCAGCGGTATCCTGTCAAGGCCCGAACATGGGCTGCCGCGGCGTCGGCGATGCGGCGGGGCACGTAGCCCCCTTCGAGGACCGAGACCGTGGGAACGGCATACCTCCGCCACCCGTCGATCCAGGCCGCGTAGTCCGGCGGCTCCAGCGTGAAGCCAGCGAGCGGGTCACCGGCCATCGCGTCGAACCCCGCCGAGATGAGGAGGAGATCGGGCGCCCAGCCGTCCGTGGCCCGCGCGACTGCCTCATCGAGGTCGCGGAGGTACTGCTCCCGAGGGAGGCCCGGAGGGCGGGGAACGTTGAAGATGTTACCGACACCGCGCTCACCGGCGAGGCCGGTCCCGGGATAGAGCGGCCACTGATGAAGCGATACGTAGCGGATCCGCGGCTCCCGCTCCACGAGGGCCTGGGTGCCGTTGCCGTGATGCACGTCCCAATCGACGATCAGCACGCGATCGGCGTCCAGGTCCTCCATGGCCGAGCGAGCCGCGATGACCACGTTGTTGAGCAGACAGAACCCCATCGCCGCGTCAGCCGTTGCGTGATGGCCGGGCGGTCGGACCGGCACGAAGGCGTTCATGCCGGTGCCGAGCGCGAGGCGCACGGCCATGACGGCCGCCCCGGCAGCATGGTGCGCTGCATCGAGCGAGTGCGCGTTCATGGACGTGTCGGCGTCGAGACGCCCGCCGCCTTGGCCGGTCAGGGTGCGGAGCCGGTCGAGATACGTCTCCGCATGCACGCGCCGCACGGCTTCCTCCGTGGCCGGCGCCGCCTCGTGCCAGACGAGCTGCTCGGGTGGATCCCAGGCGCGCAGCCGTTCGAGGATAGCAGCGGTCCGCGCGGGGGACTCCGGATGGGCGGGGCCCGCTTCGTGCAGCTGTGAGGACGGATACCAGACGATGTGGACCGACACGAGAACGATCGTCGGTGCGGGTGGCGGGTCAGCCTTTGGAGGCTATCGGATCGGCCGCCGCCGGGCTGGCACCACGATGAGCGAGGCACCATCGGCGACGTTCAGCGCCCCGAGTGTCTCGGATTCGTCGGTCACCAGAGCGCCCCGATACTTGACCACGTACTGATCCGGATTCAGCGTGCGACCAGTCGCTAGGGTGAGCGCCGTCCGCTTGAGCCGCCGCACGGACCAGTCGGCGGCTGCGCTGATGTCGACGATATCCCACACGTCGGGCACCGAGACCTTCACCCGGAGCGCGCTTGCCACGGTCACCGGCTCGCCTCGGCGGAGGCCGGAAGTGTGGAGAAGAACCGCCCGATCACCTGATCGAAGAACAGGGTCGATGCCCGGACCCGGGTGCCCGCCGAGTCCGGCACGACGGCCAGCGTCAACTCCTCCCCACCTTGCCCACGGAAGGTTGCGAACTGCGGACCTTCGAGCTCGAGGAACGCCGCATGGTGCGGCGCGCGCTCGGCAAAGAAGGCCTTGGCCCGCCCGAGGACCTCAGCTGGCGCGAGCGATGTCACGGTTTCGTGGGTCATATCCCGGCATGCCTCCGTACCGATCCGGTGGGCTCGTGGCGGTGAAAGATAACGTCCCTCACGATGTCGGCCTATCGGGTGTGCCCGGGGCCCCAGAGGCGTGCAGCGTGGCGAGGAATGCCGCCAACTCTGCATCGAGCCGCGAGTTCGGCACCGCCGTGGCGCCAGCTTCTCGTGCCGCGCGAAGACTGGCGGCGTCCACATGGGGTCCGAAGGCCAACACGGGTGTCCCCGCCTCACACAGGCGACGGACGAGGACCACCTGCTGCGGGTTCCCCAATGCGACCACCGCGCACGACGCCGGGATCGCAGGGACAGTCCGGAAGCCGAGCCGCGCGGCATGCACCTCGATCTTGGCGCGGAACATGAGGTCCCGCACGTAGACGGCAACCGAGCGTTCAGTCGGTGTGCCGGACATCCGCTCGCTCCTCGGTGGGCGCGTGGGGAGATCGGAACAGGTCCCACACCCGCGGCTTCCTCCGGAACACGAGGATGACGTCTCCTTCCGGCGCATCCTCGAGACCGTCGAGTGCCAGGAACAAGGGCAGCGAGGTCTGCGGTACCGCCACGCTGTACCGCCGACCGTGCCAGATCACGGTGGTCATCCTTGGCAGGCCGGTGACGACGTGTTCGAGAAACACGTCGTCGTCGACGCGGTAGACGCCCTCGGCCACCCGCTCGCCCACCTGGAAGAAGAGCGGATCGTACGCGTCCCCGCTGCGCCGCCGGAAGTTCTGCTCGACGGCCCAGTCGACGGCTTCGAGGTCGTCGGTATCGGCCTGCCACTCGAGGTGGTGTCGCACCTCGTGCAGCAGCGTTTCCCGCGCCTCCGCCTCCCAGTCGAAGCTTTCGTCCAGGTGGGCCAGGGCCGTGAACGACCCGTGATAGAGCACCACCCGCGACACGATCTCCCCGGAACTCGAATGGATCGGCACACATTCACCCAGCGTGTACACACCAGCGTGAATCGGGTGCGGCACCGCCCGACGGCTCACGTCGATCGCGGCGATGCCGTCCAGGTAGTGCTCCGGGATCTCCGCCGCCAAGCGATCGATGAGGTGACGAAACGCGGTGAGCTCCATGGCGCGGCACGGGCCGTCGAGGCGCCCGATCCCGATCAGTGCGTGCGGTCCGCGGCGCCCGAAGACGAACCCCGCGCCGTGCGCGCGGCCAGCCAGCGGTTGAGGAGCAGCAGCGTCAACAAGACCACCGTCCACTGCGCGACCAGTGTTCCGACATTGGCCTCGCGGAGCGGGTCCAGCCATCCGGCGAGGTCGGCCCCGCGCACCTGGTAGAACCACCATCCGAGCAGGACGAGCGCCTCCAGAGGCACCACCACGCCGATCACCACGTCCCACCACCGTCCGACACGGATGTCGGAGTCCTCGTGATTGAGCTGTTCCTCTCGGAACCGGCGCACGCCGTACGTGACGATCGCGATCGCGAAGAACAGGCCGGAGAGCATGAGCGCTACGCCCCACACGAAGTCCTGATTGTGGAGGAATCGCAGCGAAAGTGCCGACGGCAATCCCAGGAGGAAGCCGACCACCCCCACGATCCGAATCGCCCTGGGGCGCGACATCCCGGCATCCCGCAGCACGCGGCCGGCGAGCTCGATCATCGCGATCAGACTCGTGAACGCCGCAAACGAGAGCGCGAGGAAGAACACGACCATCAAGCCCTGTCCCCACGGGAGGGTTGCGAACAGCTGCGGCATCCAGATGAACGTGAGGCCCTCGTTGCCCTGGCTGAAGATCGTCTCCTGCATCAGCTCGGTCGTGAGACTCGCGCCTCCGCGCACCGCGTCCGCCAGGGCGGGATAGGCGGACAAGGCCGCGGGATCGGAGGCCAGGTTCGCCACGAGCTGCGGGACCACGGCGAACACCGTGCACAACACCATGATCCCCGCCAGCAGCGAGACCGTGTTGTTCGCCGCCGGTAGCACGAACGCGTTCAGCGTAGTGTCCTCGCGCACGCGCAGGTAGGCGGCGTAGGAGAGGATGAGCCCCCATCCTGCTCCCGTGTCCCACGCGTTCTGAGTGAGCGCTTCGATCCAAATCTGCGCGTTGCCGAGCTGCCCCCAGTCGACCGTGAACAGGTACCGAAGTCCGTCGGACGAGCCGGGAAGTGTGACGGCTCGAATCGCCAACGCCACGACCAGGACGATGAGCGCGGGCATCAGCACCTTGGCCACGCGCTCGATGGCGCGTACGCCCCGCGCCACAACGAGGACGCCGCATCCCATGGCGACCCCATGCGTGAGCACCGGCCACCACGAATCGGTGTAGGCCACCCAGAAGGCACCGGGCTCCGCACGCGGGATTTCGCCGATCACCGACGCGACGATGTACCGCAGGGTCCAGCCGGCCACCACGGAGTAGTAAAACATGATGGCCGTGGCCACAAAGGCGATGAACGCGCCCATCCATGCCCACCGGGGTCCCATGAGCCGCAGGAACGCTCCCACCGGCCCGAGGCGGGTCTTTCGCCCCGCACCGAACTCCACCAGAATGAGCGGAATCGACCAGAGAAACAGGAATACGAGCCACGGCACGATGAATTCGCCGCCGCCGTTCTGTGCAACGATCCTGGGGAACCGCCAGATGTTTCCCGTTCCGACCGCCATGCCCAGCATGGCGAGCATCATCACCCAACGGGAGGAGAAGGTCTCACGGGGCTGCGTCATGTCACGCTAATCCAGAATGGCGACGGCCCGCCGTGCGACGGCCGTGAACGACAACGGGGCCCCGCAGACCCGCTCCGCGATCTCATCGGCGGTGTCTGCCTGACCGCGGCTCATCCAGGATTGCACCTCGCCCCCGGCCCGCGGATTGCGGTACCAGTCCTCGTCGTGCCGCTCGGTGAGGCGCCGTGATAGGGCCGCTTCCAGTTGCCATGCGCGGAGGTAGCGTGCGGAGTAGAAACCGGGATCCACGTCCACCAGGTAATCGTCCGTCGAGTACCGGAACTTGGTCGCGTCGCTCAACAACTCCGCGTAGCGGTCGGCCACGGAGACGAAGTCACTCGCATGCAGCTCGCGCTCGTAATGGAGTTTCGCGGCGTAGCGCCGAGCGAGGAACAGCTCCCCCACGGCCAGCTCATAGGCCAAGTCGGAGGCATCGGCCCACGACAGACCACCGTACCGCCCGAGCCATCCCCGATCGAGCGTCAGGTGATCCCACAGCATCGCGTACCCCTCGGTGACGGAGTTGTCTCCCAGCCACCGGGCGGCGAACGGCAGGGCCTCCTCGACCGACGCGAAATGCATGGCGTGCCCCAGCTCGTGCCAGAACGTGCGGTAATCGCTGTGGCCGCCCCGCGGGCGGAGCACGAGGTAGACCTCATGAGGCACGCGGACCGGAACACAGAATGCGCGTGCCTGCTTGCCTTCCCGCTCTTCGGTGTCGAACCGCACGCGGCCACCGACTGTGGGATCCAGGCCCATCTCGCGCATCTGCCCCACCGCCGTCTCCACGAGCGCACCCGACGAGAAGGCGGCATCGAACCGATCAGCGCGGAACAGCCACGCAGCATCCGATCGCACGAGCTGGTCCACGCCGATCCCGAGCCGCCGCCGAGCGAGCCGGGCCAGGCCGTCGGTGTACGGCGCGTCCGTCGAGACGAGGAACTGCGCTGCCTGCCCCGCCAGGTCGGCGAGGTCGATGCCGGACAAGGCGGCCACGCTGTCGACATAGCTCCCGAGGCCGAGGGTCGAGATCACCTCGTGTTCCGCCCGAAAGCGGTCCCGTCGAATCTCGTTCAGCGCCGCCGAGCCGATGTGCGCCCGGGCACTGTCCAGCGCGATGCGGACGTCCCGCTCCGGCGTGTTCGCGATCTCGATCGGTGCGCGGAGGAAGGGGATGCGCCGACCGGCGACGTCGAGCTCGGCATCCTGCTCCCAGACCAGCTGCCGCTCCTGATACGTTGCCACGGCACGCCCTACGCGCACATCGATCACCCATTCCAACAGCGGCTTGGAGCCAGACGCGCGCGCCGTTTCGACCGCGTCATCGCTCGCGACGTCCGCATAGCGATCATAGATAGTATGGAACGCGGGGTCGTGCTTGAGTCCGGCGCCGGTGAGATAGTACTCGAGCCCGAGCTCCTCGTGCATCGCCTCACCACGCGCGAGGAGCGTCTGCGGCTTCACGAGCCGAGGCGCTCCGCGAGGTAGTCGGCGAGACGATCCGCGTGCACGCGCTCCTGAGCCAGGGTGTCGCGGTCGCGAACGGTGACCGTCTGGTCATCCATCGTCTGCCCATCCACCGTAATGCCGAACGGCGTGCCGGCCTCGTCCTGCCGTCGGTATCGCCGCCCGATCGAGCCACCATCGTCGTAGAAGACGGGAAACCGCCGTCGCAGATCGTCGTAAACACGCTCGGCAAACGCCGGCATGCCGTCCTTCTTCACCAGTGGAAACACCCCCGCCTTGATGGGCGCGAGGGCCGGGGAGAGCGCCAGGACGACGCGACGCTCACCCGCCACCTCCTCCTCCCGATAGGCATCGACGAGCACCACCAGGGCCAGGCGATCGGCGCCCAGCGAGGTCTCGATGATGTAGGGAACGAAGCGCTGGTTGGTCGTCGTATCGACGTACTCCAGCTTCTTGCCGGAGTACTCCTGATGGCGGGACAAGTCGAAGTCCGTGCGGTTGTGGATCCCCTCGAACTCCTGCCAGCCGAACGGAAACTGATACTCGATATCGAACGCGGCTTTGGCATAGTGGGCGAGCTCGTCGCCACTATGTTGGTGAAATCGCAGGCGCGCCGGATCGATGCCCAGCGAGTGGTGCCAGGCCATCCGCGCGTCCTTCCACTCCTCGAACCAGCGCTCGTCTTCGCCGGGCTTCACGAAGAACTGCATCTCCATCTGCTCGAACTCCCGCGTGCGGAAGATGAAGTTCCCCGGGGTGATCTCGTTGCGGAACGCCTTGCCAATCTGCGCGATGCCGAACGGGATCTTCTGACGGCCTGCCTGCATCACGTTGAGGTAGTTGACGTAGATCCCCTGCGCCGTTTCGGGCCGGAG
>CAYGCN010000014.1:21256-43017 GCA_964348385.1 uncultured Gemmatimonadaceae bacterium
GCGGCCTCCTCGACCGGCCCCATGAACGTCTTGAACATGAGATTGAAGAGGCGCGGCGCGGTGAGGGTGCCGGAGTTGCCGCACACGGGACACTTCGCCTCCGGCGTTCCCGGTTCGCCCTTGATCCGCTCGTCGTCGGCGCGAAACCGGTTCTTGCAGGTTCGGCAGTCGACCAAGGGATCCGTGAACCCGGCGACGTGCCCCGAGGCTTCCCAGACCCTGGGATGCATGAGGATCGCGGCGTCGATCCCCTCGATGTCCGACCGCTCGTGGACCATCGAGCGCCACCAGCGCTCTTTCAGGTTGCGCTTCAGCTCGACGCCGAGCGGACCGTAGTCCCACACCGACCCCAACCCGCCGTAGATCTCCGACGACTGGAACACGAACCCGCGCCGCTTGGCGAGGGAGACGAGCTTGTCCATCAACGCGGCGTCGGCGATCGCCATATCACGTTTCCATATGTGCTGGAGTGAGGACGCCCAAGTATAGAGGGGCGTCAGGGGGCCAGCAAGCGAAGAACGCGGCCAACGGCCACTGCGGCACGACGCTCGAGTTCCGCAAGATCCCAGGGCGATCCCCCCGACTCGAGCACTACGTCGGCCGGCACCGCCTCCGCCCTCGGGGTCACGAGCACCGCGGTCACGCCCGCGGCCCGGGCGCGCGTGATCACCGCGCCGGTGAGTTTGCCCTCGAGCGACGTGCGGTCGAACGCGCCCTCTCCGACCAGCACCGCGCTCGCCCCGGACAGGGCGCGCCACAACTCCACGCGGTCCAGCACCCATTCGGCTCCCGCCACGAGGGTCCCTTGGCCGAAATGGAGGATACCGAACCCGAGGCCCCCGGCGGCGCCGGCCCCGGGTTGCGACGCCGTGCCAGCGGCCCCCGTGGCATCTGCGACCATCGCCAGGCGCTCCAGTCCCCGCGCCAGGCGCTCCACGGCTTCCGGCGACGCCCCCTTCTGCGGGGCGTACACCCGGGCCCCCCGATCGCCTGTCAGAGGATTGGTGACGTCCACGAGGCCGGTGAGGGCCACGCGGGGACGGTGTCCGGCCACCAAAGCGGCCAGGTCGATCAGGCTGCCCCCACCCTCCGGCAGAGCCGCGCCCGAGCCGTCCAGGCCTTCCCAGCCCCAGGCCCGGGCCATGCCGAGACCTCCGTCGACGGTCGCGCTCCCACCCAGGCCCAGGTACACATCCGTCGCGCCGGCGTGCGCCGCGTGGCGGACGATGGTGCCGACCCCACGGGTGCTGGTCCGCAGGGGATCGCGCTCCGCCGGCGTGAGCAGCCCGAGACCACACGCGAGCCGGGTCTCCACCACCGCCGTCGAGGCATCGAGCCATCCCACAGGGACCTGGATGGGCCGACCGAGCGGGTCTTCGGCCGAGACCGACGTCGTGCGGATGAGGTGATCGTGGAGCGCATCGAGGAGACCGTCCCCCCCGTCGCTTCCCAGCAGAACCATCGGATCGGCACCGGCGGCGCGAACGCCGCGTTCCCAGGCCGCAGCCACTTCGGGCGCCGTGAACGACTCCTTGAACGCCTGGGCGACGACGACGACCTTGGGGCGAGGCACCGCCGGCATCTCCCTCAGACGTGGATGATTTGGTCGCGCCTCGTCCCGACGCTCACGTAGACGATGGGGGTCTCGAGCTCACGCTCGATTCGCTCGAGATAGGCCCGCGCGGGTCCCGGGAGATCATCGAGCTGACGAGCCTCGCCAGTGGGTCGCTGCCAGCCCGGCAGCACGTCGTAGACGGGCTCGACGTACGCCAAACGATCGGCTTCGGCCGGGATCTCATCGAGTTCCTCGCCCTCGAGCCGATAGGCCACGCAGAGCGGGATCTCCGCCATCGAATCGAGCACGTCGAGTTTCGTGATTGCGAGACCGGTCACCCCGTTCACGCGGATCGCGTACCGGCCGACGGGTGCGTCGAACCATCCGCAGCGGCGCGGTCGACCGGTAGTTGCCCCGTACTCACCACCCAACTCCCGCAGTCGGACGTCCATCCCGTCCCGCGCCTCACTCGGAAGCGGACCGTTTCCGACGCGCGTCGCGTAGGCCTTGAGGACCCCGATGACCGCGTCGATCGCCATCGGCCCGATCCCGGTTCCCACGGCGGCGCCCCCCGCCGTGGTGTTGGAAGACGTGACGAACGGATACGTGCCGTGGTCCACGTCGAGGAGCGCCCCCTGGGCGCCTTCCAACAGTACCCGCCGCTCGGCGCGCAGCGCCCGATGGACGAACCGGCCGGTGTCGGTCAGCATCGGGACGACGATTGGCGCGACCGTCTCGAGCAGGGCCATGTGCTCCGAAACCTCTGCTCGTTCCCCCGTTCCCCACACCCCGAGCAGCGCGTTCACGCGCTCCATGCGGTGCTCGAGGTGCGTCCGCACCGCGGGAAGATCGCGCAGCTGTCCGGCCCGCAGTCCTCGACGCCCGATCTTGTCCTCGTACGCCGGTCCGATTCCCCGTCCCGTCGTGCCGATCTTTTGCCGACGCTCGGCAGCCTGCTCGAGCTGCTTGTGGTACGGCAGCACCAGATGTGCGCGGTCGGACACCACGAGCCGATCGCGCACTTCGATCCCGCGCTCTTCGAGCTCACGCACTTCCTCGACAAAGGTCTGCGGATCCAGCACGACGCCGTTGCCGATCACGCACGTCGTGCCCGGATGGAGGATCCCCGATGGGATTTGATGGAGGATGAACTGGTCGGACCCACGGACGACAGTGTGTCCGGCGTTCGCGCCTCCCTGATACCGCACGACGTAGTCGGCCTGCTCCGAGAGTACGTCGACGATCTTGCCCTTCCCTTCGTCCCCCCACTGGGCACCCACCACCACCACACACCGGCGATCACGACCGAACATGCCGTCTCAGGCCTCCGTTGGGTGACAATAAAAACGCCCCGGGGGTTCCGCGGGGCATCCTTCGGATCAAGCTATGGCGTTCCTGCAGGGCCGTCAACAAGCCCGTGTCGCACGGCGGCGGCCACCGCGCGACCGGCGTCCACGGCTGCTTCAATAGGCGCACGCCGTGCATCGTCGCGTCGGGTGTGCACGATGCGCAGCGTCGCGGCATCGCCTCGACTGACCGTCACGCCCGGCTGGCCCGCCCTGGCCAGCACCCATCCATCCACCAGGATGCCTGGGGGAAGCGGTGCTACCCGGACCGTGCCGCCCCGGCGAACCAGTTCCGCACGAATCGCGTATGCCATCTGGCGCTCACCTCCATCCGTGCGGTGCCGGCCGGCGGGCCGGTGTGGCGCCACCCGGTACGCCCCGCGCGCATCGATGCCGTCGATGTTGACGAACGGCGCGGTCGTCCGCGCGGTGGCAGCCCACACCCGAGCCCCAGCCATGGCGAACTCCTCGGCGCCGGTGATCAGGACCCCGACATCCCGGCGGTCGCGCAGCGCTTCCGCCGCCACGAGCACCGCCACGATGCCGGTCGCGTTGTCCACTGCACCGGGGCTCGTGTTGCGAGGCGTGCTCCGCGACAGGAGCCCTCCGCTCACCACCAGCGGTGCCGACACCAGCACCGTCGGAAGCCACGGCACCGGCCCCTGGAGCCGGTACACCAGTGCCACCACCAACCCAACGAGGCCCACGGCCAGCGCCATCACGGCGCCCACGCGCCCCAAAAGCGACAGCCCTTGGCTCTTGCTGTCGCTGTGCGCGACGAGCCACAGCGCAGGTGATCCACGGCGCGCCTCGAGGTTCCGGGCCTCCGTCGGCGCGTGTCCGCTGGGAAGACGTCCGGACCAGACGCCGGCCGCGATCACGCCGACCGTCGCGACCGCCCCGACGATTGCCAGGACCACGCTCCATCCGGCGAGGGGGAAAGCCAGCAGCGGGACGCTGCCGAACCCAATCAGGCCGATCCCCGCGCCAAGCACGCTCACCGCTTCGAGTGATGCGGGCGTGGCCGGGAACGGGGTGACCGACACGTCGAACCCCCATTCTGCGAGCCGTTCGACGATGCGTGTTTCGATGTCGACGAGGACCGGTGATCCCGCGAGCCGCGGAACGGCGATCTCCCGATACAGGTCGCGCGCCCAACGGGGGACCGGATCAGGAATGGGGCAGCTCCGCCTCGCGCAGCAGGTCGGCGACCCGGCGACGCTCCTTGTCCCCAAGTGTCGGGATGGGCGAGCGCGGCGGCCCCCCGAACAACCCCACCGCATCCATCGCCGCCTTGACTCCGGGAACGCCAAGCTCGCCGACGATCACGCGATGCAGCGGTGCGACCCGCTCTTGAGCCGCCCCGGACGCCGCTCGGTCACCACGCTCGAAGGCGTCGTAGACGGCCACCGTCGGCCCGGCCGCGAAGCACGCCACCGCGGCGATCGCTCCGGCGGCACCGAGCTCCAAAGCCGGATAGAAGAGGGCGCCCGGTCCGACGAACAACGACCACTCCGGGGCCGCATCTCGGAACGCCGCGAAGAGCTTGAGGTCGCCGGACGAGTCCTTTGCCCCCCAGACGTTTTCGTGCTTGGCCAGCGCGGCAACGAGTTGCTCGGTGAGCGGCACGTGCGTGTATCGCGGGAAGTTGTACAGGATGATCGGGATAGGCGACGCATCGGCTATCGCGCGGAAGTGCTCGATGAGCGACCCTGGGGTGAACACGGGGCCGTAATAGCTCGGGGCCCGAACCAATGCGGCATCAGCGCCGGCGTCGCCGGCAATCCGGCACGCCTCGATCGATCCCCGCGTCGACTCGCGTCCCGTCCCCGCGACCAGCCATCGGTCGTCGGGAACGACGTCCCGGATCCACGCGACCACTTGCCGGAACTCCGTGTCCGAGAGAAGAGACGCCTCACCCGTGGAGCCGGCGGCGACGACGCCCGCCGCTCCCGCGGCGAGGACGCCGCGCACGTTGTCGCGAAGGTGCACGGGGGCGACGTTGCCGCTCGTCGGATCGAACGGCGTCGTCACCGGCACCAACAACCCTCGAGGTCTGTCCGTTGTCACGTTGCCCTCCTCCCCGCGCCCGCCTGACGCTACTTCCGCTTCAGCCCTTTCAGCTTGCGCCCGAACTCTTCCGCATCGGTCGATGCCGCCATAGCGGTGTCGCCCGTGATGACCCCCGCGCTCACCAGCTCCAGGAGATGCTGATCCAGGCTCTGCATTCCGTGTTCGTCGCGTCCGGCCTCGATGGCGTCGCCGATTTCGGCGACCCGGGTCCGGTCGCGGATGCGCTCCCGGATCTCCGGCGTGCAGATCATGATCTCCGCCGCGACACAACGACCTTCGCCGTCGGCACGGGGCAGCAGGCGTTGCGACACGATCGCCCGCAGCGCCTCGGCCAGCCGTACCCGCGCCACCTCCTGTTCGTCCGGGGGAAACATCGCCACGATCCGGGCGATGGTGGCCATCGCGTCGGGCGTGTGGAGCGTGCTGATCAGGAGATGGCCCGTTTCGGCCGCCTTCAGCGCTGCATCGACGATCGCAGTATCGGGCAATTCCCCGAGCAGGATGACGTCCGGGTCCTGCCGCAGGACGGCCCGCAGCCCGGTCGCAAAACTCTCGGTGTCGGGACCCACCTCTCGCTGCGTCACCGAGCTGTTTACGTCCCGGTGGAGAAACTCGATGGGGTTCTCCAGCGTCACGATATGTCGACTGAACCGCGCGTTGATGTGGTTGACCATCGCGGCCATGGTGGAGCTGTTGCCACTGCCCGTCGTGCCGGTGACGAGGATTAGTCCGCTCTCGTTCTCGGCAATGGCGCCGAGGACCTCGGGTAACCCGAGCCGCTCGAAGCTCGGCACTTCGAAGGGGATGACCCGCATGACGATCATGAACGACGAGCGCTGTCGCAGGATACTCACGCGAAACCGCCCGATTCCCGGTGCGCCCCACGAGCAGTCGTAGTCGCGGATCTCGTCAATCCGCTTTCGGTCGACGTCCACCGGGATGAGCTTGGTGGCGATCGATTTGGTCTGATCCGGGGTGAGCCGCTGCTTGGTGAGTGGCACGAGCTGTCCGTCGATTCGGGCCCGGAACACGTCACCCGCCTTGATGTGGATGTCCGACGCGCCGCGCTCGACCGCCGCTTTGATGATGGTCTCCATGGCCTAGTATCCCGCGTCCAAGTCCACCACGTTCTTGAGCCGCCTCCCCCCGCGATAGCGGCGGATGTTGTCTTCGATCAACGCCGTCTCCCGCTCCCAGAACCGCTCCGACACGCAGCTCACGTGCGGAGAGACCAATACCCGCGGGTGCTCCCAAAAGGGATGCTGCGGCGGGAGCGGTTCCCGCTCGAACACATCCAGCACGCAGCCGCCGAGATGGCCCCGATCCAGGTGACGGAGCAGTGCGGCCTCGTTCACGAGCGCGCCCCGCGACACATTGATCACGTACGCCCCCCGGGGCATGGCGGCGAGCACGGTGTCGTCCACGAGGTGACGTGTGGCTTCCGTGTGGGGCGCTGCCACCACGAGGACGTCGCTGGCCGATGCCAGGCGGACCGCATCCTCGGCTCCCCCCACCCACCGCACCCCTGCCGGCCGTCGCGCCCCGGGCCGCCGACGGATGGCGCGCACTTCCATACCGAGAGCTCGACAGCGTTTGGCGACCGCGCTCCCGATGCCCCCGAGCCCCACGATCCCCACACGCGTGTCGGCGAATTCGCGGATCGGGATCTCCCCGTCGAACATCTCGCCCTTGATCCACCGCCGCGCACCTTGCGCCGCGACGAGCGCGTGGAAGCCCCGCACGCAGTAACCGATGGCGGCAACCACCCAGTCCGCCATCGGCTCCGCCTGGACGACACGCGAGTTCGTCAGGACCGCGCCGCTGGCCGCGAGCTCACCGCTCAAAGATGATCCAACCCCCGCGGCGGCGCTGTGCGCCCACCGGAGCACGCCGTCCGCGGCCCGCACCAGCGCCGCAGAGACTCCCCACCCGAAGTAGACCTCCGCACCGGCAATGGCCTCGAGCGCGGCAGGCGATCCGCCGCCACCATCGCCGTCACTCGCTGATGCCTCGGTGATCTCGACGACATCCCACTCCCGGCCGAACGCCGCGCGAATCGCGGCGACGCTCTGCGGGGGGATGGACCAGCTGGCCCGCGTCGACACGAGATCGACGACGACGCGCCTCACTCTTCGATGCTGAGCCGGTACGCGCCGGACGCCTGCAGGAGCCTGAGTTTCGCCGCGTCGTGCAACCGTTGCGGGCCGCTCATCGTCACGTGTACCGTAATCCGGTCTCCGAGCGGTTCGGAGCGAAGCTCCTCGACCCGGAGTCCCACCTCCCGAACGATCCGCTCGATGTCGGTGATACGCTGCGGATCGTCATCGATCTCGAGCGCCAGGTGCGTGACACCCCCGTACCGTCGCAACGAGCGCTCGAGCCATCCCAGCGCGCCGAGCACCAACACCACGAGCAGTGTCGCGCCGGTCGCCTCGACGAGCGCTCCGGCCCCGACGGCCACGCCGATGGCCGCCACGAGCCAGATCGTGGCCGCGCTCGTCAGTCCACTCACGTGTCCGCGGCTGTGGAGAATCGTGCCGGCCCCGATGAACCCCACACCGGTGACGATCTGCGCCGCGATTCGCCCCGGGTCACCCCCCCCGTCGCCGCCTACGGCCAACGAGAGCCGCGTGAACAGCGCCGCCCCGACACAGATCAGGATGTTGGTTCGCAGTCCCGCTGCCTTCCCCCGCAGTTCGCGTTCCAGGCCGACGGCACCACCCAGGATCACGGCGATGATGAGGTACCCAAGCAGATCCAACTGGAGGATCTGCACCAAATCGGTCCACGACGTTGCGATCATCCGAGTCGCGCCGCGCCTTCGGCAAGGAGGCCCATGCAATCACGCACATGGCTCATGGTTTCGGCGGCGATCGCCCGCGCGCGTCGCGCCCCGTCGTGCAGGATCTCCCGTACCCGCTCGGGCGCCGCTCGCAGGGCCGCGGCACGCTCGCGTATGGGCCCGAACTCTGCCGCGATGCTGTCGGCCAGCACGCGCTTGCAGTCGAGGCATCCCCAGGCGGCGGCACGACACTTCACCGCCACGTCCTCGACCGTCGCGGTCGGCGAAAAATGCTGGTGCAGCGCGTAGATGTTGCACACGTCGGGGTTACCGGGATCCTTCCTGGTCACCCGGGCCGGATCGGTCACGGCGGGCCGAAGCCGTTCCCAGATCTCCTCGGGGGTTTCCAGGATGCCGATCGTGTTGCCGAGGCTCTTGGACATCTTCGCGTCGCCGTCGAGTCCCACGATGCGACCGGCCGTCGTGAGCATGGGTTCCGGTTCCGGAAAGTATCCGTCACCGTACCGTGCGTTCCACTTGCGCGCTACCTCGCGCATCAGCTCGATGTGTTGCACCTGGTCTTCTCCGACCGGCACGCGCTCGGCGCGATACAACAGGACGTCGGCGGCTTGAAGCACGGGGTAGTTCAGCAGACCGGCGAGCACGCTTACTTGCCGCTGCGCCTTGTCCTTAAATTGGGTCATTCGCTCGAGCTCGCCGAGCGGGGTCACCGTGGTGAACACCCACGCAAGCTCGGTGTGCTCCGCGACGTGGGACTGCACGAACAGCACCGAACGCTCGGGGTCGATCCCGGCGGCAAGGAGGCTCACCGCCATGTCGAACGTCCGACCGGCGAGTGCCGCCGAGTCGTACTCCTGCGTGATGGCGTGGTAGTCGACGATGCAGAAGATGCACTCGTACCGATCCTGGAGCGCCACCCAATTCCTGACCGCCCCGAGATAGTTGCCGACGTGCAGTTCGCCAGAGGGTTGAATGCCGGAAAAGACCCGCATTGGGCGGAAGGTATGAAGGGGGTTGAGGGACCGCAAGGTGAGTGAATACCGAGACTTACTGGCTGCTGCCCTCGCCGCGGCGACCGCCGCGGCCGACCACATTCGCACCCGTGTCCGCCCCCATGCCGGCACCTGGCGCCTCAAGGGCCACAGCGATTTCGTGACCCAGGTCGACGTCGAGGCCGAGGCCTTGATCGCCGATCGGCTGCGCGCGGCGGTGCCCGATTCGGTGGTCCTCGGCGAAGAACTCACGCCGGGCGCGCCGGACGCCGAGCTGGTCTGGGTGGTCGATCCGCTGGACGGCACCACCAACTTCCTTCACGGATATCCGGTCTACGGCGTGAGCGTCGGTGCGGTGATCCGCAACGAGCCCACCGTTGGCGTGGTCGTCGATGTCGCGCGAGCGATCACGTACCACGCCGTCCGTGGCGGCGGTGCCTGGTGTGGAGACTCGCGGCTCGCCGTATCGACCACCACGGATCCCGCCAGCGCCCTCATCGGCACCGGCTTCCCGTTCAAGGTCGCGCACCTGCTGCCCGCATATCTGCGACAGCTCGGTGTCATGCTCCGGCGAACGGCCGGCATCCGCCGCGCGGGCGCGGCGTCGCTCGACTTCGTGGACATCGCGTTGGGGCGGTTCGACGGGTTCTGGGAGCTTTACCTGGCCCCGTGGGACGTCGCGGCCGGGACCGTGCTCGTCCGCGAGGCGGGCGGTGTCGTCACCGACCTGGATGGAAACGCCGGAGCGCTGCGGCATGGCGCCTACGTGGCGGGGAACCCGGCCATCCACGCGTGGTTGTTGGAGGTGCTGCAGGACGAGGCGGTGGAACCCCCGTCCGAGTGATCGTTCCTAGGCCTCCGCGGAAATCGGCGCCGGCGTGAGGACGTGAGGTCCGTCGGGGTGCACCACGACCGTGTGCTCGAAGTGGGCCGACAGCGAGCCGTCCGCCGTCACGACCGTCCACTTGTCGTCAAGCGTGCGGATTTGCGGGAGGCCCAAGTTGACCATCGGCTCGATGGCCAGCGTCATACCCGGCATCAGACGCGGGCCCCGCCGCGGCTTCCCGTAGTTCGGGATTTGCGGCTCCTCGTGGAAGCTCGTGCCGATGCCATGACCAACCAGTTCGCGCACGACGCTGTACCCGGCCCGCTCCACGATGCGCTGGACGGCGTGACCGATGTCGCCGACGTGATTCCCGGCAAGCGCTGCGGCGATACCGGCGTCGAGCGCGTCCTGCGTGACTTGCAGCAGTCGCTGGGCCTCCGCACTCACGGTCCCGACGGGGATGGTCACGGCCGAATCGGCGTGGAGCCCCCCGAGGCAGACCCCACAGTCCACGCTGATCACGTCGCCGTTCCTGAGAATCCGCTCTGCTGAAGGGATCCCGTGCACGATCTCGTTGTTGATCGAGGTGCACAGGGTCGCTGGGAACCCGTACAGGCCCTTGAACGACGGCGTGGCGCCGTCGTATTGGCGGATGAACGTTTCCGCCACCGCATCGAGCTCCGCCGTGCTCACCCCCGGCTCCGTCCGGGTGGCCACGAGCGCCAGCGTGTCGGCGAGAATGCGGCCGGCCCGCGCCATGATCTCTATCTCTCGGGCCGATTTGATCGTGATCATAGTCCCAATATCGCCGCAATGCGCGCGGCGATCGACTCGATGGTTCCCGTCCCCGGGACCTCCCGGAGGACGCCGCGGTCCCTGTAGTACTGCACGAGCGGTTCCGTCTGTTCCGCGTGGACCGCCAACCGCTTGCGAATGGCCTCCGGCGTGTCGTCGCTGCGTCCCTGCTCGCCCGCCCGCCCCGACAGCCGGCGAATCAGTTCCCTCTCCGGGACGTCGATGTTGAGCGCGTGATCCACGCGCCGGTGTCGACTGGCGAGCGCCCGATCCACGGCTTCCGCCTGTGCGACCGTGCGCGGGAAGCCGTCCATCAGGACGCCGAGGGCCGCGTCCGGCGAGGCGAGGACTTCCTCGATGAGGCCGATGATGACCTCGTCTGGTACGAGCAACCCCCGATCCATGTACGACTGCGCGCGTTCGCCGAGCGCCGTTCCGCTCGAGACGGCGCTACGCAGCAGGTCGCCGGTCGATACCCGTGGGATCCCGGTTCGCTCGGCGAGGAGCGTTCCCTGCGTCCCTTTGCCGGATCCCGGGGGGCCGAGGAGAACGATGTTCACCGCGAACGGTCTGGGGGCCCGGGGTCGCTGCTCGCGCCCCGAGCCGCGCTCACATGTACCGGCCGCCGCGTCGGCCGCGGAATTTGACCCGTCCCTGCTTCATGAAGTCGTCGTAATGCCGCAAATGCAAATGCTGCTGCACCTGAATCCACGTGTCCAGGGCCACGCCGACGACAATGAGGAGCGCCGTTCCGCCGAAGAAGAACGGCACGTTGAACGCGTCGAAGATGAAGAAGGGCAGTAGCGCGATGAGCGTGAGGAACACCGATCCCGGCAGGGTCACGCGCGTCAAGACCTGGTCGATGTAATCCGCCGTCGCGCCGCCCGGCTTCACGCCGGGGATGAACCCACCCTGCTTCTTGAGGTTCTCCGCGATGTCCAGCGGGTTGAAGATGATCGAGGTGTAGAAGTACGTGAAGAAGATGATCAGGAGCGCGTAGCTCACGTAGTACACGGTGGTCCCCGGCTGGAACACCTCCGAGATGGCTCGCAGGGCCGGGACATCGCTGAACGTGGCGATGGTGCCGGGCACCACGATGATCGCCTGGGCGAAGATGATCGGCATCACCCCGGCGGAGTTCACCCGGATCGGCACGAACGTCTTCTGCCCCTCCCGAATCCGTCCCCGTCCCATGACCTTTCGCGGGATCTGAATCGGAATACGGCGCGCGGCGACGGTGATGGCGATGACGCCCGCGATCACGGCCACCATCACGATGAGCAGGATGATCAGCCGCTGCACCGTGATCACCCCGGTATCCAGGAAGTTGATGGTGAGCGCCGTGCCCGGCAGGAAGCCCTCCATGATCGAGAAGAAGATCATGAGGCTCATCCCGTTCCCGATCCCGCGCTCGGTGATGCGCTCGCCGAGCCACATCACGAAGATGGCCCCCGACGTGAGGGTCAGCATCGTCACGGCCCGGAATCCGTAACCCGGGCTCGCCACCGCTCCCTGTTGCTCCGCGAAGATCGCGAAGCCGTAGGCCTGGAACACCGAGAGCACGACCGTGGCGTACCGGGTCCACTGCGTGATCTTCTTTCGCCCCTCCTCCTCCTTCTGCAGCTTCTCGATGTAGGGGAACACCGCGCCACCGAGCTGGAACATGATCGAGGCGGAGATGTACGGCATGATGCCAAGCGCGAGCACGGTCGCGCGGGACAACCCGCCGCCGACGAACATGTCGTACATCCCGAAGAACGTCCCCGCCCCCTGGTTGCGCATGAAATCGGCGAGGACCTGCACGTTCACGCCGGGCGTGGCGATGTGGGCACCGGCCCGGTACACGGCCAGGCACAGCAGCGTGAAGAGGAGCTTTTCCTTGAGCTCCGGGACGGCGAAGAGGTTCGGAATGCGCGGGACGGCCATGAGTTCTACTCCTCGATCCGACCGCCCGCTTGTTGGATCTTTTCGCGCGCGCTCTTCGAGACGCCGCAGCCGCGAATCACGTAGGGCCGCGTCGCCTCGCCGGTGCCGAGGATCTTGACCGGCACGTCCGAGCGATGGATCAGGCCGAGCTCGGCCAATACCGCCGGATCGATCGCGTCGCTGGGTGCCTTGGCCAGATCACGCAGATTCACGGCCTGGGCCGGAATCCGGAACGGATTCGTGAACCCGCGCTTGGGCACGCGCCGAACGAGCGGCATCTGGCCACCCTCGAACCCCGGCCGGACGTTGCCGCTGGCCCGGGCTCGCTGGCCCTTGTGGCCCCGGCCGGCGGTCTTGCCCAGTCCCGAGCCAGGGCCGCGGCCCTTACGCGTGGGAGCGGCGTGCGCCCCCTCGGGGGCGGGCAGGTTGTGCAGCCCCAGTTGCTCCTTCTTCGCCATCACGCCTCCTCGGGGGTCACCGCGACCAGGTGCCGTACCTTGAACAGCATTCCTCGGACCGACGGGTTGTCGGTCACCACGACCTCATCCTGATGGTGCTTGAGGCCCAGGGCGCGGAGGGTGCGTCGATACGTGTCCGCGTGCCCGATCCCCGAGCGCACCTGCTTGACCCGCACGCGACCCGTCCCGGTCGACGTCGGGGCGGTCGCCCGCTTGGTAGCCTTGGTCTTGGTGGCTTTCTTCTTCGTCGCCTTCGCCTTGGTGGCCTTGGTCTTGGTCGTCTTCTTCTTGGCCTTGGTCTTGGTCGCGCGCTTAGCGGCGGCCTTGGCCTTCTTCTCAGGCATTGGTCACTCCCTGGCGCGGACGGTAGTCCAACTCCGTCGGCTCCGTGCCCCGCTGCCGTGCGACCTGATCCAGCGTCACCAAGCGCGTGAGGCCGTCCATCGTGGCCCACACCATATTCAACGGGTTGGCGGATCCCAGCGACTTCGTGAGGATGTCGGTAATCCCGGCACATTCGAGCACGGCGCGCACCGGCCCCCCGGCGATCACGCCGGTGCCGGAGGTGGCCGGCTTCAGCAGGACGCGACCCGCCCCGTGCTGCCCGACGATTTCATGTGGGATCGTGGTGCCCTCGCGCGGAACCGTCTGCATGGACCGCCGAGCCGCCTCGACCGCCTTCCGAACGGCCTCGGACACCTCGTTGGCCTTCCCGGTGCCGACGCCGACCTGACCCGCGCCGTCGCCGACGGCGGCCAACGCGTTGAACGAAAACCGTCGGCCGCCCTTCACGACTTTCGCGACCCGGCTGATGTTGATCACGTTCTCGATCTGATCGGACTCGCGGTCCTTGCGTCCGCGATCTCTGTCTTGCGCCATGGTGCTAGAACTCCAATCCACCGTCTCGCGCGCCCTCGGCCACGGCCCGCACCCGTCCATGGTACGGGTAGCCGCCGCGGTCGAACACGACGCGTGTGATTCCCTGCTCCTTGGCCCGCGTGGCCAGGAGCTTCCCGACGGCCAGCGCCACTCCAGTCTTGCCGTTGCCCGCGGGGGTGAACCCCTTGACGAGATCGCTGGTGGCCGCCAGCGTCACGCCACGCTCGTCGTCCACGAGCTGCGCATAGATGTGCTTGAGCGAGCGGTACACGACCAGGCGCGGGCGTGCGCCGGTGCCCCGCACCGTCTGACGAATCCGCAGGTGCCGGCGCGCACGCCGGTCCTGCCGCGTTTTCGGACTTCGCTGCGGTCTCATGCAGCCTAGCCTCCCGTCTTCCCGGCCTTGCGCCGAACGTACTCGCCGACGTAGCGGATGCCTTTGCCCTTGTAAGGCTCGGGCGGCCTTACACGGCGGAGGTCGGCCGCGACCTGGCCGACGAGTTCTTTGTCGATCCCCTCCACGGTCACCAGGGTCGGGTTCTCCACCTTGATCGCGATGCCGGGCGGCGCCGGGTACTCCACGGGATGCGAGAGCCCCACGACGAGCCGCACGCCCTTGCCCATGGCCTCGGCCTTGTAGCCCACCCCTTGGATCTCCAACTGCTTGCTGAAGCCCTTCGTGACGCCGTCCACCATGTTCTGCACGAGCGAGCGGGTAAGCCCATGCAATGCGCGGTGGCGTCCGACATCGCTCGGACGCTCCACCGTCACGGCCCCGTCTCCCTGCGTCACCCGCATCTCGCCCGGGAGCGTCCGCGACAGTTCACCCTTGGGACCCTTGACCGAGATGTGACGCCCGTCCAGCGACACCGTCACCCCACTGGGGATCCTGACCGGCTTCCTGCCGATTCGTGACATGATCGTCTCCTACCAGAGCACCGCGACCAGCTCGCCGCCGACGCGGGCACGGCGTGCATCGCGATCGCTCATCAAGCCGCGCGGCGTGGACAGGATGGCCATGCCGAGGCCGTTCTTCACCCGCGGGATCTCGCGCGCTTTCACATAGCGTCGCAGGCCCGGCTTCGAGACACGTTGCATCTCGTGGATGACGGGGAGATCACCGTCGTACTTGAGGTACACCCGCAAGATGCCGTGGCGTCCGTCGTCCAGGACGGCGAAGTCGTGGATGAAGCGGTTCTCACGCAGGATCCGCGCGATCTCCACCTTGAGCTTCGACACCGGAACGTCGACCCGCCGGTGACCGGCCTGGCAGGCGTTCCGGATTCGGGTCAGCATGTCCGCGACCGGATCGTTCATCTCACCAACTCGCCTTCCGCACGCCGGGGATCTCGCCCCGGAGCGCCTGTTCGCGGAAGCAGATCCGACAGATACCGAATCTGCGGATGTAGGCCCGAGCACGGCCGCACCGTGCGCACCGGTGGTACCCGCGCACGCCGTACTTCGGCTTCCGCTTCGCCTTTTCTACGAGACACTTCTTTGCCATCCGGTTGGCTCCCCCTATCCGATCGTCACCGGTGTCTGTCCGCGGAAGGGCATTCCCATCTCCCGCAGCAGCGCCATACCGACGTCGTCGCGACCCGCGGTCGTGACGAAGGTGATGTCCATGCCGTGGATCTTCTCGACCTTGTCGTAATCGATTTCCGGGAAGATCATCTGCTCCCGGATGCCGAGCGTGTAGTTGCCGCGCCCGTCGAACGACCGCGTCGGAAACCCGCGGAAGTCGCGGATTCGCGGGACCGCCACGTTGATGAACCGGTCCAGGAACTCCCACATCCGCGCCCCCCGCAGCGTCACGCGCGCCCCGACCGGCATCCCGGCCCGCAGCGAGAAATTGGAGATGGCCTTCTTGGCCCGGGTCACGACGGGCCGCTGGCCCGTGATCGCCGCCAACTCCTCCACCGCCGTATCCAGCAGCTTCGGGTTCTTCGGCGCCTCACCCAATCCCACGTTCAGCACGATCTTCTCGAGCCGCGGCAGCGCGTTCGGGTTCGTGATCCCGAACTCCTGCGCGAGCTTGGGACACACGGTGGCCCGATAGTGCTCCCGCAGCCGCGGTGGAGGCGCCGGAGGCGCCGTGACCCGCTCGGCCTGCGCTTCGTCCTTCTTCTTGTCCGCCATGTGCCGACCTACCGGTTCCTCGGGATCGGTTGACCCGACTTGACGCTCAGCCGCTCCACCGTTCCGTCCCTGTCTTTCTTGCGTCGCACGCGCGACGGATCCCCGCTCTTGGGATCGAGCAACATCACGTTCGACACGTCGATCGGCGCGGGGAACGTGATGATGCCCCCCTCTTCGCTCGCCGACGTCGCGCGGCGATGCTTGGTGACGACGTTGACCCCCTCGACCACGACCCGCCCTTTGCGGGGCAGGACCCTGATCACCGTGCCTTCGGCCCCGCGATCTTCCCCACGGAGCACGCGCACCTTGTCACCCTTGGTGATCCGCGTCTTCTGCGAGGTGGGCGCCTGCGCCCTCTTCGCGCGCCGGCTCTTCTTGTACACGAGCGGTTTCATCTACAGCACCTCCGGAGCGAGCGAGACGATCTTCATGAAGCGCTTCTCACGCAGCTCCCGACCGACCGGCCCGAAGATGCGCGTCGCCCGAGGCTCGCCGGCCTCGTTGATGAGGACCGCCGCATTGTCGTCGAAGCGGATGTAGCTGCCGTCACGTCGACGGGTCTCCTTGGCGGTTCGGACGATCACCGCCTTCGCGACATCGCCCTTCTTGACCTGCCCCGCGGGCAGCGCGTCCTTGATCGTCACCACGACGATGTCGCCCATGCCGGCGTACCGCCGTTTGCTGCCGCCCAGCACACGGATCACCAGCGCCTTGCGGGCCCCGGAATTGTCCGCGATCCTGACGATCGATTCCTGTTGTACCACGTCGCCCTCACTTACTCCGCACGAGACACGATCTCGACAACCCGCCAGCGCTTCGACTTCGAGAGCGGGCGGGTCTCGGCGATCCGGACCGTATCCCCCGCCTTCGCGCCATGGTCGTCATGGGCATGCACCCGTTTCGTCCGTGTCAGTTGCTTCCCGTAGAGCCCATGGGCGAACTGACGCGTCAGCTCCACGGTCACCGTCTTCGTCATCTTGTCGCTCACCACGACGCCGGTGCGTACCTTCCGCCGCCGCCGAGCCTGGGCATCCTGGTTCATACGTGCTTCCTCTCGCGCAGGACCGAAGCGATCCGCGCAATGTTCCGACGTAGCATCTGGAACTGGATCGGGTTGTCGATCGCCTCGGTCGCCGACCGAAACTTCAGCCGAAACCGCGCTTCCTTGAGCCGCGCCATTTCTTCTTCCAACTCGCGATCCGTCAGTTCGCGCAGCTTGGTCGGATCGAGTCGCCTCCGCTCCGCGTCTTTCAGCGCCATGGGGCTACCCGTCCTCGCGCGTGATGATCCGCGTCTTGACCGGAAGCTTGGTCGCCGCGTGCGACAGCGCCGCGCGGGCGACGTCTTCCGACACGCCTTCCAGTTCGAACATCACCCGGCCGGGCTTCACCACCGCCACCCATCCCTCGGGATTGCCCTTCCCTTTCCCCATCCGGGTTTCGGCCGGCTTCTTGGTGATCGGCTTGTCCGGAAAGATCCGAATCCAGATGCGCCCGCCGCGCTTCATCACCCGGGTCATCGCCACGCGGGCCGCCTCGATCTGGCGGCTGGTGATCCAGCCCGGATCCAGGGTCATCAACCCCACATGGCCAAACGCGACCGAATTGCCCCGGGTCGCGTGACCCTTGGTTCGACCCTTCATCTGCTTGCGATACTTGACTCGCTTCGGCGCCAACATCGCTCACGCTCCCGTACTGTAGGTCTTGCCGCGCCGATCGTCGACGACTTCACCCTTGAAGATCCACACCTTGACCCCGATGGTGCCGTACGGTGCCTTGGCGGTGGACACGCCGTAGTCGACATCCGCCCGCAACGTGTGCAAGGGCACCCGGCCCTCGTGATACCCTTCCGATCGGGCGATCTCTGCTCCACCGAGCCGGCCACCGCAGCGGATCTTGATCCCCTGCGCTCCCATGCGCATGGCGTTCTGGACGGCGCGCTTCATCGCGCGCCGGAACGAGATGCGCTGCACGAGCTGGTGCACGACGTTGTCCGCCACCAGCTGGGCATCGAGCTCCGGCCGCTTGATCTCCTCCACGTTGATGCCCACCTCGTTGCCGGTGAGCTGAGCCAGTTCGTCGCGGAGCTTGTCGACTTCCGCCCCTCGCTTGCCGATCACGACCCCGGGGCGCCCCGTGTAGACGGTCACCGTCACCTTGCCCGGCTTCCGCTCCACGTGGACGTCCGACACGGCCGCGTGCGACAGCCGGGTCTTCAGATACTTCCGGATCAGCTCGTCTTCCTTCAGGAACGCCGGGAAGTCCGCGCCGGCGAACCACCGCGAGCGCCACGGCTTGACGATGCCGAGCCGAAAACCGTACGGATGTGTCTTCTGGCCCACTTATGCCCTCTCTTCCCGGGGTCGGACGTGGATTTCCACGTGACTCGTTCGCTTGCGGATCGGCGCCGCGCGCCCCATCGCCGCCGGACGGTAGCGCCACAGCGTCGGTCCGTCGTTGACAACGGCGTGGGCGACGTACAGGCGATCGACGTCGAACGCCTCGTTGTTGCGGAGCGCCGCCTGCTCTGCGTTGGCCACCGCCGAGCGCAGCACCTTCTCGATCTGCTGCGCCGCGTGTTTCTTCGAGAACTTGAGGAGCGCGTACGCGTCGTTGACGTCCTTGCCCCGGATCTGGTCGACCACGAGCCGCATCTTTCGTGGCGACTGCCGCACCCATTTCTGGATCGCCCGCGCCGTCATCGTGCTCACGCCTCCGTGCCGACCTTCTTGTCGGCCGCCAGCTTGCCGGAATGGCCGCGGAACAGGCGCGTCGGCGCGAATTCGCCGAGCTTGTGTCCCACCATGTTCTCGCTGATGTACACGGGGATGAACTTGTTTCCGTTGTGCACCGCGATCGTGTGTCCCACGAAGTCCGGCGTGATCGTCGAGCCACGGGACCACGTCTTGATGACCCGCTTCTCGCCGCCCGCATTGAGCACCTCGATCTTGTTGAGGAGCGAGGCTTCGACGTAGGGCCCTTTCTTGATGCTTCTCGCCATAGTCGGTGTCCGTTCCGTCTACTTCGTCGCTTTGCCGCGCTTGCGCCCGCGGACGATGAGTTTCGTACTCGCCTTCTTGCGATGCCGGGTCTTGCGCCCCTCCGGCTTGCCCCAGGGGGATACCGGCGGGCGACCGCCCGACGACTTGCCTTCGCCGCCGCCGAGGGGGTGGTCCACGGGGTTCATGGCCACGCCACGCACGATCGGCCGCCGCCCGAGCCACCGCGTCTTGCCCGCCTTCCCGTGGCTCGCCAGCTCGTGCTCGGGATTGCCCACCTCGCCGATGGTCGCCGTGCATTCCTGACGGATCAGCCGCACCTCGCCGCTGCGCAGCTTCAACGCCACGTGGTTGCCTTCCCTGGCCACCACCTGCGCGCCGGTGCCGGCGGACCGACACAGCTGGCCGCCCTTGCCGACCTTGAGCTCGATGCAGTGCACGGTCGTCCCCAACGGGATCTCCCGAAGCGGAAGCGCGTTCCCCGTCCGGATATCGCTCCCCGGCCCGGCCTCGACCCGATCGCCCACCGCCAGGCCGCGCGGATGCAGGATGTAGCGCTTCTCGCCGTCGGCGTACACCAGCAAGGCGATGCGCGCCGACCGGTTGGGATCGTACTCGATCTCGGTCACCGTCGCCGGCACCCCGTGTTTGCCGCGCTTGAAGTCGATCATCCGATAGCGGCGCTTGTGCCCGCCGCCTCGATGCCGAGTCGTGAGGTGGCCGCGGTTGTTGCGCCCGCCCGACTTCTTGATCGGCCCCACGAGCGACTTCTCCGGCGTCGCGCGAGTGACTTCCTCGAAGTCGCTCACCGAGCGAAACCGGGTCCCGGCACTCGTCGGACGGAATTTGCGAATAGCCATCGGCCTATCCCTCGAAGATCTCGATCGTATCGCCCTCGGCGAGCCGCACGAACGCCTTCTTCCACCGCGGCCGTCGACCCACGGATCGCCCGCGGGTGCGCCGCTTGGAGCGCTGCTGCAGGGTACGGACGCTGGTCACTCGCACCCCGAACATCGACTCGATCGCTTCCCGAATCTGCGGCTTGGTGGCTCGCGGATCGGTCTCGAAGGTGTACTCGCGAAGCGCGGCATACTGCGCCGACGACTTCTCGGTCACCACCGGCCGCACAACGGTCCCAAAGCGATCAGGCATCCTTGCCACCCTTCCGCGTCGACTTCTTCCTCGCCGTCGACTTGGCTGCCGGCTTTCGGCCGGCTTTCTTCGTGCTGGCGCGCTTGCGGCTCATCGCCCGCCCGCTCGTCTTCTTCTTGCTTGCGGCCGCCGCGCGCTTGGCGCGCTTGGGCGCCGAGCCCGCCACGGCGTGTCCGCCGATCGCGCCTTCTTCAACCACGACCGTCTCGGCCCAGAGGACATCGTACGCCGAGGCGTCCTGGTAGCGCATCACGTGGACATCGGGCACGTTGCGGCCCGAGCGGTACACCGCCTCGCGGTGATCGGCCGTCAGGAGCAGGACCTTGCGATCGTCCAGGCCCATCTTGGCAATCAGCTCCACCAATCGGCGCGTCTTCGGCTCCTCGAACGCGAGGTCCTCGATCACGAGGAGGGCCCCATCCTTGGCCCGAGCGTTCAACGCGGACTGCCGGGCCAGGCGCTTGACCTTCCGCGGCACGGCGGTCCGGTAACGCCGTGGCTTGGGACCGAACACCACGCCACCTCCCGCGTAGTGCGGCGCCCGGATCGTGCCTTGCCGGGCTCGTCCAGTGCCCTTCTGCCGATACGGCTTGCGGTTGCCGCCGGAAACCTCCGCCCGGGTCTTCGTCGAGTGGGTCCCCTGCCGCTGGTGGTTGCGGAAGGCGCGGACGGCGTGGTACAGCGCGGCCTCGTTCACCGTGCCGTCGAATTCGCCGGGAAGGGCGTAGCTCCCCTTCTCCTGCGCGGTCGCCGTAAAGTGCTGAGCCTCAAGCATACCGGCTGCGACCTCCCTGTTTGCGAACCTCCACGATGCCGCGACGCGGCCCCGGAACCGCCCCCCGCACATACAGCAGATTGCGTTCGGGATCGACGCGCACCACCGAGAGGCCCACTTCCGTGAACCGGGTGTTGCCGTACTGCCCCGGCAGCTTCTTTCCCTTGATGACCCGTGACGGGTCCGTCCCCGGCCCCATGCTGCCCGGCTTGCGGTGCCGCGTGTTGCCGTGCGACGACGGCCCCCCGCGAAACCCGTGCCGCTTCACGACGCCCTGGAACCCCCGACCGCGGGTGGTCCCCGTCACCTTGACCGTTTCCCCGGCCTCGAAGATCGCCACCGTCACGACGTCGCCCGGCTTGGGAGCTTCGCTCGCGTCGGGCGCCAGGCGAAAACTCCGCAGCACGCGCGGCGTGGCCTCGACACCGGCGGTCGCGGCGTGGCCGATCTCGGCCTTCGTCGCGTGCTTCGCCTTGCGCACGCCGAACCCGAGCTGGACCCGCGCCGTCCCACCGGCCGGCACCGCCACCTGCAGCACCGAACACGGCCCCGCCTCGATCACCGTGACGGGGATCGCTCCACCCTCGTCACTGTAGATCCGCGTCATTCCGAGTTTCCGACCGATCAATCCGATCATCGCTATTCGACCTTGATCTCGACATCGACCCCGGCGGGCAGGTCGAGCTTCGTCAACGAGTCCACCGTCTGCGCCCGCGAGTCGAGAATCTCGATCAGGCGCTTGTGGGTCTTCAGTTCGAACTGCTCGCGGCTCTTCTTGTCGACGTGCGGGCTTCGCAACACCGTCCACCGCTGGGTCTTGGTGGGCAAGGGAATCGGCCCGGAGACCGTGGCACCGGTCTTCTCGACGGTGCGCACGATGTCCGCCGCGGCTTGATCCAGCACCACGTGGTCAAAGGCCTTCAATCGGATTCGAATCTGTCCCGCCATGGCCGAAGCCTTTCCTCGTGCGACCCGTAGCCGCGGTGTGCTATTTCAGGATCTTGGTGACCACGCCGGCGCCAACGGTGCGGCCGCCCTCGCGAA
>CAYGCN010000015.1:0-8486 GCA_964348385.1 uncultured Gemmatimonadaceae bacterium
GGTCGCGCTCGACGGTGCGCCGGCCCGAACCGATACGATCACACGCCAGTGGTGGGGGAAGGATTCGAACCTTCGTAGGCGTACGCCGGCAGATTTACAGTCTGCTCCCTTTGGCCGCTCGGGCACCCCACCATGCCCGCCTCGCTCACGCGAACCGCCTCGCAGAGAGGCGCCGTCACACACACAGGGACGCCAAGGCGCCCCTGCGACACACGGAGCTGACGAAGGGACTCGAACCCTTAACCTGCTGATTACAAATCAGCTGCTCTGCCAATTGAGCTACGTCAGCCAAGCCCGTTTTCACCAGACACTTAGCATAACTAGGGCCTACGGTGCCGTCAACGGCAACAGAGGGAGGCCAACTCTGCGCCCGCGGGGTCACCCCCGCCGCCTCCGCCACCGTGTCCCGTCCGGGGTGTCCTCCAGCTCCACCCCCCTGGCAAGGAGCTCGTCCCGAATGGCATCCGCCCGGGCGAAATCGCGCTCGGCCCGTGCCCGCGCCCGCTCGGCGATCCTGCCCTCAACCCACCGAGCCAGGTCGTCAGCCACCGCCGCGCGCCCGGGAACCAGATCGAGCACCCCCATCACCCGGTCGAGCGCCGTCAGCCCCGCCCGGGCCTCCAGCGGCCCCCAGGTCCCGTCGTCCAGTTCGCGATTGGCCGACCGGATGAAGGAGAACAACATACCGATGGCCCGCGGCGCACCCAGGTCGTCGTCCATGGCCTCCTGAAACTCCCCCAACAGCGTCGTGACCGCCGACGGAGCGTGGGGCGCCGCGCGGGCGGGATCCCCGGCCGCCTGCGCCAATCTGACCCGGAAGTCCCCGATCCGCCGCACCCCCTCCACCGCAGCCTCCAGTGCCTCGTCGGTGAAATTCAACTGCTGCCGATAGTGCGTGGAGAGCATCAGCATCCGTACGGCGGCAGGATCGAGCCCCTCCTCCTGGAGATCCCGCACGGTCAGCGTGTTGCCGAACCGCTTGGACATCTTGGTCCCGCGGATGAACAGGAACTCCCCGTGCAGCCACACCCGCGCAAACGGCTTGCCCGTGGCGCCCTCGGACTGCGCGATCTCGTTTTCGTGGTGTGGGAAGATCAGGTCCACGCCACCCGCATGGATGTCGAGGGTCTCGACCCCGAATCGCCGGCGGATTTCCGTGAGCGCCATGGCGGAGCACTCGAGGTGCCAGCCCGGGCGACCGCGGCCGAACGGCGCATCCCACGCCGCGCCGACCTGCTCATCCTGCTCCGATGCCGCCTTCCACAGCGCGAAATCCCGAACGTCTTCCTTACTATATTCGTCGCTCGCCACCCGGGCTCCAGATCGCAGCTCGCGGCGATCCAGCTGCGACAGCCGTCCGTAGGTCGCGAACCGGTCGACGGCGTAGTAAACCGACCGATCGTCTCCGACGTAGGCGACCCCCTGCTGTAGCAAGCGTTCCACGAGGCTCACCATGGGTTCCACGTAGGCCGTGGCACGCGGGTACACATCCGCCGGACGGATGCGGAGGTAGTCGCGATCTTCGAAAAAGGCCTGAATGAACGGTTCCGTGTGGTCGGTGAGCGAGACGCCGCGCTCCGCGGCGGCCTTGATCGTGCGGTCGTCGACGTCCGTCAGGTTCATCACGAACAGCACGTCATACCCCGAATACTCCAGGTATCGCCGCAGGAGATCGCCGAAGACGAATGTCCGGAAGTTGCCGATGTGCGCGAAGTTGTAGACCGTCGGCCCGCACATGTACACCGTGACACGGGGCGGGGCTAGCGGCTCGAAGACGTCCAGACGACGGGTGAGCGTGTTGTAGAGCTTGAGCGTCATGCGTCGCGATCGACCCCGGACCGAGTGCATCCACCAGCTACAGTGGCGCGTAAGCTAGCGCCGAGAGCCGATTGGTCAACGCGCCCCGAGGTTGGCGGCCACGCTAGCGAAGCACGATCTGGATTGCCATCGGGCCGACCGCCCACGTGAGGACACCGGCCCCGAGCAGGCAGGCAGCGGGAAGGGCCACGTGCCACGGGGCCCACGGGCGCCCGTCTGTGGCCTTGAGCCCCACGCTCCAGAGCCCGACACACCACACGGAGGCCAAATTGAGGCGCGTCTCGAGCAGCTCCGCCCATCCGGGCACCACACCCTCCCGAGCCCAGAAGAGCGTCGGGCCGGTGGTGAACCGGTGTGGTGCCATGATCGCGTCTCCGGCCGTCACGTGGGCGGCTGGATGAACGAGGTAGGTGACCAGCAGCTCTCCAACGCGCTGCAGGATGAGTGGGGCCAGTCCCAAGGCAATGACCGCGACAAGGCCGGGGCGCCGGTCTCGGGCCAACATGAGCACGGGCTCGGCGGCGATGAGCAGGAGGACCGCCGCCACGAGGAGCGTCGGGGCCGGAACCATGCGATCGACGACCATGAGCCGCACCACGCCGGCCCGCAGCACCTCGCGCTGCGCATCGAGCGCCGCATCGCCAAGCACCACCAGCGTCCGGTCCAGAATGGCGATCTGGCGTGGGAGCGTGGCCGCCCCGAGCGCGACTGCGACGGCGAGGATGGCCGCGGCAATGCGGATCGGTGCACCGGTTTCGATGGCACGCCGACATGCATCCCACGGGTGTACGAGCACCGCCCCGGGCAGCTGCCACCACCGGGAGGATCCGCCCGTCATGCGACTCGTCCGTTGTCCGACACCGCGGCGACGAGGATGTCCTCCAACACGCGGTACCGCACCCGCGACGCGGCCACCGGCAGGCGATCCTGACGGCACACGGCCAGCACCTGCTCGACCGTGAGACCTCCCCGGAGCGGGACGGCGATCCCATGTCCCGTCCGCGACGACCCGCGGAACCGCTGGAGGAGCCGAGCCACTCCGGCGAGCGCCGACCCGGTCAGGGTAAGCTCTGCCACTCGCTCGCTCACGAGGTCGGCAGTCGATACGTCGGCCCGAACCCGGCCACCGACGAGGACGATGACGCGGGTAGCGATCCGCTCGAGCGTGCCGAGGTCATGGGACGCCACCAGCAGCAGGCGCCCCTCGGCGGCAAGGTCGGCCAGGTGGCCCCGCAGCCGCCGCTGAACGAGCGGGTCAATCCCGTTCAGGGTTTCGTCCAGCAGAAGCACACGGTCCCCCGTCACTGCAGCCGCGCCGAGAGCGAGCCGCTGTGTCATGCCGCGTGAATAGGTAGCGATTCGACGCCCCACGAACTCACCTAGGTCGGCGAGCCCCACGGACCAGCGCACCAGGTGATTCCGAGCCCTCGTCGTCCGCGCCCGATGGGCCGCGAGATAGGCGAGCCATTCCAGGCCGGTGAGCTCGGGAGGCGCGTCCGGCGGATCGGGGGCGAGGCCCACCACACGCCTGGCCACCGCCGTACCGGCTCGGTGACCGTCCACGGCGATATCACCGCTGGAGAGGCGGATGTCGCCCGCAATTGCTGCCAGCAGGGTCGTCTTCCCGGCACCGTTCGGGCCGACGATACCGACGATCTCACCCGCCTCCGCCGTGAGCGTGCAGCCCGAGAGCGCCATCCGCTGCCGCCGACCCCTCCCGAAGGTGCGAGACACGGAGCGGCACACCAACAAGGCCATCACGCCCCCCTTTGCCCCGACGCCACCGGCACCCGCACCGCAGCCCACGCCGCCACCACTACCCCGATCACGATCCACCCAGCAAGCAGGACGGCGTCCTGGGCCTCGCCATCCACGTGAAGCCGGTGGGCTCGCCAGCCGAGCGGCAGTATGTTCCACAGCCACACCACGGGGCGCTGTACCAGCGGCCACGCGTCGAGCAGTCGATACATCGCAGACGGGGGGACTCCCCCGAGCCACACCAGCACAAGCGTGAGCGAGGCCGCCGCACTCGCGCCCACCATCGGGCCAAGCATGAGGGAGACGGCCCCGATGGCCGCGACGTAGATCCACCCGACCAACGCCAGCCTCACCGCGGGCATCCAATCCGTGGCCGAGCCGGCCGAGGAAAGTGCCATCCCGGCAACAGCCAGCCCCACCATGAGCGCGATGCCAGTCGAGCGTCCGACCGCATGCATCCACCCGGATGCCGCAGCCCGACGTGCCGCCCGCAAAGCCGCACCGACGGCCAGGACTCGAGAAGCGGCCACCGCCGCCACCGATCCGCCCGCCACGAAGGAGAGCCGACCCGCCCCCGCGAGGTCATGGCGGACGCCGCCCGCGACAGCCATCCCGATCAGCATCACGGCCAGGAGCGCGGCGAGCTGCGCCGCACGGCTCCGGCTGGCCAGACGCAGCCCCAGCATGCACTCGGCCGGAAGTCCCAGAGCCAGGGGGACGCGAGTCATGCGCCGAACTGGAGGGGGGCACGAGGCCCCCCTCTCTGCGTCCAGCCGATCAGCGAGCTCATCGAGACGGTCAAGGTCAATTGGGGTCGAACGCGAGGCACATCCCGGTGCGAATCATGTAGCAATAGCCGCGAACGGCAGTCATGTATGGGTCCCATCCCTCGAATTCCTCATCGCAGGTGCTGACGGCCTCGGCCAGGCACTTCGCGAGCTTGTCGTCCTGCGCGTCAGCCGGCTGCGGATTGGGTACCATGGCCACCGCTCCGGCCAACAACAGGCTGGTCATGAGAGCTTTCATCCGGTCCTCCTTCACGGTTGGGCGTGAGGCTGGTGACCGGCCGGACAGCGTGGGACACGATAGGCGGGGGCGGGAACCGCCACGATACCGGATTCGTGCAGCGGTGAACGGATTGTTGCTGTCGTCGGGAAGCCCCGCAGCGTCGCGGGGTCGGCGGGTGGCTACTGAGCCGGGGTTGGCACTTCCTCTTCGACCATCACGACCTTCCGTTCGCCGGTCATCGACTCGACCAGCACCGCCTTCGGGGCGCGGCTCGGATCCTGATCCCCGTAGACCTGACCGAACAGGATGTGACGGGTGAGCACCATGATCGTGGCCAGCGTGGGCACGGCTACGACGAGACCCAGGGGGCCCAGCAGGGTGGCCATGGCCAGCACACTGGCGATGGTCAGCACCGGCGGCAAGCTCACGCGCTCCTCGAAGATGAGCGGAGCGACCACGTTGGCTTCCACCAGGTGGACGATGATGCCCAACCCGAGCACAGCCATGGCGTGGACCCAGCCACTGATGCTCAACATGAGGAGCGCCGGCAGGATGGTCGATACGGTCGACCCGAAGAACGGGACGATGGCCACGACACCGGTGAATACCCCGAATCCGAGTGCGTATGGTACCCGGAGGATCCAGAGGCCGATAATCGTGAGCACGGCCAGCACGAGCATCGCAAACAGCTGCGCCCAGATCCACGTGCGCAGCGTGCCCCCGAGGTCGGCGGCGATGGTGCGGGCCAGTTGGCGGTAGTCCGGCGGCACCAACGCCATCATGCCATCGCGGTAGAGCGAGGGATTGCGTGCGATGTAGATGGCCATGGCCAGCACGGCCACCAGCTCGACGGCCAACTTGCCCCCCGCCTGCAGGTACCCGACCAGCGATCCGCGCACGAAGTTCATGGCATCGTCGATGACCGTCTCGACGACGCCACCGCCTTGGGTCCCCAGAGCCGTGCCCTCGAGAACAGGGTAGCGTTCGGCGAGCCTGGCGAACACGGCCTCGAAGTTCTCCGCAAACCGCGGGATCGACCGGATCAGATCTTGCGCCTGCGCGATGACGGGGGGAAGCACCAGCGCGGTGATGCCGGCGACCCCCAGGAGGGTGCCGAACACCGCCACCGTGAGGGCCATGGTTCGCGGGAAGGCCACCTGCCGCACCAGGAGATCGGTCAGGGCCGACAAATACACCCCGACGAGGGCCGCCATGAAGAGCAGGATGAGGACTTCCCGGATCCTTCCGAGAAGGAGAAGCAAGAGAGCGGCGACGAAGAGAACGATCAACGTCGCCGCCAGATTGCGTTCCGTGACGCGCATCAGCGACCCTGCGGCTCGTCGTCCTCCACGACCTCCGCCTCCGCATCCTGGATGTCGTCATCGCCTCCGGGGAGCTGACGCACGTCGTCGCCCTCTCCCGGCGGGAGCATGCCCATCTTGCGCTTCAGCTCGAGCAACTGGTTGTCGGCCGTGCCCTTGTACTCCAGCGCCTTGAACTGCTGTCCCAGGACGTCGCCTTCGAGCTCGCCAGCCAGCTCGGCGGCCGCGAGCGCCTGGCGTTCCATGTCTTCGATCTTCTCCTCCATGCGCCGAAAGCTCTCGAAGGCGCTCTGGTCGGACATCGACGACATGGTCTCCTGGATCCGACCCTGCGCTTCCGCCCGCCGCTGCCGCGCCACCAGCAGGTTCTTCTTGCGCTTGGCCTCCTCGATCTTGTCGTTGAGCTCGCGCAGCGACGTCTTCAGGGTCTCCACGTCCGCCTTGTGGCGCACCCATGTCTCGTGCATCGCCTGCGCGTGCTGCAGGTGCTCGTTATGCCGAATGAGGGCCTGCTTGGCCAGATCGTCGCGGCCCTCCTGCACAGCCAGCATGGCGCGCCGCTCCCAGTCCTCGGAGGCCTTCTTCTCCTTCTCGACCTGTGCCTGGAGCTTCTTCTCGTCCGCGATCGCCGTCGCGACTTCCTGCTTGGTCCTGGCGAGCTGCCCACGCATCTCGAGCAGCAGTTGATCGAGCACCTTCTCCGGGTTCTCCGCCTTGCCGATCAGGGCATTGATCTGTGCCTTGATGACCGTCGCCAGACGCTGAAAGATGCCCATGTCCGACTCACCCCCCTCTCGATGGCACGCCGGCGCGGCCCGCCCGCGCGCTGTCCGTTCCAGCAGCTAATGTACCACGACAACCCCGCCATGTCCCGAGCGGGCCCGCTACGACGGCCGGTCCCCTTCCTCGCCCGGCGGGAGTGGTCGCTCCTCACGATGTCGGGCCAGCATGCGCTCGGTAAAATCCACTTGCTCACGCAATTCGGCCACCTCCTCCCGCAAGCGCTCCACTTCGTCGAACATCGTGACTTGGCCTTCCCGCAAGCGGGCAATCTCATCACCCGAGGCCGCGGCTCCGCGCTGCCGAATGCGATCGGCAATCGCCCGCCCTACCGGCGAGATGGAGATCAGAAACAGGGTGCCGCCGCCAAACAGGAACGTGACCGCCAGGATGTCTTCCATGCCTCGATCTCTCCTGATCCTCCTCAGCCGCGCCTAGCCCTCACCCGGCTTCAGCCGTCCCGCCCGTTCCCGCTCCGTGGTGAGCAGCCGCTCGGCGAAGTCCAGCCGCTCTTCGACCTCGCTCAACCTGAGCGACAGGTCCTCGACGGCACCCGCGTGGGCCTTGAGCTGCTCCACCTCCGACCGGAGTCCTTCCAGCTCGGCCTGTCCAGCACCGCCGCGACGTCGCTCGAGGAGACGGGTCGCCGTTCGGTAAACGCCCCAGAGGACGAACGCACCCATCGCCATGCCGAGCAGCGGCAGCACGATCTCGTTGAAGATCATGACGGTGCCGACTTCCGGTGGCAGGGGGGGCACGGTCTGGGGGAGCGCTGCCGGGGCGATCGCGGTCATGGCTTCGACTCAGTTGCCTGGCGGGAGACGTCCCGGGTCGCGCTCACGCGTCAGGACCCGCTCGGTGAAATCCACGCGCTCCTCCAGATCCTGTACTCGCCCCGCCAGCTCCTCGAGTAGCGCAACACGTTCCTCGAGGCGCGTGACCGTGGGTTCCAGCGATCCGCCCGTCGATCCGGTTTGATCGTAGTGGCGATCCACCCAGTGACGGATCGCCCGAGCAATCGTGACGATGACGACGACCCCCGTGGCCATCCCGGCAAACGGTATGAAGGGATCCATATCAGCTTCCGCCGCAACCCAGGTGCGATTCGATCATGCCGCACCGGGCCCGAGGCGATCGGTCTCGTTGTGTCGCGCCAGCATCCGCTCGGTGAAGTCGACCCGCTCCTCCAGTTCCCCTACCCGGTACCGCATCTCGTCCAGTTCGGCCCGCAGGGCTTCGCTCTCGCCGGAAGTGCCGAGAGCGGCGTGCTTGCCCGATAGCCGCTCGCCCAGAGCCTTACCCAGTGGGCCGCGGAGAATCAGCACGGCTCCAATGGTGAGGAACAGGGTGATTGGTACCAGGAACGGCGCAATCATGCCCATGGCGGATCCCCTTCGAACAAACGAGTTGCGTTCTGGGCGGCCCTGATCTCGACCGGGCAGCTCATGTCAGACGTTTCCTCCGCTCCCCCGTACGGTCGATGTTTCAAAAAGTGTCATCGCTCGCCGAATTGTAAAGACGACTACGTGGCGAGTACGGTCGCCAGGAAGCCGCCGGTGTACGACCCGGTTTGCCTCGCCACCGTCTCCGGGGATCCCGCCGCAACCACGTCGCCCCCGGCATCACCCCCTTCCGGGCCCAGATCGATCACCCAGTCGGCCGTCTTCACCACATCCAGGTTGTGCTCGATCACGATGACCGTATTGCCCTTGTCGACAAGCCGGTGCAACACGTCGAGCAGCAGCCGCACGTCCTCGAAGTGGAGGCCCGTGGTGGGCTCGTCCAGGATGTACAGCGTGC
>CAYGCN010000015.1:8496-34416 GCA_964348385.1 uncultured Gemmatimonadaceae bacterium
GAGGGTCTTGCCGGTGGCGCGGCGGGAGAGCTCCGTGGCCAGCTTCACCCGCTGTGCCTCGCCGCCCGACAGCGTCGTGGCGCTCTGCCCCAGGTGAATGTATCCCAACCCGACGTCGTTCAGGACCTCGAGCCGTCCCCGAATGCGCGGCTGCTGGTCGAAGAACTCCAGCGCATCGGCCACCGTCATATCGAGCACGTCGGCGATCGACTTCCCCTTGTAGCGGATGTCCAGCGTCTCCCGGTTATAGCGCCGACCTTTGCACACGTCACAGGACACGTAGACATCGGGCAGGAAATGCATCTCGATCTTGACGAGGCCGTCCCCCTGGCACGACTCGCACCGCCCGCCCTTCACGTTGAACGAGAATCGGCCCGGGCCGTAGCCGCGCAGCTTGGATTCCGGCAGCTGAGAGAACAGCTCCCGGATCGGCGTGAACAGACCGGTGTAGGTGGCCGGGTTGGAGCGTGGCGTGCGACCGATCGGGCTCTGATCGATGTCGAGCACTTTGTCGACCGCCTCGGCACCTTCGAGACCGTCGTGCTCACCAGGGAGGGCCTTGGACCGGTAGAATTGCCGGGCGAGCGCCCGGTACAGGATCTCCGTGACGAGCGTGGACTTCCCGGAGCCCGATACCCCGGTCACCGCGACGAACAGCCCGAGGGGAAGATCCACCGTGAGGTTGCGCAGGTTGTGCTGTCGCGCTCCCAGCACCCGCAGCACCCGTGCGGGCTCCGGCTGGCGCCGGCGGGAGGGAACGGGAATCCGGAGTTCCCGCCGCAGGTACCGGCCCGTGAGGGACGTCGTATGGCTGACCACGTCGTCCACCGACCCCTCCACCACCACGTGCCCGCCTTCCCGCCCCGCCCTCGGCCCCAGATCGATCACGTGGTCGGCCGACCGGATGGTCTCCTCGTCGTGTTCGACCACGATCAGCGTGTTGCCCAGATCACGCAGTCCGAAGAGTGTGCCGAGCAGCCGCTGGTTATCGCGGGGGTGCAGGCCGATGGAGGGCTCGTCGAGGACATACAACACGCCGACCAGGCGACTGCCAATCTGGGTCGCCAGGCGGATGCGCTGGGTTTCGCCTCCGGACAGCGTGGACGCCCCCCGACCCAGCGTCAGGTAGCCGAGCCCCACGTCGGTCAGGAACCGCAGTCGGTCGCTCACTTCCTTCAGGATCGGCCCTGCGATCTCGGGATCGACGCCTTGCTTCCCATCCGAGCGCAGCGGCAGCGCCTCGAAGAAGCCCAGGGCCTGATCGACCGGCAGATCGACCACCGCCCCGATGCTCCTGCCGCCCACGAGCACGCTCAGGCTTTCGGGCTTGAGGCGGTGGCCGGCGCAGACCTCGCACGGTACGTCGGACATGAACTCCGCGAGCTGCTGTCGGACGGCATCGGAGGAGGTCTCGTGATAGCGGCGGGTCACGTTGAGCAGGATGCCCTCCCACTCGATCTCGTAGTCTCTGCCACGACCGCGGGACGTCTGGAAACGGAATGTCCGGCCGGGCTCGCCGTACAGAAGGGAGTGGCGCACCAGTTCCGGAATGTCAGCCCATGGTGTCGCGAGGTCGAAGCCCAATTCCGACGCAAGGGTCGGCAGTACCACGGTGCGGAGGTACCCCTTGGGCTCTCCCCACGGAATCACGACACCTTCGAGGATCGACAGACTGTGGTCGGCGAGCACCAGCTCGGGGCTCACCACCCGCCGCTCCCCGAGCCCGCCGCACGCCGTGCAGGCACCGTATGGCGAATTGAACGAGAACTGACGCGGCTCGAGCTCGGCCAGCGAGTACCCGCACGTGGGGCAGGCGAATCGCTCGGAGAACACCACCGCCTCGCGGGTGCCCCCGTGCCTCGTGACCTCCACGATGCCATCCGCTGCGCGCAGCGCGGTCTCGAGGGAGTCATGGAGCCGCCGACGATCCCGTTCCCGAACCGTCAGCCGGTCCACGACCAAGCCGATATCGTGGTTGACGCGCCGCTTGAGCTTGGGCGGCGAGGAGAGATCGTAGACCTCCCCGTCCACCCGCACGCGAACGAACCCCTGGCGACGGGCGCTCTCGAAGAGGTCTTTGAACTCCCCTTTGCGCCCCCGGACCAGGGGGGCGACGACCTCGATCTTCGTCCCCGACGGCCAAGCGAGGACCAAGTCGGTGATCTGCGACGCGCTCTGCCGAGAGATGGGTGAGCCGTCGTTCGGGCAGTGCGGGGTGCCGACCCGCGCCCACAACAGGCGAAGGTAGTCGTAGATCTCGGTCACGGTCCCCACCGTCGACCGCGGGTTGTGGCTCGGGGCCTTCTGCTCGATGGATATGGCGGGCGACAGCCCTTCGATCGCATCGACATCGGGCTTTTCCATGAGCCCGAGAAACTGCTTGGCGTACGCCGAGAGCGACTCGACGTAGCGCCGTTGTCCCTCGGCATAGATGGTATCGAAGGCGAGCGAGGACTTGCCGGAGCCCGAGAGCCCGGTGACCACGGTGAGTCGGTTCCGCGGGATCTCGACATCGATGTCCCGCAGGTTGTGTACCCGGGCCCCCCGGACCACCAGATTCTGATTCCGCATAGCCTTTGAAGCTAGGCGCCGCCGCGGTTCGAGGTCAACGGTCGAGGTCGCGGTATCGCTGTCTTGCGGGTCCCTTCCCCGAGGCGTAGCTTCTCGACCCCCGGCACAGCCCCTGAGGAGATGCGGTGTGGCCGTCACCGAACCGCCCGACGCGATCCTGGTCTTGACGACGCTCCCCTCGCCGTCGGCGGCGCGCGCGTTCGTCCGCGATTTGGTCGATCGGCGGCTCATCGCCTGCGGCACGGTCGTGGACGGCGTCACGTCGATTTACCGATGGGAAGGGAAGATCGAGGAGACCGCCGAGGTCCAGGTGCTCCTCAAGACCAGCCGGAGCCGGTGGGACCGCCTGCGTGCGGCAATCGTCGAGCTGCATCCGTACGAGGTGCCGGAAGTGTTGGGGCTCACTATCGCCAGCGGTCTCGAGGCATATCTTGAGTGGGTGGGGAGCGAAACAACCGAATTGGAGGGTGGAGGGGCATGAGTCGTCACAGACGCCGTCGTCGGTCCCGCCGACGGGCTGCCGCTCGATCGGCCGCGCGCAGGATGTTCTCCGAGGCGAGCTCCTCGCACGACCCCGAGCACACCCCGGTGCGCCACCCCATCCCGTTCGTTCTGGCGGCAGACAACCCGGGGAATCAGGACCACGGCGCGCCGGCCGACGATCCGGCATCGGACGCAGCCGACGCGACGATCGATGCGCCGCCGCAGGATCGTGAGGAGGCGACCGAGGTCGTTGGTCCCCCGGACCCCCCGGTGCGCTGGACCCCCACCGCCACCCCCACCCCCAACCGCCAGGCTACCGAGAACGAGCCCGACCCGCTGGGCGAGCCCGCGTCCGACGAGCTGCTCTACCGCGCCGCCCGCCAGGCGGAGCGGAACGGTGAGCTTGCGCGCGCTGTCGGGATTTACCGCGAGCTGCTCGATCGGCACGACGGTCACGTGAGCGCGCGCGCCAGGCTTGCTGCGCTCTTGGGACGAATGGGGCAGGAGGACGCGGCCTTGGCCCAGTACGCGGCGTGTCTCGCGCAGGATCCCGGCAATACCGAGGTGCTGGTATCACGGGCCTCATTCCTCGCCGACCTGACGCGGTATGCCGAGGCGGAGCGCGACCTGCACCTGGCGTTGAAGGCCGATCCCGGAAACGTCGAGGCGCACTACCATCTGGGGCTGGTGCTTTCCCGCAAGGGGCGATGGTCCGATGCCACGCCCTACCTGCGACGGGCCATCGAGCTCGATTCGAGCCGGGCGTCCGCGCACTTCTATCTGGGAGAGGCGCTGAATCACGTGGACGACCTCGACGGGGCACTGCGGTGCTATCAGCGAGCGGCCGAGCTCAGTCCGAACGACTCGAGGGCTCTCTACGGGATCGGCATCGTGCTGGACCGCCTGAACCGTCCCGACGAGGCAGCCCAGTTGTACCGGCGCTCCCGAGAGCTCTTGCGGAAGTGATCCGCGTCGCGGTGGACGACCTCGCGTTCGTGGAGGCGGACGCGCTGGTCCGCCCGACCACCGCGACCCTCGAAACCCTCTCACCGGCGCTGCGCCGATTGGAGCAGATCGGCGGGCCCACGTTCGTCCGGCAGCTGGCCGTGCCCATGCAGCTCTCGGTGGGAGCCGCCGTGGTGACCGCTGGGGGCGAACTGGGGGCGGAGTTCGTGATCCACGCCGTGATCGCGAGCGAGGCAGATCCCGTCACGCCGACCGGCGTGCGCCGCGCCATCACCAGCGTGCTGCAACGGGCGGCCGACTGGGAGTTGAGCCGGATCGCGACCCCCCTCTTGGGCACGGGACCCGGCAAGCTGACGCTCGAAGACGCCGCCCGCATCCTGGTCGATACCCTCGTCACCGACATGCGGACCGCCACGTACCCGAAGGAAGTGTGTATAGTGGTGGATACCGACGAGGATCGGGAAACGGTGGAAGCCTTTATTCGAGGTCGCACGCAGCTGTGAGCCGCCGGTTCGGCGCCGTCGCCATTCTTCTCATCTGGGTAGGCGTCTTGGGCTGGCTGGTCAAGCGGGAGTACTTCCGCCCGCGGGCCGAGCTGTTGGCGGAAGCGGCCTTGAACGTCTCGCCAGCCGCCACGTTCTACCGGCTCGATCTGGGCGGTCAGCAGATCGGGTTCGCGTCCAGCCTGGTGGACACGCTGCAGGACACGATCCGGCTCCAGGACCAGATGGTGCTTCGCATCCCGGCCTTGGGATCGGTGCAACGGGTCGAGGCGCGGACCAACGCCAACCTCACCCGCGCCCTTCGCCTCAGGACATTCGACGCCACGCTGCGCGGCCAGGACGTGCGGTTCGACGTAACCGGACGCGTGACCGGCGATTCGGCGCTCGACATCGAGATCCTGAGCGCCGACTCGCGGCAGACGTATCGTCTCCCGCTCGAGCGGCCCATCGTGCTCCCCGCCCTGCTGCCCCTGAGCCTCGCGTTCGGCGGCGAGCTTCGCGTGGGCCAGACGTACTCGATCCGGCTGTTCGACCCGCTGGCGCTGGCCGAGCGCGACGTGGCCATCGCGGTCACGGCGGAGTCCACCTTCGTGGTCCCGGACTCGGCCGAGCTGAGCGGGGCTGAACCGATCTGGGTCGCCGCTCGCTGGGATACGGTGCACGCCTGGAAGGTCAAGCAGGACATGGGTGGGTTCTCGGTCGAGGCGTGGATCGACGACCTGGGCCAGATCGTGCAGGCGACGACCCCGGTGGGCTTCACGATGGAGCGCACGGCCTACGAAATCGCGTTCGAGAACTTCATCCGCCGGGAGCCGCACATCACAGTCGCCGCCGTCGGCGCCGACCTTATTCGTGCCACTGCCATCGCCTCGAACGTCACGCTGTCGGACGCCCTCGACTCGGTGCGGGTGCGGCTCGTCGGCATCGATCTCGACGCATTCGACCTGTCGGGCGGCCGTCAAACGCTGGCGGGCGATACGCTCATCGTGACCCGGGAGACCGCCGATCTGTTGCGTCCCAGGTACCGGTTGCCGGCCTCGGGGTCACCGTTCAATCCGTACCTGGTGTCGGAGCCCTTGGTGCAGAGCGACGATCCCCGCATTCAGGCACAGGCCCGGCAGATCGTGGGCCGCACCCGCGACCCGCGTCGGGCGGCGCACCTGCTCAACGCGTGGGTCCACGACGAGCTCGCCAAGCGGGTCACCGTGAGCGTGCCGAGCGCGCTCGAAGTGCTGGAGACCCGACGCGGCGACTGCAACGAGCACACCGTCTTGTACGTGGCACTGGCGCGTGCCGTCGGCATCCCCGCGCGGACCGCCGCCGGCGTGGTCCACGTGGACGGGCAGTTCTACTACCATGCGTGGCCGGAGATCTACCTCAACGGCTGGGTGGCCGTGGACCCCACCTTCGGGCAGTTCCCGGCCGATGCCTCGCACCTCCGGTTCACGATCGGCGGGCTCGCGCGCCAGGTCGAGCTGATTCAGCTGATCGGCCGGCTGGAGCTGGAAGTGATACAGACGAGGTCGAACCCATGATTCGCCTGGAACGGCTCACCAAGACGTACGGCAAGTTCGTCGCGGTCAACGCGATCGACCTGCACGTCCCGCGCGGCGAGTTGTTCGGCTTCCTGGGTCCCAATGGCGCCGGCAAGACGACCACCCTGCGGATGATCGCTGGGATTTTGCGACCCACCCAGGGTCGCATCTGGTTGGGTGGTGACGATCTCATCACCGACCCCATGTCGGCCAAGCGGCGCCTCGGGTTCATTCCGGACCGTCCGTTCGTGTACGAGAAGCTCACCGGCGCCGAGTTCCTGCGATTCGTGGCCGGCCTGTACGGACAGGACGGCACTGCGGTGGAGCGTCGCATCGACGAGCTGCTCGACTTGTTCGAGCTGTCAGTCTGGAAGGACGAGTTGGTGGAGGCCTACAGCCATGGGATGCGGCAGAAGCTCATCATCTCCAGCGCGCTCATTCACAAGCCCGAATGCATCGTGGTGGACGAGCCGATGGTGGGGCTCGACCCCAAGGGCGCGCGGCTGCTCAAGGACATCTTTCGCGCCTTCGTCGAGCGGGGGGGCACCGTGCTGATGAGCACCCACACGCTCGAGGTGGCGCAGGCCATGTGCGACCGCATCGCGATCATTCAGGAAGGCAACATCGTCGCTCGCGGTAGCATCGACGAGCTGCGGCAACAGACGGCGGCCGGCGACGCCTCGCTCGAAGAGTTGTTCCTGAAGCTCACCGGCGGCGAGGCCGTGAAAGAGCTGGCCGCCATTCTCCAGGACTAGCCGCGTGGATCGCAGGATCGTGGGATCGATCGATCGACGAAACGCTTCCCGTTTCCCGTTTCCCGCTTCCCGCTCGTGAACGCCCTCGCCCTGGTCATCGCCCCGAAGTGGCGCACCGCGCTCACCCGCTTCCGCCAGGGCCAGTCGCGCGGCAAGGCGCTCATCATCGGCGGCGTCGGGCTCATCTTCTGGCTCGCCGTATTCGGCGTGCTGTACCGGGTGCTTGGCTACTTCCGCGGCGTGGAAGAGATCGGCCCTTTGCTCGCCGCCAAGCTCCTCAGCCTGGCGCTGCTCTCGTTCTTGTCGATTCTGCTTCTCTCGAACGTCATCACCGCCCTCTCGTCCTTCTTCTTGGCCAAGGACCTCGATCTGCTGGTATCCACCCCTGTGGACTGGTTGCACGTGTACTTGGCGAAACTGGGTGAGACCCTGGTGCATAGCTCGTGGATGGTGGCACTCATGGCCGTGCCGATCCTCGCAGCCTACGGGGTGCGCTACGACGGAGGCTGGTTGTTCGGCTTCTTCGCCGTCGCCGTCGTCCTGCCCATCCTGATCATGCCCGCAGTGATCGGGAGCGCGGTCACGTTGATCCTGGTCAACGTCTTTCCGGCTCGCCGCACGCGCGACCTGCTCTCCGTGATCGCGATCGCGGCGGCAGGGGGCGTGGTGCTGTTGTTCCGGCTCATTCGCCCGGAGCGTTTGGCTCGGCCCGAGGGGTTCCAGAGCCTGCTCGATTTCATCACCGTGCTCCGCACACCCACCTCGCCGTTGCTGCCGAGCGAGTGGTCCACCGACGCGGTCATGGGGTACCTGGTGGGACCGTTCGACTGGTTCCCGGTCATCGCGCTCTGGAGCTCTGCCTTGGCTACGGTGGTGCTGGGGGCCATGCTCCACTACGCCCTGTATCCCACGGGCTTCACGAAGGCGCAGGAGGGTGCCGAGCGGTTCGTGAAGGGGTGGCTCTGGGCCGCGCTCCTCAATCCGCTCTTCTCGCCACTCTCCGTGTCGAAGCGCGAGTTCGTGATCAAGGATCTCAAGCTGTTCTTCCGCGACACCACACAGTGGAGTCAGCTCATTCTCCTCGGCGTGCTCGTGGTGATTTACCTCTTCAACATCCGCGCGCTGCCGCTGTTCACGGGCGAGCAGGTGCCATTCTATCTGGTCACGGTGATCTCGTTCCTGAACCTGGGTCTTGCGGGTTTCGTCCTGGCCGCCATCGCCGCCCGGTTCGTCTTTCCCGCCATCTCGCTCGAGGGACGGCAGATGTGGCTGCTGCGCTCGAGCCCGCTGGACCTCAAGGCGTTGCTTTGGTCCAAGTATTGGGTCGGGACGGTGCCACTCCTGGTGCTGGCGCTCCTCATCACGGTCTTCACCAACGTGATCATCAAGGCAAGCCCGTTCATGATGGCCGTGAGCGTCGGGACGATCGTGCTGCTGACGGTGGCCATCGGTGCGATGGCGCTCGGGTTCGGGGCGCTCTATCCCCAGTTCGAAACCGAGAACGCTGCCCAGATCCCCACGTCATTCGGCGGGTTGGTGTTCATGATGAGCACCATCGCCCTGCTCGCACTGGTGATCGTGATCGAGGCGATGCCGGTCTCTACCTACCTGCGGGCGAGCTTCAACGGGCAGCCGATACCGGTGGACATCACGATGATCGCCGCGTTCGTGGGGGTGGCCGTGATCTGCGTCTCGGCCACGGCGCTGAGCTTGAAGGTGGGACTCACCAAGATGGAAGGGTTCGAGTTCTAAGACCGGGTCGGCTCGAGGGACAGCAACCCGACACTCCAAGCGGTCCTTCCGATGGGGGAACTTTAGAACCTCCTTGTGTCCGCATGCACGTGACAGGCAAAGCAGTTGTCCCGGTTCTGGCCCATGCTGCCCGTGTGACACGTGTTGCACCAGTCGTAACCATTGTTATGAGAATCGTTCACCGCGTTGGTGGTAACCGTGTAACCGGGGCCACCGTCACTGGTGATTGGCACTCCGCCCGTGTCCCGCACGACCTGCACCAGATTGAACAGATTGCCGCTGGCGTGCGGTGTGTGGCAATCCAAGCACGGCACGGGCGTGAAGTCGTAGCGGGGGGCACCGCCCCCTGTGGAACCCATCTGGGTATTCGGCCAAGAGTTGCGGATATTGTCGAGTGCCTGGGCCGGCGGGGTGACACCCGGTCCGTAACTCCCGTCATGGCAATCCATGCAGAACTCGCTCGCAAAGTCGGTATCGGAATAGACCTGTCCAGTCCCCGGCACCCGGCCATCGTTCGGATCGGGATCCGTCACGAACGGTTGTGCCTGGGTATCCTGGTGAGGATTGTGGCAATCCGTGCACTCGACCTTGGCGCCGCTCTGAGCTTGCGCGACCTGTTGGACGTCGTGCCGGTCATTCAGGTTCACGTTGTCGTTAGGCGCCACGGGGGCCTGGACCCACAGGATGGATGGTTGGAAGGCACCCGCGATATCGGAGCCGGCCGGCCCATCGGCATCATGGCAGTTGAAGCAGAATCCCTCCTCCTCCTCGGCGTTGGCCGGTGGCGTGGGCGGCGTTCCCGCCGGAGCCAGCAGGTTCTGCTTGGCCGACCCGTGGCCGGTGGCGTGGCAGCCGAACTGTCCGTTGCCGTAGCAACCGACAATCGCCGCTGACTGCTCGTGTGATGACGCGACCCAGAAGGCGTTGTCGATCACGGGCGGCGTCTGCCCGTCGCTGAACGGCACCGTTCCGCCGGCGGCGTTCGCATCGTGACACGCGAGACAGAAATCGGTGAGTTTCGCCGCTTCGGTGCTGCTCGTCGCCGGGTCGCCGGTGAGGACATACACGATGCCCGCGTTGTCGGCGTTCTTGAGCCGCACGCTCCCCTGTTGGTGCTGCGCCATATCATGGCAGGTGGTGCAGTCGCCATCCGGGATCGAGTCGGCGGGCGTGACCAACACATGGTGGCTGGCTCGGGCGAACTCCCCGACGACGGCCCGCCGACCTCCCACGGGAACGCCGTCGCCGTTGTCTTGCGGCGTGCTGTGGCACACCGTACACCCGCCGGCCCCCTGGAACCCGGTATCGTGACGATGACATGTCGTGCAGTCGGCTGCGGCGTTGTGTTGGCCCGCCGACCCATCGGCACGGTGCTGCGTTGTCTGGGTGTGACACACCTCGCACACGCCGTCGTAGGTGGTGTTGCCGTCGGCGAACGAGTTGGGCCCGGTGCGCGCCGTGAACACCACCGTCTTGAATCCCGTGTAACGGGAGTTCAACTGCCGCGGGATGAGCGCCAGGTTTCCGCCGGCCTCACCCTCGTGATCATGGCAGTCTACGCAGGACGTGGTGTCCGTCGCCGCATGATCGGCCCCTGCATGTACGGCGACGCCCTTGGGCACCGTCTCCCCATTGTAGGTCGGGGGGGCGCCGTCGTCGTGGCACGACAGGCACAGGTCCACATCGCGGTTGTGATCGGTCAACGGGATGAACCCGCCCCCGCCGTGGACGTTGTGGCAGTAGTCGCAATCGTCGTGCACCGTGTTCTGCGCCCACGTTGGCTGCGGCACCCCGCACATCACCCCGACCACCAGGCACGCCCCGATCCAGGTGTGCGCACGCTTCATGGCGTGCCTCCCGTCCGGAACCGCACCACGCGCGCCGTGCTCGTGCTGGTCACGAAGAGTGTCCCGGCCCCGTCCACCTCCACATCGGTCGGGATGCGGAGATCGCTGACGGCGGGATCGCCGCTGCCGAGCGCTCCGGCCGACGCCCCCGTCACGCGGTCGAACATGAGGACCTGGGCCAACACCGCGTCGGTGACGTACACCCGCGCGCTGTCGACCGCGAGACCCCGGGGACGGGAAAAGCCGCCGCTGCACCCAAGCGAGCCGCACGTGCCCTCTCCCGAAATCTCGCCCACGACGGCGCCCCAGGTCTCGGAATCGTACGAGAAGGCCCTGACCGATGCCGCCACGCCGCTCGCCCCGTAGTCGCTCACCCACACCTCTCGCCGGCCTGGATCGACCGCTACCCCGGCGGGCGAGCGTAGCTGCCCGGCAGCGAGCGTCCCCGTGAGCGATCGGTCAGCAACATCGAACACCTTGATGTCCCCCTCGCGCCCGTCCAGCACGAATACCAGTCCTTCCCCCCCATCGATCGCGAGATCGCTGGGATGGCCTACCGCTCCGATGTCACCGAGTGAACCGATGGCCCGACCCGACGCGTCAAACATCTCCACCGTCTGCCGCTCTCTAATGCCGACGAAGATCTGATCGCCGAGCATGCCGACCGCCAACGGCGTGGCGTCGAGCTGCAGGGCCTGATCGGGAAGCAGGGCGGCCGTATCGACCCGGAACACCATGCGGCGTTTCGAGTCCGTCACCAGCAGCCAGCCGGTGCCCGGTACCTCCCCCCGGACCGGGCACGCGCGCGTCGCGCCCGTCGGTGGCAGGTGGGGATCGACCGGCACCGTGGCGGGTGGGGGATCCTTCTTCTCCGGTTTGTCCGTGTCGACGACGTCCCCTCCACCCGGCACGTCACCCAGGCAGCCGGCCAACAGGCCGAGCGCTAGGGACAGAAAGAGGGGCCGCGCGATCGCCATCATACGTCTCCCCGGTGGGGCCGCATCCGTATCACCACCTTCATGATACCCGCGTCCACGGTCGGGCCACATGAGCCCAGTCACAGGGCGAGACACGCCCCGACCACTAGCGATGAACCTCATGGCACGTCTCACACCGGCCCGACGACGCCGCATGGCCGAGCCCGGCGTGGGCCGTGGGCAACTGGAGCAGCGGCACCAGGCTGACCGGGGACGCTCCGAGCGCTGGGTCATGGCAGGAGCGGCAGAGCCGCTCGGTCGACGCTTCCCGGAGCAGCGGCCCCGGCATTCCCCGGTGGAGCCGGTGGCAGTCCGAGCACGCCACCGATTCGTGACCCAGGAGATAGGTGCCAGCATCGTGACACTGCCCGCACAGTCCGGCCTGCTCATGATGCCCGGGGATGATCCCGGCCCGATCGTGTGGGTCGTGACACTTGGTGCACTCGATCCGATCTCCGCCCAGAGCGCTCAAGCCCACCGCGCCGCTGGCCGCGGCCGCTCCCCTGGGCGGGAGGCCCGGGCGCAGCGTCAGATCAACGTTCCCGAGGGGGTGATGGGTCGAGAGGTCGAACCCGAGGTACCGTCCCCCCGACGCCCCGACGAGCTCACGATCGGCCACTTCGGGCTGGCGCTCACGCATGGCCACACTCACGTGGCACCGCAGACAGGAGTTGGAGACCGCTCCAAGGCCACCTACGACGCCGGATCCAAGCCACACGCTCACGTCGGCGGTCTTCAGATTGTACTCGCCTGGTCTTCCCCGAGTGTGCGCCCCATGGCACAGATCGCACCCCCGGTCGCCGAGCGCTCCCTCGGCGTGTTGTGCCCGGGCCGCGGACACACCACACAGGGCCATACACCCGAGCGCGAGGACGGGACGCCACATGTCAGAAGTCCCTCGTGAATCGGACCACGAGTCGGTCGGTCGTGCGGTCGCGACCGTCGTCCCACCACCCGCGATCGTACGCGATCCTGAGCGTGAGCAGCCGCAGCCGGACATCGGCGTCGATCCCGAGTCCGCTGAACGACTCGCTGCGCACGTTCCCCTCCTCCCACCACCAGAGTGCGCCACGGGCGCCGAGCCGGAGCGCGGCGATCGGGGTCCAGATCAGCGACACGTGACCCTGCACGTTGTCGTAGGGAAGGAGCGCACCCCGCTTCTGGTACACGCTGGCTGACGCCGTGGCCCGGAACGCACGGTGGACGTCCGCGGCGAGACTGGCGTTCACAAGGTACGTCGATGCCTCGAGGCCATCATACCGCTGGCGCTGGTACTCACCGCGCAGGTCGGCCTGCACCATACCCAACGTGGCCGTATAGCCCACCCCGGCCGTGATGAAGTTCTGCGCCAGGCCCAGGAAGAACGGTCCCCGCTCATCGAGGTGGCGGATGTCGTGGCGGAAATACGCTCGGAACCCGCGCACCTCGGCGCTCGCCCCGTACGACACCAGGGCTCCCTCCGAGCGGGCGTCAGGCGCGATGCGGAACAGGTAGTCCACCAGAACCGTGTCTCCAGCCGCGATCCGGCCCTGCGGCAGGACGAGGACCTCCAAGAGGGGGCCACCTTCCACGAGCCGGTAGTCCAGGTCCGGCTGGTACACGATCGTCTCAGCGGCGTCGGTCACGGTGACCGTCGCGGGATCCGCAAACCGCTCCGCCAGCGTGAACCGGCCCGACGCGTCGATCACGTGCAGCTCGTTGATGACCGGGACCGAGCCGTCGGTGGCGGTCTGCCGCACCGACTCGTAGCCGACCGACCCGTGCACCCGTAGCACGGCCGGGCCAGGGAGGCGCGCCGTGAGCGCTACCATCGGCATCACCCGGTACTCGTCCCGCGTTCCGTTGGTGTATCGATTCCAGCGCGCCGAGCCGTCGGCGGTGGCCCGCAGCCACTGGGACGGCGTGTAGGTGAACACCGCCTGCGCGTTGCGACCGCGCTGCCGGATGGCACTGTGCTCGTCCCACGACTGGCCATAGCGCAGGTCGCTTGCGAAGTCCCAGGTGTGTTGCAGGTGGAGTTGCTCCGACCAGGCGAGACGCTGATGCGGCATGAACCCGGTGCGGTCGAGGTACACGAGGTGCGACGACAAAGTGCTGCGCTTCCCCCAGCGTGCCCGGTGCTGCAGCGTGCTCTGGAAGGATTCGAAATCCCGTCCGTCGGCCCGGTCGGTGAAGTCGCGGCGCTGGAGATCCGCACTGAACTTGCGGTTCCGCGCCCTGAACTCCAGCGTCCGCAGCGACTCATCGCGGAGCGCGAACTCGGTGCCGTCCCGAATCCACGACTCGACCCGCGTCTCGTTCCGAACGTCGACGTACATGGGGAGCGGGGCGTAGCGAATGTCGAGGCGCGCCCCCAACTCACCAAGATCGTAGTCCCGCGCGGCGCTCAACACGTCTAGGTCGCTTCCGACCAGACGCCGTGCCCTTCCGGACAACGACACGGGGAGCCCCGAGAACAACGCAGCGTGGAGATCGTAGTTGAGGTATTGGGTCGCGTCGCTCTCGGTCTGCGCCAGGACCTCGCTATACCCCTGGAGCCAGGTGGGTCGCACGTGCGCCTTAAGGAGGAAGACCCGCGGATGCCTCAGCGCACCCGTCACGCTCAGGTCCACCCACTCCCATACCGTCCCAAGCTGCGTCGTCGTGGCCCCGGCCACGCGGGACGACGCCCCGCGGAACTCCGCCCCCAGCTGGCCGGTCGGCGCCGTCACCTGCACCTGAGCACGGCCCAGGACCGGGCTCGCAGCGAGCAGCACGATCGCCGCGAAAATCCGGAACCCCGAGCCCACCGCCCTCACGGCCCCGCGTCTCCTCCGGATCCGGTACCGGAGGTATGACACCGATCGCACTGAGTGAGCGCGAAGGCGGTTCGCCCATCGTGACACGTCCCACAGGCCTCACCGCGCTGCATCGCTGCCATCGTCAGCGGCGTGGTTCCGAGCCGCATGCCGAACGCCTCGGGATGACACGATGTGCACGTGTACCGGATCCGGTGGACCCAGTGCGGGAACCGGGCAGCGGGGTACGCGGGCGCGGCGACGGCGCTGTCGCGGGGGATAATCATATCCTCGCCGAGTGAGGCCACCATACCCGTCGACGGCGGCATCTGGGGATGGCAGCGAAAGCAATTGGTGACGGAGAACGCCACCGGACCATGGCACTGGCCACAGGCCTCCCCCTGATTGATAGCCTCCATGGTCGTGGACTTGTGAAGGAACCGGATCACCGCGGGATGACATCCCTGACAGTCGAGCCACTTCACGTGCGAGGAATGCGGGAAGAAAGCGTCGAACATGCGATCCGGACCCTCGAGATAGAAGTCCAGGGCAAAGCCGTCCATGGCCGGTGGAACCAGGCGACCCGGCAGGCCCCGCCGAGGCCGCACGACTCCACTGCGCACCGCCTGAACCCAATCCACGTTTCCGGCAGGATCTCGCGGCAGCAATGCGAGCACCGAATCCGGATCGAGCGTGCGCTCGACCGGGGGGCGTACGGTGTCCTGCCCCGCTGCGAGTGCAGGCTGGCCGGCGGGCGTCGCAGCGGCTCGGGCCCTCGGCTCCGGCGCCTCGGTTTGCGGAGGCAGATCGAGTATTACCGACGCGGCACTGCGGCAGGCCACGGCCAGTACGACGAGGCCGGCGAGGGCGACGCCCACGAGCGACTTAGGGTATGCCACGCGTTGCCTCCTTCGACTCGACGAATCCGTAGACGGTGACCTTGTCCGGGCCAAACTGATTGCTCACCAGCACCAGGTGCTTCAGGCTGAACCGTGGATCCACAAACTGTTGGAAGTACTGGAGGTTGTCGTAGTCCACCACGACCTTGACCGGGAGATAGAGGTATCCCGGCCCCTGATATGGGCCGCCGAAGTAGGTGAGCAGGTTGCCTTCGGCATCGAACAGCTGCACGTTCTCGAACGCGGCATCCACGGCGTAGAGGCGCTCCTCGCGGTCCACGGCGATGCCTTTGAGACGTGCGAACTGTCCGGGACCCCGGCCAAGCGCACCGACGGAGCGCAACAACTTCCCTTCCAGATCGAAGACTTTCACCGTGAACAGCAGCCCGTCGCTGACGTAGAGCCTGCCGTCCCGCACGGCGATGTGCGTCGGTTGTCGCAGATAGGGCGGCGTTCCCGGCTCGCCGCGCGGCAACTCCCAGCGGAGCGTGTACGAGCGCCGATCGTACGCTCGGACGCTCGCGGTCCCGATATCGCTGACCCAGATCCGATCACCGTCGACAACGACGTCCGCAGGTTTCGCGTCGGGGCCCTCGCCGAATGCGGCCACGTAGGTCAGCGTGGAGTCGAACACCACCACCTGACCCCGCTGCACGTCCGCCACAAACAGTCTGCCGTCCAGCGGATCGACGAAGCAGCCGGACGGCGTGCCCAGCCATCCTTCACCGCGAGGCTGGAAGGGCGTAAAAGTCCGCGTCCGGAGATCCAGAACGTCCACGCCCGGCAGCCGGGTATCGCAGACGAACACCCGGCCCCGATGGATGGCAAGACCGTAGGGCTTCTGGATCGCCGCGGGACCCTCGTTGCCGGGCCCGGCGACGATGTCCAGGAACGAGCGCCCCCTGCCGAGGTCCTGCGCTCCACCGAACCGGGTGAGGAACTGGAGGCGGGCCGTGTCGGGCGGCGGCGGAAAGACCACGAGCGGAGTGACCACCGCCGGCTTGGGCGCGCAGGCAGCGACTACACTCGCCACCACCGCGCCGACTACCCACCGCGCCCGTACTGCCACGACCGGGCGCACGCTACTTGTTATGACACGTCAGGCAGAGACTGCTGGCGTTGTTGCTGGCACGGAGGAACTTGCCGTAGGTGGCCTGGTCGTGCGTGTTGTGGCACGTGCCGCACTCGACCGTGTAGGTCGGTCCCGCCCCGAACAACGGCAGCGTCCCGACCGCGGCACCGGACGGCGCGTTGAGCCCCGGATCGGCGGTGTTGTCGTAATTGACGCTGATCGGGTGATCGTTGCCAAGGTCGGTTCCCATGATGGCGCCGGACCCAGGAAACGTGGTGCCCATGTTCTCAGTGCCTGCCCCACCCCCGTACGCATCGATGTTCGTGACGCCATCGTGACAGCTCAGGCACTGCCTGGAGATGCTGGACGGCTGGCCCGCAATGGTGTTGTCCAGCGTCGAGCTGCCGTACATGGTGAAAGTCTGTGCCGTAGACGCGTGGTTCCAGAGTGGCACTGCCACCAGCGCGTTGTGCGGCGCGTGGCAGTAGATGCACACCTGGTTGTCCGGCGTGGTGAAGTCGTCACTGAGGTCGTGGGCGGATCCCACGACCGTCTGGGCCAGCGCGGAGGCGCTCAATACCCACAGTAGTACCGTTGCGGCGAGCAGTGATCTCATGTCTCCCCCTGTCGGTTTCGCCGAGTCTGCAGCCCTGCCCATGTGAAGCAGCGATGCGCAATCGCTCTCCGGCGCGAGCCACGCAACCGGATCGAGTCGGGTTGTACGCGTGCGGCAAGGACCCCCCTAGGCACCCAGGGTGCCCGCCATCTCATGAAGATTTCGTGAGATCTCCATGAAGGTGCGGCGGCGTAAGACATGCCGGCACACGTACCTAAGTGACAAATTGACAATCGCTTGGCTGCTGTGTCCTGCGGATTGCCCGGCGTGTCAGCGAAGTCACAGGGGAACGCCGTGCAGGATCTAAACCGGAGCGGAATACTCGGACATCGGGGCGGTCCAACCGGCCTCCGCCCCGCTCCACGCTGAGACGGCAACTGGTACAAGAAGGAGCGCCCCGGACTAAGGGGCGCTCGAGCCTGATCAGCTAGCGAACGGAGCCCGTCGGCTGAGCACCCACCTTGACGCCGCAGGCGTCGCAGAACTTGGCGTTGGGTGACAGCGCATTGCCACAGGCCTCGCAATACCGCGCCTTCGTGGCCGGCTCCGGTTTCGTGAGGGGACGGCCGCAGTCGGAGCAGAAGGCCGCGCTGGTCTCCGGCCGCGGGCCGCACTGCGGGCAGACCGCCAGCGCACCGCTCGCGGCCAGACGCACCAGCTCTTCGGCAGCGTCCTCCATGTCGCTCACGACGGCGGAGCTCGCCGTCTCCTCATCCCGGATCGCGTCCAGGGCCACCTTCGAGTACTTGGCCTTGAGCTCCGCGTAGTCCTCGTCCGACAGCTTCCCGGTGGCGCGATCGAACTCGATCTCCTTCAGGGCGAGGAGGGCCTGGATCTTGGGTGACGCCGACTCCTCGAGTTCCTCGAACTCGATCTCGGGCTTTGCCCCTCGCTGCTTCGCCACGGCCGGAGTGAGCAGCGGCTGCACCACCGCCCCCACCGCCACGAACGCCACCAGCACCCCCGCGATCAGCTCCAGCATGGCTACAGCTCCAGGTTGCTCAGCTCCGCCTCGAGCTTGGCGCGATCCTCGGGCGCGAGACCGGAGAGATCCATACCGTCACGGGCCTCCACGGTCGCCACGCGCGTGCGGCGTTTGGCCAACACCCAAACCAGCCAGGCACCCACCGACGCGATTGCCGCACCGGGGAGGAAGTAGCCCAGCAGGTTGAACCCCTCCTTCTTGGGGGCCATCAACACCATCTCGCCGTGTCGCGCCACGAACGCGTCGATCACCTCCTGCGCCGTCTTGCCCGACTCGACCATCTGAACCACCTCACGGTGCATGGCCGGCGAGGTGGCACAGGTGAAATCCGTCGTGCGACACGTGTAAACGTCGAGATTGCACCCGCAGGTGCACCGCATCCGGCTCTCGAGGCTCACGATGAACGGATCGTTCTCGTAGTCGGTGATCCGGTCGCGCGGCCGGCCGACCCGAAACGGATCGTACAGCTCCGGCGCAGTCGTCTGGCTGCTCTGGGCGGTCGGCTCCCGGGCGCGAGCCGCTCGCGCAAGCGGGAGCATCGCCGTGGCAGCGGCGTACCCAAGCAGGTCGCGCCTACGCACGCTTCGCCTCCACGAGCTGGGCCGCGTAGCCGCCCTGCGTATCCTCCTGGCCGACCGTGCGGATGGTCGTGCCCGGCCACAGCGTCACGACGCCGCCCACCACCAAGACGAAGCCGCCGAACCACACCCACCACACCATCGGGTTCAGGGTAAACCGGTACACGGCCTCCTCCGTCCCTTCCACGACACCCGCGAAGACGATGTAGACGTCCTCGCGCAGATCGCTACGGATCCCCGCTTCGGTGGACGGCTCGAACGATCGTCGGCGCATCTGCCGCGGACACGGCTGGATGGGCGCGGTGCAGGTGAAGTGCTGCCGCTTCTCGGACTTCATGATGCCGACGCGCTCGCCGTCACGCGCCACCTCGACACTCGCCGCACTCACCAGCCGATTGAGCTCGTCGTACTGCGAGACCCCGATGTGCGTGAACGCGTAAGTATGCCCCCAGGGTGACTCCAACTCTGCCACCTCGCCCGGGTTGAGCGACGCTTCGAGATCGACCTTGAACGCCTGACCCGTGAACGCGAGGAAGTAGATGACGATGCCCAGATGCACCACGTAGCCGCCGTAGCGCCGCCGGTTGCGGCCCACGAGCCGCGCGAACGCCTGCAGGTAGCCTTCACCATGCAGGCGGTGCCGCGCGCCGACGCCGCGCACGAACTCCTGGAGGATCGTTCCGGTGACGAACGCCGCCAGCGACACCGTCGCGATGGCGTAAAAGTTCCCCATGCCGAGCGTCGTGAGGATCGCGGCCGCGATCCCGCCGGACACCACGGGCACCACAAACTGTCGCCGCAGATTTCGCACGCTGGCCTTGCGCCACGCGATGAGCGGGCCGATGCCGGTGAGTGCCAGCAGGAGTAACCCGAGCGGGATGTTCACCTGGTTGAAGAACGGCGGCCCTACCGTGACCTGCGTGCCGCGAACGATCTCGGACACCACCGGGAACATCGTGCCCCAGAACACCGAGAAGGCGATCCCCACCAGGATCAGGTTGTTGAACAGGAAGCTCGCCTCGCGCGACACCATGCTCTCCAGATGCGCGTCGGACTCGAGCATGGGCACGCGAAGCCACAACAGCGCCGCCATCGCGACGATGATGAAGATCAGGAAGCCCAGGAAGTAGTAGCCCACCTGCGATTGCGCGAATGAGTGGACGCTCGAGATGATTCCACTCCGAGTGATGAACGTGCCGAAGATGGAGAGCAGGAAGCTGAGCGACACGAGCACCATGTTCCACTTCTTCAGCATGCCCCGCTTTTCCTGAATCATCACCGAGTGGAGGAACGCGGTCATCGTGAGCCAGGGCAGGAAACTGGCGTTCTCCACGGGGTCCCACGCCCAGTAGCCGCCCCACCCCAACTCCACATACGCCCACCACATGCCGAGCGTGATGCCGATGGAGAGGAACAACCAGGAGACGATCGTCCACTTACGGATCGCGTGGAGCCAGCCCGTGTCGAGACGCTTGGACACCAGGGCCGCCACACCGAACGCGAACGGGATCGTGATGCTGATGTACCCGAGGTACAGCATGGGCGGGTGGATCACCATGCCCGGGTTCTGCAGCTGTGGGTTGAGCCCACTGCCGTCGGCCGGCGTGAACGGAAGCCGGTCGAACGGATTGGCCGCGAACAACGTCACGATCACGAAGAACACCGTGACGGCACTCGTCACGCCCGCCACGTGCGGGAGCAGATGGTCGTACTTGCGCGACGTGAGCCACTGCGCCAGCGCGCCGAAGATCGAGAGCACGACCGCCCAGAACAAGAGGCTCCCCGCCTGGCCGCCGTAGAAGGCGGACAGGATGTACACCGTGGGGAGATCGCGGCTGGTGTAGCTCGCCACGTAGGCCACGTTGAAGTCGTGCTTGAGGAGTGCGACGACGAGCCCGATCGACGCGACGACCAGCACGCCGCACAGGGCGTAGGTGGCGCGCCGGGCGCTCGTAACCAGCTCGGCACGGCCCGTGATCCCGCCATAGAAACCGACGAACGTGCCCCACGCGCCAATCAGCAGCGCGAGCCACAACCCGAGTTGTCCCAGCGTGGTCATGGCGCTAGGCCTGCGGGGTGGTCTCGTAGCGTGAGCCGCACTTGGCCAGCAGAGTGGTCGCGCGGAACGTGCCGTCCGGCTCGAGCCGGCCCTCGACGACGACGTCGACGTCGTCGGTGAACGTGTCGGGCGCGAGGCCCCGGTACACCACCGGATAGGTCTGCGCCCCGTCGGTCACCTGGAACGTGATCGTCTGGGTCCCCACGTCCCGCGTGATCGACCCGTGCACCACCCGCGCGCCCATCTTGACTCCAACGTCGTGGAACGTCGGATCGGCGGCCACCTTGGCCGCGAGCTCGGTCGGGGTGAGGAAGTAGACACCGGTCTCCTTGATTCCGGAGGTCATCAGGAATCCGACCGTTCCCGCCACCAACACGGCACCGAAGAGGAACTTGTATTTGGCTTTCATGACCGAAATATACCCCCCTAACGAATGGCGGGAAACCGAGTCGGGATTCCCGCCCGATGCGTAGTATCCTATCCCACTCGGCCCCAAAAGTTCGTGATCGGCCCGTAAAGGTTTCCTTAGGCGGGTCGGGCCTTCTCAGGACCCGTCGACGCGGCTCCGCGCCCACCCCAGAGCGGTCCCCACGGCCCGGCGCCACTCCCGGTACTCCGCCTCCCGGGATACCGCTGGTTCGAACCACTGATAGGACCGACTCGCCAGGAAGTGCGTCGCGTCCCGCCACACGCCAGTGGCAAGCCCGGCGAGGCCGGCGGCCCCCAGCGCGGTGGTTTCCACCACATCGGGCCGCGCCACCCGCACCCCGAGCGTATCAGTTTGGAACTGCACCAGCCAGTCGTTCGCGGCCGCTCCCCCATCCACCTTGAGCTCGGCGAGCGGCACCCCCGAGGCAGTGCTCATCGCCTCCAAAACGTCGCGCGTGCCGAACGCCATCGCCTCGAGGGCCGCGCGAACCAGATGCGCCCGACCGGAGCCTCTGGTCAGGCCGACAATCGTGCCGCGGGCCTCGGGCTCCCAATGGGGGGCGCCGAGCCCCACGAAGGCCGGAACGAAGTAGACGCCCCCGGTGTCCACCACGCTGGCCGCCAGCTCGGCGCTGTCCGAGGCCCGCTCGATGATGCCGAGTCCGTCCCGCAGCCACTGGATGGCGGCACCGGCGATGAAGATCGAACCTTCCAGCGCAAAGATCGGCGCGCCCGCGGCATCACACGCCACCGTCGTCAGCACCCCGTGCCCACCCTTCTCGCTTCCCGCTTCCCCCTTCCCGCTTCCCGCTTCCCACTCCTCCCCCACCACCATCAACAGGAACGCCCCCGTCCCGTACGTGTTTTTCGCCTGCCCGGGTTGCCAACAACCCTGGCCGAAGAGCGCCGCCTGCTGGTCTCCCGCAATGCCGGCAATCGGCAGCTCGGCGCCCAGGTGGCGCGGATCGGCCATCCCCACCACCTCGCTGGAGCGGTGGATCGAGGGGAGGCTTTCGCGCGGCACCCCGAACAGCTCGAGGAGTTCAGGGTCCCAGTCATGGCTCGCGATGTCGTACAGCAGCGTGCGCGACGCGTTGGTGTGATCGGTGACGTGGGCCGCTCCCGACGTGAGTCGATAAGTGAGCCAGGTGTCGATGGTGCCGAACGCGACGCGTCCCTCGGCGGCGGCCCGCCGCACGTCCGGCACCTCGCGGAGCATCCACTCGATCTTCGTCCCCGAGAAATACGGATCCCACACCAGTCCGGTGCGCCTGGCGATCCACGCATCGCCGTGTTCCGCCCTGAGCTTGCGACATCGATCCGCGGTGCGGCGGTCCTGCCACACGAGGGCCCGACCGAGTGGCGTGCCACTCGTGCGATCCCACGCGACGACGGTCTCGCGCTGATTGGTGATGCCGATGGCGGCTGGCGTCTCGTCGACCTGCGCCAGCGCTTCACGCGCGACCTCCAGCGTGACGCGCCAGATCTCTTCGGCATCGTGCTCCACCCATCCCGGCCTGGGGAAGTGCTGCGTAAACTCACGGTAGGCTCGGGCCACGACCCGCCCGTCGGCGGCGATGACCAGCGCGGTGGATCCAGTCGTCCCCTGATCGAGTGCAAGCACCGATGACATCGTCTCTCCTCACGTGGTCGCGTCAAACTCGGTCACACGGGCAGATGGCGCTTTTCGGACCGTCTCCGCCGGAGGCGGAGTTGTCAACCATCACTACCCTTTCACCGATTCTTCATCGTTCCCGGCCTACCGTTCATGTGAGCACTGGGTCCAAGAAGCGACCATGTCCATCCGAACAATCGACGTCCGCGAGAGGGTGCTGGAGAGGAACGACGAGTTGGCTCGCGAGGTTCGGCGCCGCCTCGAGGCACACCGTGTCACCGCATTCAACCTCGTGTCGTCACCCGGCGCCGGGAAGACGCTGCTCCTCGAGCGCACGCTCAGCTGCCTCGGCGCGCACGTCGAGATCGCCGTGATCACCGGCGACGTCCAGACCCAGAATGATGCCGAGCGGCTGGCGGCGCACACCAGCCGGCTAGTCCACGCCGTCGTGACCGGGGGCGCCTGCCACCTCGACGCTCGGCAGATCCTCAGCGCCCTCGATGAGATCGACCTGAATCGCACCGATCTCATCTTCATCGAGAACGTCGGGAACCTCGTATGCCCGGCGAGCTGGGATTTGGGCGAAGAGGCCAAGATCGTGGTGTTCTCGGTGACGGAGGGCGAGGACAAGCCGCTCAAGTACCCCAAGATGTTCCGGGAGGCCGACTACGCCATCCTGAACAAGATCGACCTGCTCCCGCACGTCGACTTCGACGTCGAGCGGGCCGTCACAAACGGCAAGCGCATCAATCCCGACCTCCGCTTCTTCCGCACGTCGGCACTGACGGGTGAGGGTGTGGACAACTGGTGCACGTTCATCAAAGCCCACGTGCGGGACGCCATAGTCGCCTGAGCGACCCCGGCGATCGCCCCTAGTGCACGACGGCCGCGATCGCCGCGTCAAGCGGTGGTCGCAGCACCCCTCGGTCGGTCACGATCCCGGCAATCAGGCTCGCCGGGGTCACGTCGAACGCCGGATTGAACGCCGGCGTTCCCGGGGCCGGGCCGATCTCCTCGGGCCCCCGCTCCTCGATCGGGATCGCCTCGCCGGCAGGGAGCGAGGTGTCGAACGTGCTGAGCGGCGCCGCAACGTAGAACGGGATGCCGTGGGCGTCGGCCAGCACCGCGAGGGCGTAGGTGCCGATCTTGTTCGCCACGTCGCCGTTGGCGGCGATCCGGTCGGCGCCCGTGATCACGACGTCGATGTCCCCCTTGGCCATGAGGGCGGCGGCAGCCCCGTCCACGATGACCCGCCCGGGAATGCCAAGGCGCGCCAACTCCCACGCCGTGAGCCTTGCCCCCTGGCGCAGCGGCCGGGTTTCCGTGACCACGACATCGATGTCCATGCCTCGGGTGTGAGCTTCGGAGATCACGGCGAGTGCCGTGCCGAGCCCGCCCGTGGCGAGCCGTCCGGTGTTGCAGTGGGTGAGCACCGTCGAGCCCGGCGCGATGAGATCGGCGCCGGCTTGCCCGATCGCGACGCACATTCCGGCCTCGATGTCCCAAATGCGTTGCGCTTCGTCTCGCAGGGCCTGCGACACGTCCCGGCCCCACGACCGCCCGGCGAAGCCGGTGGCGCGCTGCTGCATGCGGTCGAGCGCCCACCTCAGGTTGACCGCGGTCGGTCGGGTCGCCCGAAGCCGTTCGACGGCGGACGCGAGCCACTCCGGCGTGAGGCTTCCCTCTGCGGCCGCCGCTTCGGCGGCGGCAGCAACGCCCATGGCAGCCGCGATGCCGATGAGGGGTGCACCGCGAACCCGGAGCGATCGTATGGCTTCCGCCATCGGATCGATGCCGCGGATCTCGACATAGACCTCGCGCTCCGGCAGGCGCGACTGATCCAGGATCCGGACACCACTTGGCGTCCACTCGATGGGCGAGAACGCGACGGGGACCGTCATGTGAGCGGCCTCGGCTCCCGGCGCTCCAGCACGTAGACGACCGCGGTGATCGCGAGCGGCGTGAGGAGACCGGACACGCCAACCACCGTCACGCTGGGCGGCGGCGGCCCCACGGCCGCCACCACCTGGACCAGCCCGAGAACGACTGCCAACACGACGATTCCGTGTCGCAACGACGCCGCACGCGGACGCGCCGCCCCCAGGAAGAACACGAGCCCACCGAGGAGCAACGCCACTTCCACCGTGGTGGACAGCACCGGATATCGCCACAGGCCGAGCCCCACCGGACACCTGTTGCCATAGAGCGGGAGCTGCGCCGGATGCACCAGCGCATCGAAGAGCCAATGCACGAGCACGACGACACCGACCAAAGCGGCCACCCCGCGGACGCGACCGTACTGAGCAAACGTGTTGTACGCCATCACCGCCACCAGGGACCAGATCGCCGCGGAGGTGAAGCTGTGTGAGAACGGCACCGACACCAGCTCGAGCGGATTGGTGGCGGTGAATCCCGGGACGATGCGGATGTGTTCCACACCGAGCAGCACGAACCCTGCCCAGAGCACGTCGAGCAGCTGCGCCGCCAGCATCAACGTCCACAAGGGAATGGCGCGGTCGACACCCTTGGCGGCCAACGCGGCGGCGTAGTGCCCTACAAACATCGAACGGCTGCTAGCCCCGTTCCGGTCGCGCGTTCGGGTCACCGGAGCGCCGCCTGCGACGCTCACGCACCCAGTAGCCGATCAGCCCGCCGAACACCAACCCGCTCAGCATGACCGTCACGAACTCGTTCTGAAGATCGGATTCGCCTCGCACGATGTCCCGAACCGCCGCGACATCGAGGGCCAGGAGGACGACGACGACCACGATGAGCAGCAGCTTCTTCATCGCTCGCCGTCGATGGGCAGCGGCATTCGCACCACGACACCGTCGCGCCGGGGATCCGCAGCTCCGGTCCATGTCCCCCGCTCGAACGCGACCGCGTGCACCCCGCCGAAGTATGCGTCGAGGTCACCTGCAGCGTCGTCCCGTCGGAGGAGCACAAACCCCTCCGACACGAACCGATCGCCCCATCGATCGGCGTCAGCGGGATCTTCGACATGGAGCCCACTGTCCGGCACGACGTGAAGCCGCGGCATGGCCACCGCCCGCTCGACATCGGCATACCCATCCATCCACAACTCGGCCACTTGGACCACCGCCGAAATGATGCGGGCGCTGCCCGGACTGCCGAGCCCGAGTACCGGCTTCCCGTCACGCACGACAATGGTGGGACTCATCGATGAATACGGCATGGCTCCGGCGCGGAGCGCAAACGGATGATCCGGTCTCCCGAGCTCGTACTCTCGCATGTAGTCGTTGTAGAGAAACCCGAGGCTCCCGTGGGCCACCTTGGCGCCGAACGCATAGTTGATGCTCTGCGTGACGCTCACGACCAGGCCGTCACCGTCGACCACCGAGAAGTGCGTGGTGTGGCCGTCGCCCTCACCGAGCAGCGTGCGGGCGGTGGCCTTGTCCAGCTTGCGCCCCACCTCGTCCGCGTAGTCGACGAGGTCGCGGACCGGATGATCGCGGCGCTCCCGGTGGCCGAGGCGCAGTG
>CAYGCN010000015.1:34426-42273 GCA_964348385.1 uncultured Gemmatimonadaceae bacterium
TCGCTTCTTTGCCTTTCACCATCTTGCCCACCGCGTAGGCGCCGAAGTGATAGACGTGCATCGCGCGGTCCGCGCTTCCCGGCCTGAGTGCGCTCGTCGGCGACTGCTCCAGCAGGTTCAGCATGGCGAGCACCACCCATCCGCCACCCGGGGGTGGCAGCGAGTAGACCTCGAACCGTCGATACGTCCCGCGAAGGGGTCGCATCTCCACCGGGACCGGGAGACCGGCGAGATCGTCGAACGTCAGCCACCCGCGGTGCTGCGCCATGTCACGCGCGATCTCTCGAGCGATCGAGCCCCGGTAGAACTCGTCGGCGCCGTCCGCCGCGAGGCGGCGCAACGTCCGCGCCAGCACGGGCTGGCGCCACACGGTGCCGGCGCCCGGTGCGCTGCCGTCCGCGTCGAGGAAGAGCCTCCGCGTGGCGGCGTCAGTGGCGAGCTGCTCAGCATTGCGCGCCCACACATTTGCCCCGAATGCGCCGACGACGAATCCATCTTCGGCATACCGCACGGCCGGCTCGAGCAGGTCGCGCCACGCCATGCGGCCACTCCCATAGGCGCGCCATGCGTGATCGAGCACGCGCACGGTCGTGGGCACCGTGGTGGCACGGTGGCCGACGATATCGGAGGCGGTCGCCCGGCGTGGGGTCGCTCGCGGCGCGAATGATGTCCCATTGATCACGATGGGGGAGCCATGCGGCGGATGCAGGAGGATCTGGGTCTGTCCGCCGAGGCCGGACATCGCGGGCTCCGTCACGCCGAGCGCGAACGAGACCGCGACGGCGGCGTCTACCGCATTGCCGCCTGCCAGCATGACGGCCATCCCGGCTTCCGCAGCCTGTGGAGTGGGCGCGGCAACGACCGCCACCCTCTCGGGAGCGCGGTCTGCCGGCACGCACGCCGCCAGGCCCAGGAGCGCCACACCAGTCGCTCGGCCGGTGGCGCCTACCACCCGTTCCCCCGCTCCGCCCGCTCGGCGGCGAGATATCGCTCTCGCAGGATGGCGAGGTGGTGCCGCTCGTGTCCCAGAACAATCCACGGCACCGCACGTACCCGCATGGTCGCCTCGTTGGCCGTTCCCTGGCGGTCCAGCATGGTGGCACTCATGCCGCCGAACAGCGCGAGCGTGCCCGACCGGACCACGTCCAGCTCCACGAGGAGATCGGCGAGCGTACGGCTGTCGAAGTTCCCGTGGCTCACGTAGTCGTCCTGCTCGAATCCCGGGAGGGGAGTCGCGTCGGCTCGGCTGAAACGCAGCGCTCGGTAGCCCAAGACCCGTTCGACGTCGATCAGGTGCCCCAGGACCTCCTTGACACTCCATTTCCCGACGGCGTAACGCAATGCCGCTTCTTGATCGGAGAGGCCGCCGAGAAGCCTGCTCGTTTCCCGACGCTGCGCGTCGAGGAGAGCCAGCACATCGCCCTCTGGGAGTCCATCGAGGTACCGCTGATAGTAGGGATCGTACTCACCCGAGACGGGACGGGGGATCTTCGGTGGCGGCATGATGGCGAGGCTCCGGCAAAGACGACAGGAACTTACCGTTCGGATCGATGGGTCACCATGGCGGGAGCCGGTCGTTCGCGGCACCACCACGTGAACGGCCCGGCGGACACTCCTTCAAGCCGACCAGGGGGGCTGCCTGTTGAGTCGGTCGAGAAGGAGGCCGGGCCGTAGAGCCCGACGCCGGCAGGCGGCGTCAGGTGAACACGATTTCGCCCCCCGCCGCCATCTCGTAGAACTCACCGACCGTGATGACGTCGGTGATGTGGTCGACAAAGTCGCTACGCTCGAGCTTGAACATGTCGACCGACGCCTTGCAGGCGTAGATGCCCGCACCCGTATCGGCGATCATCTGCACGAACTCGCCAATCGGTGGGATGTCGAGCTTGTCCATCTCGCGTTTCATCATGTGGGTGACGAACGCGGAGACGCCCGGAATGGCCCCCAGCAGCGTAGGCATGTGAAGCCCCGGATTGCCCACCGTGGCGACTTTGACCTTGGCCTGACGCTTCTTCACGATCGCGTCCGTGCCGAAAAACGTGAAGAACACATTCGCCTCGATGCCCTCCATCCGCGCCCCGTTGGCCATGATGAGGCCGGGGTAAATCCCTTCGAGCGATCCCTTGGAGATGATGATCGAGACCTTCTCGATTGCCTTTGGCTCCGAAGCGGTCGTCATGACCGACTCGGGCATTGTCGTCGTCATGGTATCGTCTCCTCTATCGCACAGTCCGGATCAGACGCAGCCGCGCGGCTTCGGAATCCCGGCCACGCGCGCGGCCAGCTTCGCCGGCCCCTTCGGGAACAACTGGTACAGCTCCTTCACCGGCACGCCGGATTCCTTTCCGAGTGACCGGATGGACGGCGCCGTCCCGTTTTCCATGAACTTGGCGCGCATGAACTCGATCACCTTCCAGTGCCGATCCGTGAGCGTCCCGATGCCCACCTCGTTGGCCAGCTCCTGCGCGATCTCCTTGTTCCACTGCTCCGGCTTCTGCATGTAGCCTTCGTGGTCGACCTCGACCGCGTATCCTGCCAATGATGCCGTCACGATTCCCCCTGTGATGATCAAGCGACGCGCGTCGCGTCGTCCTCGCTCTTGTCCGATTCGGGCGCTCCGCCCTGTACGTATCGTCGTTCCAGCTTGGGCAGATCACCGCGCCGCTTTCCCCGCAGCAGCATCTGCGGCGGCACCCCCGGGATGTCTCGCCCGGGCAGCAGCATATGCCAGTAGACCCACCTGAACGCCAGCTTCCCCCAGTGGTTGATGCGCGACTCCTTGAGGAGCGGCATAGGGCCGACCGTGAACGGGAACCGGCCCGGGAGCGGCTCGACGTCGTAGTTGAAGTCGATCAGCACGGCCTTGCCGTCACCGGTCTCGATGAAGCAGTTGGCGTGGCCGTCGAAGGCCGGCTTTGGCGGCTTGCCCGCCAAGAAGCGATCGATGTTCTCCGCCAGGACTTCGGCCTCGAAGTGGGCCACCGACCCCGCCTTGGACGTGGGAACGTTGGTCGCGTCACCCAGCGCGAAGACGTTCGGCTTGCGCTGGGCCTGCAGGGTCTGCGGATCGGTCAGCACGAAATTCATGTCGTCGCCGAGTCCAGGCGACCGACCCACGTAGTCCTGACCCAAATGCACCGGGATACTCACCAGGAGATCGAAGTCGATCACCCGCTCGTCCCACGAGACGAGCTTGCCGTTCGGGCCGTCCACCTTTCCGGCGTTGAACTCGGGCTCGAGAACGATGTTCTTCTCCACGAGCAAGTCGCCCAGGGCCTTGGCCGCCACTGGGCGGGTGAACGCGCCGTCGAGCGGCGTGGCGAGCACGATCTCCACCCGATCGCGAATACCGCGGCTCGTAAAGTAGTCGTCCGCGAGGAACACGAACTCGAGTGGCGCGATGGGGCACTTGATCGGCATCTCGACGATGTTGACCACGAGCCGTCCCCCGTCGAACCGCTCGAGCGCCTGACCCAGCGCCGTCGCGCCTTCGAGGGTGTAGAACTCGAACATCTTCTCCTGCCACCCCTCGCCGGTGAGGCCGTCGGTTTCCTCCGGTGCGATCCGCGTCCCCGTAGCCACGACCAGCAGGTCGTAATCCAGCACCCGCCCATCGGTGAGGTACACCCGGTCCTCATCGGGCTCGACCCGGTCGATCGCCGCTTGGACGTACGTGACCCGCTTGTCGAGTTGGCGGCGTCGCGGCTTGACGGTCTCGCTTGGCTTGTAGGTCCCGAACGGGACGAAGAGGAGTCCCGGCTGGTACACGTGGTGGTTGTCCTGGTCCACGACCGCGACGGACATGACGCCGGCGCCGAGCTCGGACTTGTATCGCTTGGCGATGCGATTGGCCATGATGGTGCCGGCCGTTCCCGCACCGAGTACCACGATCGGTCTCACAACAGCCCCCCTGTGTGAGTCATCACTCAACCGGCCGCACCAGGCGCTGTCGGCCGTTTGCACAGGGGGAATGTAGCATATTATTATAGCAATATTCTAATCTTTACATTAAGATTTCTTTACCTGCTAACATATTTTTCCACAACAGGTTAGCAAACGAAGCTGGCGATGGTTTCCAGCGGCTTGCGGGTGATCACGGGGACGAGGGCGTCGGCAGCGGGATACCCCACCACCAGGAGCACGAAGGGCCGCTCGTGCTCGGGCCGGTGCAGAATCTCATTCAGGAATCCCATCGGGCTCGGGGTGTGGGTGAGCGTCGCGAGACCCGCATGGTGGAGCGCCGCCACGAGGAGCCCGGTGGCGATCCCCACCGATTCCGTCACGTAGTAATTGGCGTGTCGCGACCCGTCGTCACCGACGATGTATCGTTCCGCAAAGACGGCGATGAGGTAGGGCGCGGTCTCGAGAAATGGCTTGTGCTCGTCGGTCCCCAGGGGCGCCAGGGCCTCGAGCCACTCGTCGGTCGCCCTCCCGGCATAGAACGCTCGCTCCTCGCGCTCCGCCGCTGCCCGGATCCGGCGCTTGACGGCCGGATCACCGACCACCACAAAGTGCCAAGGCTGCCGGTTGGCCCCACTGGGTGCGGTGCCCGCGGTCCGAAGGCAGAGCTCGATCACGTCGCGGGGCACGGGACTGTCCGAGAAGTGCCGCACGGTGCGGCGGCGGTGCATCTCGTCGTAGAAGCCGGCGGCCCGCTGTCGCATCTCCTCGATCGGGTATGCTCGGTACCCGGTCAACGGCACCAGTTGCGCGCCGCTCATTGGCGCCGAACCGAACGCAGCACCACCGGCTCGAGCGGAACGTCCGCGTGCCCCTTCTTGGCGCCGGTCTTCACGGCTGCAATCGCATCCACGACATCCATGCCCTCGACGACTGTGCCGAACACGGCATAGCCGAAGTCGCGAGCCCCGTGATCCAGGAAGGCGTTGTCCGCCACGTTGATGAAGAACTGCGAGGTAGCACTGTTCACGTCCTGCGTGCGCGCCATCGCGAGAGTGCCGCGGACGTTCTTGAGGCCGTTGTCGGCCTCGTTCCGTATCGGCGACCGGGTCTTCTTGTGCACCATGTCGGCCGTGAAGCCACCACCCTGCACCATGAACCCGGGAATCACGCGATGGAAGATCGTTCCGTCGAAGAACCCGGCGTCCACATACTGCCGGAAGTTCTCCGTCGTGAGCGGGGCCTCGTCGGTGTGAAGCTCGACGGTGAAGCTGCCGAGCGTGGTTTGGAAAACGATCATGGTTGCACTCCGTCGTCGATCGTGATGTTCAGGACGAGGGCAAGCCGCCCGTCACGCTCAGCAGCCAGCGTATGCACCGGTGCCCGAAATCCACGGGTTTGCAGAACATCATGGGGCATGCCCCAGCGATAACCCGGATGTCATGCGCGCGGCACCACTCCACTGCCGCCGGAGACACGCTCCCCTCCCCGAACGACCGGTGCATCCAGACCCACCGAATCCCCAGCGCGCCGCATTGCTCGACCAGGCCCTGTGCCGCCGACGGCGGCGTGGCAATCACGACCCCGTCCACACCGTCGGGGATCGCCGCCAGATCCGGATAGCACGGCCGCCCTTCGACTTCGTCGGCCCGCGGGTTTACGGGGACCACATGGTAGCCCGCTCCCTCGAGCTTGCGAAAGATGAGGTTGGCAGCCTCACGCGGATTCCTTGACACGCCGGCCACCGCGATCCGCTTCTGACTCAGAAAGCCCTGTACCAGATCGTCGAGTCCCGTCACGGCGCCCTCCCCGCATATCGTCGGTCTTTCCAGTTCCACCACTTGAGCAGCTCCGCCCGATGGCGACGCCGATCGGCGTAGTACACGGCGCAGCGGAAGACGTACAGCACGCAGCGATCCACGGGAGCCCCGCGAAGGGCGATGAGGTCAACAAACAGCCGCTCGGGATCGCGTCCCCGGAGATCGGCAACCCGCCGAACCCCGAGCTCCCGAAGATCGCGCGCGATGCTCGGCCCCACGCCGGGGATCGTGTGCAGGTCGCTGCCGTTCGTTGCAGTCATCCGTCCCAAGGTCTCGCCCGAGGTCGGCCGCGTCCAGACCCGAATAGGAAACGGCCCCCGAAGTCGGCTCCGACCCCGGGGACCGTCGATCGACCCCGCGACTGCCTACGGCTTCACGGTGTGGCAGTACCCGCAGAACTTGCTGTCATTGATGCCCTTGTCGCCGTGGCTCTCCGCCGGCGGCGCCGGGATGTTCGCCATCTTGCCACTGTGACACATGAGGCAGTTCGACTTGCCCTCGAGCGTATGCGGAATCGCCTTCGCCTCCTTCGTCTGAATCGCAGCATCCTGAGCGTGGCAGAACGCACAGCTCTCGTTGGGGCGCTCGGCATGATCAGCCGGTGCCGCCTTGATGCCTTGCATCTTCCCGCTGTGGCACATCATGCAGTTGGCCCGGCCCTCGGCAGTGTGGCTCATGACCGGCGGCTTTTTCGCCGGTGCCTGCGCCAGGGCCTGCGCCGGCAACACCAGACCAACGGCCGTCACCGCCACCGCGGCTGTGATGAATCTCACGAAACGCATCCGGTTCACCTCCCCTTACTGGTCAGCACGCCGACACACGTCGGCCCCGGCATCAAGCGATGCCTGATCCCCGTACCCGCAAATGTGCCGAACGGTTCCCACCCCGGCTACCCCACCAGGGCTCATCCCGGGTTCGGCACTGCCGTGTGACACACCGTACACACCTGCTGGTTCTTCCCGGCGTACGCCCCGGGGTCGAAGCCCGGGCCGTGCGGGTTGAACGAGACGTGGCAGCGGAGGCAGTCGCGCTCCGTGTGGCACGCCACGCAGCTCTCGAGGTTCTGCCTGGCGGCCTGCGCGTGGCCGGCGATGAACGACGCGTTCCCGTCGTGGTACCCGGCGCCGATCGCCCCTCGAGACACGAGCCCCGCCTGCTGGTGACAGCTCTGACAGAATTGGCTCACGTTGTGGCACGACGAGCATTCCGTCTCGCGGTTGTACGACGCCGCGGGATGGCGCTGCAGGTAGTCGACACCGTGGTATCCGCCCACCGGCGACGCGGCGTCCGGGCGGTGGCAGTCCAGGCAGTCGGCCCGCACATGGCAGGTGGCGCACTGCTCCGGTGCAGCGACGGCTTCTGCCCGATGACGGTCCCGCCAGCCAAAGGCATGGGACGGCGGAGCCGGTGGCTGGACGTGGCACATGGAGCAATCCGACACCGCGGCGTTCTGGTGCTCAGCAATCCCATGACACGCCATGCACTGGTCGATCACGGCCCGCTGTACCATGCCGTCACTCACGTGACACATGTCGCACGCTTCCACGGCCGGGTGACCGGCGTGGCGGAACTTCAGGTTGGCCGGGGACGGACCCGTGGGCGGCTGCCAATTCACGCGCGGTTGGAGTTGCCCATCGTGGCACGACGCGCAGAACGACGGGTCCGGATAGACCTGCCCTTGCGCCACGTCGGCGTGGCAGGTGGTGCAGCCGAAGCCCTCGTGCTTGGCATGGTCAAACTGCTGTGTCAGCGGCGGAGCGGCCCCCGGCACGGGAGACGCTCCCGCGGCGGCCGCGATGACCGCTGCCGCCGCAATCCCCACGAGGGCCTTCATCGCGACCTCCGAGTCTCAGGCATGCGAAGGATAGCCGGGTGCAATCCCCGGGACCGGGCCCCCGACGACCCGAACACGAACGTCGCGCCCACACTGAACCGGGTCTGATCCCAGTCCAGCTGCGCTGCGTCCGGTCGCTCGCGCGTCTCGTCGTACCGCACCGCTTCAGCGTTCACGAAGATCCCCGGCAGCGGCTCGACATCGACGCGCAATCCGTAGGACCAGACCTCGGCATCGCTGAAGCGATACTCCAACGGACGCTCGAGACGCCCGCCCCGCGCGGTGACCGCAAA
>CAYGCN010000016.1:0-269 GCA_964348385.1 uncultured Gemmatimonadaceae bacterium
GATCGAGATGTGGGATCTCCAGCAGGAGCCGCCCTGTGGCGGGGTCCCAGTGGAGTGGAAAGTACCCGTCCCGCTTGTCGAAGCCCGACGTGTACTGCCTGATCGACGGTTGCGCCTCGAGCGGTGAGGCCATCCAGACGGCGGCCGCGATACACACGGCGAGAATGCGATGCATCGAACCCTCCAGGAAGCAGCGATGTGTGCGCGATGGGAACGCCAAACTTGCCGTCTGGTCGGCCGCAGGGGAACCCGCATACATTCGGTGTCCA
>CAYGCN010000016.1:329-17800 GCA_964348385.1 uncultured Gemmatimonadaceae bacterium
GCATGGCGCCCGCCGCCGTCGGTGGGGGTCCGCGGCGGCCATGACTTCGACTCCGAGCAGTTTGCGCTGGGGGTGCAGGTCCGGCTGCCCGTCGCCCCGCTCGCGGAGGTGCTGCTCAGCGGGGACTACTATTTGGGAGGTGACACCGCGGCCTGGCAGCTCAATCTCGATCTCGCCGCCGGGGCGATGGTGCCGGGCGTGTACGTGGGCGCCGGGGCCGCGTTGGCCCGGCGGGCGTTTCTCGTGGCCGACACGCACACTTTCCCCAAACGGACCAAGCTCGGACTGAATCTGTTCGTCGGGGCGACGCTGCCGCCGTTCATCCCACTGCCCGTGCGCCCGTTCGCCGAGGCCCGCTGGACGCAGGTGAGCGGGTTCGACCGCCAGTTCGTCGTGGTCGCGGGCGCGAGCGTGTACCTGGGACGCCCGCCACCGCATCCAACCCGGTAGGCGTGGCCGCGCCATCCGCCGTGCACGGCGACGCGGCGGTGCCCCGACGGCTGGTACGCAATGAGGACCGGATGGACTCGCCACCCGGCCCTCTGCCACCGCCTGGAAGGAAGACGGGCTACTGCGGCGGCAACAACACCTTGTCGATCACGTGGATGACGCCGTTGGAGGCCAGCACATCAGCCTGGATGACGGTGGCGTCGTTGACCTTCACCCCCATTGACGCGTCGATGGCGATGTTGGCACCCTGAAGCGTGGTGGCCGACGTCAGGTTGACGACGTCGGCGGCGAGCACGCGCCCGGCGACCACGTGGTACAGCAACACGTCGGTGAGCGCCGGAATGTCTTGCAGCAACGCGTCAACTGTGCCCGCCGGGAGCGCGGCGAACGCATCATCCGTCGGGGCGAAGACCGTGAACGGCCCGTCGTTGGCCAGCGTCGGATCCAGGTCGGCCGCTTGGACCGCGGCGACCAACGTGGTGAACGATCCGGAGTTGACCGCGGTGGTCACGATGTTCTCGAGCGCGGGCTCGGCGGGATCATCACACGCGGCGATCCCCAACGTGGCGACGGCCAGTCCCGCAAACCCTGCCTTCTTCGCGAACTTGGTCAGCATCTTCACCTCCAGTGTGAGTTGTAACTCGTTGAAATTGATTGTGTTACGTCTTCAAAGTCCGCCCAGTGGAGTTTCCCTGTCTAACTTGTGTCTAAGAACATACAGGCTGTCAGCCTTATTGTCAAGTAGATATCTAATTCTTAGCTAGACAAAGGCTGTACAAGCAGTCTTCGTTGCGAACGGGGATCACGCCACTACGTTGGTGTGTCTGGCATCGGAGGGTCGCGAGTGGACATGCTAAGCAGCGTGTTGGTGGTGCTGCTGGCTAGCACACTGCTTGTTCTGATCTGGGTGGTGGCGCGCGGGATCGGCGGTCGCGCGTCGGGGATCGGACAACAGCTCGGCGAACTGCGCGCGCGACTGGACCAACTCGTGTTGGCGCAGAGCGAGTTGCCGAGGACCGTGGCCGAAGGAGCGGCGGAGCAGGCCAGGTCTCTGGCCGATGTCCGGGAGCGCCTCGGGCGGCTCTCGGACGCCACGGTCCGCCTGGAAGCGCTGGGCGAATCCGTGACGGAAGTGCAGGAGCTGCTCAAGGTGCCCAGGCTGCGGGGCACGCTGGGTGAGGTGTGGCTCGAAGAACTGCTGCGGCAGGTGTTCCCCGCCCGGCTCTATGAGATACAGTACGCGTTTCGCACCGGCGAGCGGGTCGATGCCGTGCTCCGGGTGGGTGATCGGCTGGTGCCGATCGATTCCAAGTTTCCCCTCGACGCCTGCCAGCGAATGTTGGTTGCGACGGGTGATACCGTGGATCGGGAACGCCGTGCCTTTCGGCGCTCGCTAAAGGAGCACATCGATGAGATCGCCGAGAAATACATCCGCCCCGAGGAAGGGACCCTCGACTTCGCCGTGATGTACATCCCCGCCGAAGCGGTGTACTACGAGGCCGTGGTACGCGACGAGGCCCTCGAGGAGCAGGGTAGCCTGATCGGGTATGCCCTGCAACGCCACGTGATTCCGGTGTCGCCGCACACCTTCTACGCCTATATAGCGGCCGTCCTGCATGGGCTCCGGGGGTTGGAGGTGGAGGAGCGGGCCAGGGAAATCGCGGTGGCGCTGGGGGCCCTGGAGCGACAGTTCGACCGATTTCGGAGGACGTTCGAGCTCGTGGGACGTCATCTGGACAACGCACTCAAGCAGTACCACGAGTCCGAGCGCCAGTGGCATCGGGTGCTCGAGCGGCTGGAATCGGCGAGCGCGCTGGGGGAAGGGCAGAGAGAGCCGCCACCGCCGGGGCTAGGGCCGCCGGGCGTCGACGACCTGGCTCCTTCCCACGGGACCCGCCCTGACGAGTGACTCGGCCCCGGACCCCGACTCATCCAGCGACAGCGTTTCAGCGGAAGGATTCTTCAATGTCACTTCATTATCGGCTCACGCTCTCGACGATACCTGTACTCGTTGCGCTGTGCGGGTCTCCGGCGGCCGTGTCCGCGCAGGAGGCCCCGGCACCCTGCGGTGAAGGCGGTGCGTACGACGAGTTCGACTTCTGGGTCGGGGAGTGGGACGTCTTCACCCCCGATGGCCAGCGGGCCGGCTCGAACCGAATCGAAAAGGTGGTCGCTGGTTGTCTGTTGGTGGAGCACTGGACGAGTGCGACCGGGGCAACGGGGAAGAGCTTCAACTACTACCATCCGGCGCGACGGCAGTGGATTCAAGTGTGGGTGGACGGGCAGGGTGGCGTGATCGAGGTAGCCGGGCGATTCACGGATGGCGCCATGCGGCTGGTGGGCGAGCACGTCTACCCGGACAACCGACGGGAAGGCTTCCGGATGCGATTCACGCCGCAACCCGACGGGTCCGTAAGGCAATTCATCGAGCAGTCGAAAGACGAAGGTGCGACGTGGTACGTGTGGTTCGACGGCCGATATGTGCCAAAGCCCCGTGCGGACCCGTGAGCGGTTCGCGGTCGAGAGCCGCAGGGGCACGGCGAGCGGGCATCGGCATGATTGAGGGAACAGCTGGGACGCGAGCGAGCGAGCAGCGGTGATCGGAACTATGGGAGTGTGGAGGCGGATGTTATGAGCGACTATGTCGCGCAGTTGCTGGCGGGTGTGAAAGCGAAGAACCCCGCCGAGCCCGAATTCCACCAGGCCCTGCAGGAGGTCGCCGAGTCGGTGCACTTGGTGTTCGATCGGCACCCCGAGTACCGGACCACGAAGGTCCTCGAGCGCATCATCGAGCCCGAACGCGTGATTCTGTTTCGTGTGCCCTGGGTCGACGATCGGGGGGACGTGCAAGTCAATCGAGGGTTTCGCATCGAGATGAACAGCGCCCTCGGGCCGTACAAGGGAGGGCTGCGGTTCCACCCGTCGGTGACCTTGGGCATCCTCAAATTCCTGGCCTTCGAGCAGGTGTTCAAGAACGCGTTGACCACGCTGCCGATGGGTGGAGGCAAGGGGGGATCCGACTTCGATCCCAAGGGCAAGAGCGACGGCGAAGTGATGCGGTTTTGTCAGAGTTTCATGACCGAGCTCTATCGCCACATCGGCCCCAATACCGACGTCCCGGCCGGCGATATCGGGGTCGGCGGCCGCGAGATCGGGTTCCTCTTCGGTCAGTACAAGCGTATCAGGAACGAGTTCACCGGCGTCCTCACCGGCAAGGGCCTCAACTGGGGCGGGTCGCTCATTCGGCCGGAGGCGACCGGGTACGGAGCCGTCTACTTTGCCGCCGAGATGCTCGCGACGCGGAATGAGACCCTCGAAGGCAAGACCTGCCTCGTGTCCGGGAGCGGCAACGTGGCCCAGTACACGTGCCAGAAGCTCATCGAGCTCGGGGCCACGCCGGTCACGCTGTCGGATTCCGGCGGGTACATCTACGATGCGGAAGGCATCACCGAGAAGAAGCTCGCGTTCGTGATGGATTTGAAGAACGTGCGGCGCGGCCGGATCCACGAATACGCAGACGAGTTCAAGAGCGCGACCTACACGCCGGTGGACGCCAAGCAGGACCACAATCCCCTGTGGAATCACAAGGCGCACTGTGCATTCCCTTCGGCGACGCAGAACGAGATCAACAGCTTCGACGCCCGGAACCTGCTGGCGAACGGTGTCTATGTCGTCTCGGAGGGGGCGAACATGCCGACGGTGCCGGAAGGTGTGGACCTCTTCGTCGATGAGAGGATCCTCTACGGTCCAGGGAAGGCCGCCAATGCCGGAGGCGTCGCGGTCTCCGGTCTCGAGATGGCACAGAACAGCATGCGCTATGCGTGGACGCGGGAGGAGGTCGACGGTCGGCTGCGGCTGATCATGAAGTCGATTCACGAGGTCTGCGTCCACACCGCCGAACGGTTCGACGTCGCGGGCAACTATGTCGTCGGGGCCAACATCGCTGGCTTCCTCAAGGTTGCCGATTCCATGATCGACCAGGGCATCGTGTGAACGGCTGGGGCGGGTCGAAGCGGGCTTGACGGAGGGGCGGGCCGCATATTCCCTGTTAAGAGGAGCGGGACAAGCAATCCCCGCGCCGCCCGTCATGTCCGGGAGACCTGAATGAGCGCAGCGAGTCGCGAGGCGGGGACGCACGAGGAGCGCGTCGCCAGGCCCATGGGGTTCCAGTACCTCATGTCCCACCGAGTACGGGACATCCTGCTGGTCACGAGCCTCTACGATTCGTTCATTCTCGCCGAGGACGGTCAACTTGGCGAGCTCATCCTGGGCGAGTTCCTCGACCTCAACCTGCGGCACACGCCGGAGCTGACGCGGGTCTCCACCGGCGTCGAGGCGCTCGCACTCGCCAGCCAGGAGCGCCGGTACGACCTGATCATCTCGAGTCTGACGCTCGGTGACATGAGCGCCACGGAGTTGGCGGCGCGCGCCGCGGACGCGGGGCTGCATGCTCCGGTGGTCGCCTTGGCGTACGACGCACGGGATCTCGCCACCCTGGAATCCACCCCAGACCTGAGCCGCCTGGAGCGCGTGTTCCTTTGGCAGGGCAACGCGACGATCCTGCTGGCCATCGTCAAGTACATCGAGGACCGCCGCAACCTGGCGCACGACACCGGGGAGATCGGCGTACCGGCCATCGTCCTCGTCGAGGACAACGTTCGCTACTACTCGGCGTTTCTTCCCGTCATCTATGCCGAGCTCATGCAGCATGCGCACAACTTGATGCCCGAAGGTCTGAACCTCGCGCACAAGCTGATGCGCATCCGCGCGCGTCCCAAGATCCTGTTGTGCCAGACGTACGAGGAAGCGTGGGAGTTCATCACCGCGTACCCCGACGAGATCCTCGGCATTATTTCCGACATTCAGTTCCCGCGCAGCGGGCATCTCGATCGGCACGCGGGCGTTGAACTGGCGCGCCAGGTTCGGGCGCTGCGACACGACATCCCGATCATGCTGCAATCCAGCTGGCCCGACAACGCGGAGCTGGCTCGACAGGCGGGGGCCTCGTTTCTGTTGAAGGGGTCCCCGATGCTGCTGCACCAGCTTCGGTCGTTCATGGCCGACGGCTTCGGCTTCGGCGACTTCGTGTTCCGGCGACCGGACGGCAGCGAGGTCGACCGGGCGACCGATCTCCAGAGCCTAATGGAGAAGCTGGAGACGGTCCCCGCAGAGAGCATCGCCTACCACGCATCAGGCAATCACTTCTCGCGCTGGCTCAAGACGCGAACGGAGTTCGCGCTCGCGGAGCGACTCCGGCCGCGCAAGCTCACCGACTTCGACGGGGTCGAGGGCCTTCGCACGCACCTCATCGATGCGATCCGGGAATATCGCGTCGAGCAGAACCTTGCCGTGGTCGTCGACTTCGAGCGGGATCGGTTCAACGGCGCCGTGCCGTTCAGCCGCATCGGAACTGGCTCCATGGGGGGCAAAGCCCGCGGTCTGGCCTTCGTGAACTTCCTGCTCAAACAGCACCACGCGAGCGATCGGTTCCCCGGCGTCCGGATCGCGGTTCCACCGGCGACCGTGCTGGGCACGGACGTGTTCGACGACTTCCTCGACTTCAACGATTTGCGGGATTTCGCGATCGGCTGCACGGACAGCCAGCAGATCGTGGACCGTTTCCTGTCCGCCACCATGTCCACGGCGGTAGAGAAGGACCTTGCGGTCTTTCTGCAGTATGCGCGGCGCCCCTTGGCCGTTCGATCATCGAGCCTCTTGGAGGACAACCAGTACCAGCCCTTCGCGGGGATCTACGACACGTTCATGCTGCCCAACAACCACGCCGACCTGTCGGTGCGTCTGGCGCAGCTCGTGTCGGCCATCAGGCGCGTGTACGCCTCGACGTTTTCCCGACGCTCGAAGGCCTACCTGGACGGCACGCCCTACCGCCTCGAGGAAGAGAAGATGGCGGTCGTGGTGCAGCAACTCGTCGGTGCCCACCACGGGGGGGTGTTCTACCCAGACTTCGCCGGCGTGGCGCGGTCCCACAACTTCTATCCGGCCCCGCCGTGCAATTCCGAGGACGGCATCGCCGCCGTGGCGCTCGGCCTCGGCCGGACGGTGATGGACGGTGAGCGGTGCCTGCGGTTCTGCCCTCGGTACCCGCGGCATGTGCTGCAACTCTCGTCGGTGCAGGATCTCGTGCACTACTCGCAGCGGGAGTTCTGGGCACTCGACCTCGGACTCGATACCGGCGTAATCGACGCCCCGGCGGACTCCCGCCTGCTGCACCTCGGCCTCGCACACGCCGAGGAGCACGGGACGTTGCACACCGTGGGCTCCACCTACTCGCGCGAGAACGACGCAGTGTATGATGGCCTGTCGCGCCACGGCGTCCGACTCGTGAGTTTTGCCCCCGTCCTGAAGCACGAGATGTTCCCGCTCGCCGACATCCTGGCGTTCCTGCTCGACATCGGCGAGGAAGGTACGAGCGCACCCGTGGAGATCGAATTCGCGGTCAATCTGTCCACGCCGCCGGGATCCCCGAAGGAGTTTGGGTTCTTGCAGATGCGACCCCTCGCCCTGTCGCGGGAGTTCGAGGAGCTGAACATCGGTCCGTTCAGGGACGAGGATCTCGTGGTCCAGAGCCCAAGCGTGCTGGGTCACGGGCGGATCGACGACCTGCGGGATGTCGTGGTCATCGACTACCATCGCTTCGATCGCTCGGCCAGCAAGGAGGCGGCCGGTGCGGTTGCGCAGCTCAACGCGGAACTCCGCGGTCAGCACATCCCGTACCTCCTGATCGGGGTCGGACGATGGGGCTCGACCGATCCGTGGCTCGGTATCCCCGTCACATGGGACCAGATCGCCGGGGTACGCGTAATCGTCGAGGCGGGATTCAAAGATCTGCGTGTGACCCCTTCGCAGGGAACACATTTCTTCCAAAATCTGGTATCGAGCAACGTCGGGTACTTCACCGTGAACCAGGACATCGGTGAGGGGTTCGTGGATTGGGAATGGCTTGCTCGGCAACCGGCGGTGCGAGAGGCCAAACACGTACGCCATCTGCGATTCGACCAGCCGTTGACGATCACGATGAACGGGAAGAACAACCGCGGCGTGATTGTCAGGCCCGGGGCCCGGTCATCGTCGGGCGGCGGAAATGGTATGTTGATCGGGGGCGGGTTCTAGCGCGTCGACGCGCTTCAAGTCCTCGGGGTCGTCTTCTCTCTCACATTGGCCAGCATGTCCGCCGTCATCGACGCCAGGTCGTATGACGGTGCCCATCCCCACTCGGCCCGCGCCGCACTGTCGTCGATCGAATTGGGCCAGGAATCCGCAATCGCCTGACGCACCGGATCGGGGTCGTAGTCCATCGTGAACCCGGTCACGTGAGCGCGAATCGCGGCGGCCAGTTCCTCCGGCGTGAAGTTCATGGCGGTCACGTTGAAGGCGTTACGGTGCCGGAGGCGACCCGGATCCGCTTCCATGAGTCGGATCGCCGCGTTCACGGCATCCGGCATGTACATCATGTCGAGACGCGTATCCGGTCCCAAAAAGCACCGGTAACGACCATGGCGGATCGCGTCCTGAAAGATCTCCACCGCGTAGTCGGTGGTGCCCCCACCGGGGGGCGTCATGTGGGAGATGATTCCGGGAAGACGGACGCCGCGGGTGTCGACACCGAAGCGGACGTGATAGTAGTCACACAGCAGCTCGCCAGCGACCTTCGTGATCCCGTACATGCTCGTGGGCCGCTGAATGGTGTCCTGGGGTGTTCCGTCCGCAGGAGTGCTGGGGCCGAACGCGCCGATGGAGCTCGGGACGAACACGGCACACCGGTGCTCGCGCGCCACCTCGAGCGTGCGGTAGAGACCCCCCATGTTGATGTCCCAGGCGACCTGGGGCTTCTCCTCCGCCACGGCCGAGAGGAGGGCGGCCAGGTGGTAGATCGTGTCGATCTGATAGCGTCGGACCGCATCGTGGATCTGGCGCTGCGACGTGCAGTCGACCAACTGGAACGGTCCGTCGTCTCCCGCTCCCAGCTGAGCGACGCGAATGTCGGACGCCACCACCTGGTCGCTCCCGTATCGAGCCCGGAGTGCCGGCACCAGTTCGGACCCGATCTGGCCCAACGCCCCGGTCACGAGGATTCGCTGCACCGTTCCTCCTGGAGTTGCCGACCGCGGATGGTCGTCACGAAAGGAGCTTGCGGTCCTTGGCGGCCCGCTCGAGCTCGTGCTGGAAATTGGGATGCGCGATCCGGATCAGCGCCTCGGCGCGTTCCCTGAGGTTCTTGCCGAACAGATTCGCGGCTCCGTACTCGGTCACGACATAGTGCACGTCGGCTCGGCTAGTGACAACTCCGGCCCCTTCCTTGAGGCAGGGGACGATGCGGGACGTTGCGCCGCCGCGCATGAAGTCCCCCTGTCCCCCGAACCTCAAGTGGATGTAGGCTCCGATCGAGTCGGAACAGCCCTGCCCGTCAGATCGATCTCGATCGCGGCGTTGATCGCGACCATGTTGTCATTCCGTGCCACGATCTCCGGGTCGTTCACGTGGCTCACCGGATGTCGGAGATCATCTCCGTGTGAACGCCGAGCTCGAGCTTGGCGGCCTCGGGCCGCCGAAGTTGGATGTGCTCCCACACCCCTCACCATCCCCCCAACGCCGGCACGGCACCGTGCCGGGCGATGCGTCTATGTCAGCCGGCCGAGGGACTCGACGGATCCTCGAGCGCCCGCTCGCCCCAGATGAACGCTTCCTCGTTCAATGCCAGCATGGCACAATCCTTCTGTAACGTCTCGCGAATCGCCGCCAGAAAGCTCTCCCGCGGGAACACCTGCGAGGCGGCCCGCAGCGCCCCGAGGGCCACGACGTTCTTGACCATCTTCTTGCCGAGGTCGTCCGCGATCTGCGTGAACGGCACGCCGTAAACGCGAACGCTGGGATCGAGCGACGGCGGCGTGCTGACCACCGTACTGTCGTACAGAACGATCCCACCTCGCTGAACCGTCGGGCCGAACTTGTCGACGCTCGGGGCGTTGAAGGCGACGAGAATGTGCGGCTCCGGACAGGCCGGTGACAGGACCTCTCCGACGGCAACGTGCACGTCGGCATACGACGTCCCGCCGCGCGATTCCGGTCCGTAGCTGGGGATGTACGTCGAGTCGTAGCCTTCGTTGATGGCCGTACGCGTGGTGAGGAGCGCAATGGTCTGTGCACCGTCACCGCCGGCGCCGGCAAACTTGATGGCGATGTCCTCGGCGTGGATGTGATCGGGAAAGCCCTTCCCGAATCGTTCCGGTGCCTCCGTCCCGCCGCCAATCGCGCTCGCCACTCGGTCGGGTTCGAAGCTCGGCGTGCCAAGCTCGAACCACGGTGCGACATCCAGGTCCTTCTTCACCCCCAACGGGAACATCGGGACCATCTCGTCCCGCACCCATGCCTCCGCCTCGACCGGAGTCATATGCAAATGTATTGGGCACTCCGACAGCACTTCGACGAAGCCAAGCCCGCGGTTCTCGACCTGCAGGCGAAGCGCTTTGAGGATGGCCTTTTTCGCGCGGGTGCGCTGCTTGTTGTCGAACAGCGCGACCCGTTCCACGTACATCGGCCCGTCCATCTGGCCAAGCGTTTCGGCCATGCGGAGCGGGTGGCCCGTGAGCCGGCCTCGCCCTTCCGGCGTCGTCGTGGTGCGCTGCCCCACGAGGGTCGTCGGGGCCATCTGCCCTCCGGTCATGCCGTAGATCGCGTTGTTGATGAACACGAACGTCATGGGCAAACCCATCTGGGCAGCCTGCATGATCTCCGCGAGACCGATGGCGGCGAGGTCCCCGTCTCCCTGATAGCTGATCACGATGGACCGGGGATTCGCCATCTTGTGCCCCAGGGCCACTGCCGGTGCGCGGCCGTGGGCCGCCTGTGTGTTGCCCACATCGAGGTAGTAGTACATGAAGACGGCGCATCCCACCGGCGAGATGGCCACGGTCCGATCCTCCACCCCCAACTCCTCAATGGCCTCGGCGAGGAACTTGTGCACCAGGCCGTGGCCGCAACCGGGGCAATAGTGCGTGGTGAGACCCTTGAGGCCTTGGCCATGCGCGTGGCGTTCGAATTTCTGATAGAAGACGCTACTCATGATGCGCCTCCGCGAGTCCCTGGACCGTGTCCACGATGTGCTGGAGTGACGGGAGGATGCCGCCCAAACGCCGAACGCGGGTCAGGGAACCTCGCGGGCGCAGCTCGGCGTGGCTCAGTGCCAGTCGCAGTTCGTCCTCGAGTTGTCCGGGTCCGGCCTCCACGACGATCGTGCCCTTGGCCCGGGTGATGACCGGCGTGAGGGCGTCGATGGGAAACGGCCATAGCGTGACGGGCCGAAACAGCCCGGTCTTGATCCCGCGCTCGCGCAGGACCCGAATGGCGCCCTTGGCCATGCGGGCGGGCGTGTTGCACGCGACGATGATCCAGTCCGCGTCGTCACACTGGAACAGGTCCGCGCGCTGCTCGCTGGCGCGCATGCGTTGGTACTTCGCATTGAGCTGCTCGTTGCGTGCTTCCAGACCCGGCTCGTTGAGGTCGATCGACGTGAGCACGTTGCCTCGATGCGCCGCGTCACCATAGACCGCCCAATCTGGAAGCCCCGGCTTCACGAGGTAGTCTGGTAACGTCACCCGCCCGGTCATCTGCCCGAGGTAGCCGTCTCCCACGAGGATCACGGGGTTGCGGTACCGGAACGCCAGATCGAAGGCGGTCATGGACAGGTCGAGCATCTCTTGCGGCGTCGACGGCGCGAGCACAATCGCATGGGTGTTTCCGTGCCCGAGCCCGCGGCACACCAGCTTGATGTCACTCTGCTCCGGGGCGATGTTGCCCAGCCCTGGTCCGCCACGCATCACGTTGATGAAGACGCCGGGAAGGTGCGATCCCACCATGTAGGAGATGCCCTCCAGCATCAGGCTGAATCCCGGGGACGACGTGAACGTCATGCAGCGGAGTCCGGCCCCGCCGCACCCGTACATCATGTTGACCGTCGCGACCTCGCTCACCGCCTGAACGAACACCCCCTCAAGACGGGGGAGGAGCCGCGCCATCAGCTCGGCGCCTTCGGTGGACGGGGTGATCGGGTAGCCGAAGAAGTGACGACAGCCGGCGAGGAGCGCGCCGACGGCCGCGGCATGATTGCCCTTGAGGACCATCGGCTGGAGCGCCGGTAGCGGCACGTGGACATCCGGAATCGGTTCCGGTGCCGGCCGCGTGCGAGCCCGATTGCCGAAGTACGTGAACGGGTCCGAGACGACCATGTCCGTCCCTTCGAGCTCCGGCGGTGTCGGCAAGAGCCCGTGCGGCTCCGGGCAGGCCGTGATGCAGAGGCCGCACCCGTTGCATACCTCGAGATCGACCGTGACCGGCGTGAAGCCCGTCGCCGGATCGATCTCGGTGCCGAACGCGATGCAGTGCTTCGGGCAGGCATCGATGCACCGACCGCACGCCTTGCAGAGATGCGGGAACAGGAACGGTTTCGGTTTGACCTTCTTGACGTTCGACGTCACCATGAACGGACTCCGGTTCAGGGTCCGGTGCTCGCCAGCACGTTGCCGGCCGGCTTGCGGTGCCGGGGGTCGCAGGCGGCGGCGAGCTGCCGCCGGCAGTACACCTCGAACGCCCGTAGCGCTCGATCCACGGTGCGAAACGTCGGGATCCCGAGCTCGAGCAAGCGGGCGGCCATCGAATCATACATCGGTCCGGCGTCCACGACCGCGATCCAGGGCTGTCGAGCGCATCCACCAGAGCATACACCTCGGGCTCGAGCAGTGCTTGCCGACCCTGGCCGCGTGCCCGGGCAATGACTTCGACGACCCGTGTCTCGGATGGTTCGCGCACCTGCTGCCCTCGGCGATCGCGAGACCCCTGGTGCCGGTGCCACGCCACGGCATCGCATGCAACTTGGATGGCGGGCGGTTACCCGAGCATGAAGGCTCTTTAAAGCCCTGCTTAGAGCTGTCGGGTCTGCTGTTACTCCCCTCGCGGGCGGTGGATGGACGTGTACTGCCGCTCCACTCGAGCGCGGTCCGTCGCCGTGCCGAAAATCTTCTCACCGTCGAATCGGCCGTTCTCGATGAAGATCTCGGAGATAGCCCGGCCGGCGGTCACGCTACCGGCGAGGTAGACGCCCGGGACGTTCGTCTCGAGCGTGTTGGGGTCGATGGCCGGCTTTCCCGACGTCGGGTCGCAGCGGATGCCGATCCGCTCGAGGAGCGCGAAGTCCGGCTGGAATCCGATCAACACGTAGACACGGTCCGCCGGCAGTGACTCTTCACCGCCATCGGCGGTTCGGATCACGACGGCATCCTCGTCGATCCGCTGTACGGTCGCGCCGAGCCGGGCAGCGACCTCGCCGGCCGCGATGCGGTTCTCGATGTCCGGCCGAAGCCAATACTTCACGCTCTTCGTGAACGCCGTGCGGCGGTGCACCAGGGTCACCCGGGCACCTGCCCGGAACAGTTGAAGCGCGGCCTCGACGGCCGAGTTCTTTCCGCCCACCACGACGACATCGAGACCGAAGCCCATGTGGCCTTCGTCGAAGTAATGGCGCACGTGGGGCCGATCCTCCCCCTCCACGCCCAGTCGATTGGGGTGGTCGAAGTATCCCGTGGCCAATACCAGCGTCCGGCATCGCACAATGTCTTCACCGAGACGCGACTCGAGCGTGCACTGGATGCCGTCAGACTCACGCCGAGCGGTCACCAGCCGCGTGAAGGTGTGGAGGCGGATGCCCTCCGCTCGGGCCACGCCGCGGTAGTATTTCAGGGCCTCTTCGCGCGTGGCCTTCGGACCGGCGCACGTCAGCGGGTGGCCGCCGATTTCGAGGCGTTCGGGCGTGGTGAAGAACTGCATGCCAATGGGGTAGTGCACGATCGAGTTGGCGATCGCGCCGGCGTCCAACACGAGTGGATCTCGTCCCCGGCGCTTTGCCGATATCGCGCACGCGAGGCCGATCGGTCCCGCGCCGACGATGATCGCGTCTTCCACCTTTCGGTCTCCACCCATCTGCGGTAACGTCCCTTCGAGTGTCAGGCCGTTGCGACGGCTCGGAATCTAACCTCGGGAGCGCGCGGTCCACGCATGAGCCGGACGATCCTCGTGTTGGGCGGGTACGGCAATGCCGGCGTCAAGATCGCCGAACTCCTGGTGCGGGAAACGGACGCCCGGGTGTTGATCGGCGGCCGACAGGGATCTCGGGCGAAACTCGTTGCCGATCGGTTGAAGCGACAGTACGGCGGTGATCGGGCCGCCGGCGTGCTGGTCGATGCGGCCGAGCCGCGCCTGTTGCGCGCTGCACTCGAGCCGGTCGATCTCCTCGTCGTGGCGTCGAGCACGACGGCGCTCACGGCCACGGTGGCCGAGGCCGCGGTGCAGGCCCGCGTCGACTGGTTCGACATACAATCGTCGGAGCGAAAGCTGGCGACCCTCCGGGCGGTCCGCGACGCCATCGAGCGGAGCGGCTGTTGCTTCATCACCGATGGGGGACTCCACCCCGGCATGCCCGGCGCCGTTGTGCGGTTCGCCGCCGGGTTCATCGATCGGCCGCAGCACGTACGCGTCGCGATGCTGTTCAACCTCGATTGGGCGGACCTGGACGTCGCGCCGGCCACCACGGACGAGTTCGTCAGGGAACTCGCGCAGTCGAAGCTGCGGGTGTATGAGCGGGGCAGCTGGGTCAGGCGTCGATCATGGGCGGCGCAACGGATCGATTTCGGCCCCCCGTACGGACGACGAAGCACGGTGCCGCTGTGGCTCGACGAACTCGCCTCGCTGCCGGCGCTCTATCCCCCCATTCAAGACCTGGGTTTGTGGGTGGCGGGGTTCAACTGGTTCGTCGACTACGTGGCGCTCGGCGTGGGCCGTGCCGGGCTGTGGTTGCTCGGTGATCGGGCGATCCCCTCGGTGAACAAGTTGCTGCAATTCGGGTTGCGACGGTTTTCGCGCCCGCCATGGGGCTCGGTTATTTTGGTGGAAGCCCAGGGGTGGAAGAAGGGGCGGCTCGTCGAGTTTCGTGGGGCGGTGTCCCACCGGGACGGCTACGATCTCACCGCCATTCCGGCTGTTGCGGCACTCCTGCAGTATTTGGATGGCTCGATACGCAAGCCCGGGTTGTGGCAACAGGCGCTGGTCGTGGAGCCGCGGCGCTTCATGGCCGACCTCGAGCGACTGGGCGCGACGGTGACGTACGATCTGGACGTGCAGACCGGATAGCCGGGTGGTCGGGACCGCCGCTGGGGGCCCGTCCGCCAGGCGCCGCGACGAGCACGGACCAATGGGGTGTTCGAGATATGGCGCAGCGAGTGGTGATTCTCGGCGCAGCCGGGCGGGACTTCCACAACTTCAACGTGTACTTCCGCGACGATCCCAACTACGAGGTCGTCGCATTCACGGCGACGCAAATCCCCGACATCGATGACCGCCGCTACCCACCCGAGCTGTCGGGTGCGCGGTATCCCAACGGCATTCCCATCGAACCGGAAACGGAGCTTGCCGATCTGATCCGCCGCGAGCGCGTCGATCTCGCGGTGTTCAGCTACAGTGACGTCTCACACGAGCACGTCATGCACGTCGGATCGAGGGCGATGGCCGCAGGTGCGAACTTTCTGCTCCTGGGGCCGCGCCAAACGATGCTCGAAGCCACCGTGCCGGTGGTCGCGGTGTGCGCGGCGCGGACCGGCGCGGGGAAGAGCCAGACCAGTCGGCGCGTCACCGCCGTCCTGCGCGCGATGGGGAAACGGGTCGTAGCCGTGCGGCATCCCATGCCGTACGGCGATCTGCGGCGACAGGTGGCGCAGCGGTTCGCGACGGCGGACGACCTGGATCGGCACGACGTGACGATCGAGGAGCGAGAGGAGTACGAGCCCCACCTGCGGGCGGGTTCCGTGGTCTACGCGGGCGTGGACTACGAGCGCATCCTGCGGCAGGCGGAGCAGGAGGCGGATGTCATCGTCTGGGACGGCGGGAACAACGACCTGGCGTTCTATCGGCCGGATCTCCTGATCGTCGTGGTCGATCCACACCGGCCCGATCACGCCGGCCGGTACCATCCCGGCGAAACCAACGTGCGCATGGCGGACGTCGTGGTGATCAACAAAATCGGCACCGTGGGCCTCGAGGCTCTGGAACTGGCGCGACGCACCACGGAACAGCTCAATCCCCAGGCCGTGATCATCGAAGCGGCAAGCCCCATATTCGTGGACGGGGGGGCGCACATCCGTGGCAAGCGGGTCCTCGTGATCGAGGACGGACCGACGCTCACCCATGGCGAGATGGCCTACGGGGCGGGATGGATCGCCGCCAAGCGGCACGGCGCAGCCGACATCGTGGATCCGCGACCCTACGCGGTGGGCTCCATCCGGGAGACCTTTGAGCGCTACCCCACGACCGGGCCGGTGCTGCCGGCCATGGGATACGGCGACGAGCAAATGCGTGAGCTCGAAGCGACGATTCGGGCCACGCCGGCGGACCTCGTGCTGATCGCTACTCCAATCGACCTGCGGCGATTGGTCGAGTTCGAACAGCCGGCAGTGCGGGTGCGCTACGAGCTCCAGGAGATCGGCGAGCCGACGCTGGACTCGGTCCTGACGGAGTTCGTGAGCCGTCTGGCCGAGCGACGGCCGCAGAGCAGCCGAACGGCATAACGATGTAATACAGTGCAGTGGAGAACGTGCATGACACAAAGCAAGGGCACCATCGCGATCCTCACGGGCGGCGGCGACGTACCGGGACTCAACCCGGCGATCCGCGCCATCACGATCCGGGCGCTCCGGGAAGGCTACCGGGTCTTGGGAATCCGCCGCGGCTGGGCCGGTCTCGTCGATCTCGTCCCCGATCGTGCGGCTGACAACTCCGCGCACGTGCAAGTACTGACCGAAGAGGTGGTCAACCGGGTCGGACGCACCGGAGGCACCTTTCTGCACACGTCCCGCACGCGCCCGAGCCGCCTCCCGCTGGCGGTGGTGCCCGAACACCTGCGGGACCGATACACCGACGAGATCAACGACCTGACGCCGACGGTGCTGGACAACCTGGAGTTCCTGGGCATCAACTTCCTGGTTCCCATTGGGGGCGACGATACGCTCAGCTACGCCGAGCGCCTGCACGAAGAGGGTGTCAAGATCGTGGGCGTGCCGAAGACGATGGACAACGACGTCCCGGGAACCGACTACTGCATAGGGTTCTCGACGTGCGTCACGCGGACGATCCAGATGACCCATAGCCTCCGGACCACGGCGGGGTCGCACGAGCGGTTCCTCGTCATCGAGGTGTTCGGTCGCTATGCGGGGTACACCGCGCTGCTCCCGACCATGGCCGGTGCTGCCGATCGGTGCGTGATTCCGGAACATCCGTTTGCGCTCGAGCGTCTGTGCGAGCTGCTAAACCACGATCGCGAGCGACACCCCAGTCGCTATGCCGTCGTGCTCGTCTCCGAGGGGGCCACCATGACGGGTGCCGAGGAGATGTCCTTCGAGGGCGATGAGGCGGACCAGTACGGACACCGCAAGCTCGGCGGCATCGGGGACAAGGTTGCGACGGGGCTCAAGGAGTGCTCGCCGGCGTTCAATCGCGGGCGCCGCGTCAATGTGGTGAGCCAACGGCTCGGCTACCTGGTGCGATGCGGCGATCCGGACGCGTTGGATTCCATTGTCCCCATGGCCTTCGGCAACCTGGCCCTCGATCTCGTACTGTCCAACACGTCGGGGCGCCTCGTGGCCCTCCGCAACGGTGTCTACGACAGTGTGCCCATCGACGTCGTCACCGGCCGGAAGAAGGTGATCGACGTGGCCAAGTACTACAACGTGGAGCGGCTCCGGCCACGCTACGAGACGTTCATTCGCCGACCTCTGTTCATCATGACGAGCGATGTCTGAACCACTACGAAGCGCCGTGGAAGAGCTGTGGCCGGAGCTGGCGTGGATCGAGAGCGCGAGCCTCCGGGAACAGGTGACGATGACGTGGGTGACGGCTTTCGAGCGGAGTCCGCTCGAGCCGGAAGACCTGCATGAGATCCCCTTCACGCTGTTGGTGCCCGACTG
>CAYGCN010000016.1:17810-22242 GCA_964348385.1 uncultured Gemmatimonadaceae bacterium
CGACGTTCATGGAGCACAAGCGGTGCGTCGTGCACATCGCCAAGGCCGGGGCCGAGGCGATGCAGCGGTTCCTCGGTCGTGCGCTCACGATCGATCTCGATACTGTCATTGCCGGTGCCATCCTGGCTGATGTGGGGAAGCTGTTGGAATACGAGAAGGTGGACGGGAAGACCACGCAGAGCGCTCGCGGCAAACATCTCCGGCATCCGTTCACGGGTGTGGCGCTCGCGCTCGAGTGCGGCGTGCCCGATGCCGTGTGTCACTGTATCGCGGCGCATGCCGCCGAGGGCGACCTCGTGAAGCGGAGCACCGAGGCCTTCATCGTGCATCATGCCGACTTCATGAGTTACTTGCCCTTCAAGAACCTGGCTGGGTGAGCATCGCGTTGAAACCGAGGGGAGGGTAGCGTGCCGAAGACGACGATCACGGAGACCATGGCTCGCTGGGCGGCGGACGTGCGGTTCGAGAGCATCGGCGCGGACGCCGTGCACGAGGCGAAGCGCTACTTGCTCGACTCCTTCGGCTGCGCGTTGGGGGGCTACCGTCAGGAAGATGTCAAGATCGCCCTCGACGTGTTGGGAGAAGTCGCGGGAACGGGCCCGGCGACGGTCATCGGCAGTGGACGACGCATGGACGCCATCTCCGCGGCGCTTGCCAACGCATTGATGGTCCGGGTGATGGATTACAACGACATCTACTGGCAGCAGGATCCGTCGCACCCCTCGGACATCATCCCGGCCGCCCTCGCCTGTGGGGAGCGGGCCAGGAAGTCCGGAAAGGAACTCATCGTTGGAATCGTGCTCGGTCACGAGTTCGAGATGCGGCTGTGCGAAGCGGCCTTCCCCGGGATCAGGGAGCGGGGATGGCACCACGCCACGCTCACGGCCTTTGTGTCGCCGATTGTGGCGGGACGAATGCTGAATCTCTCATGGGAACGCATCCAGCACGCGATCGGGATCTCAGCGTCGCGGCACGCCACCCTCGGGGCGGTGACGGCAGGCAAGCTCACCATGATGAAGAACACCGTGGATCCGATGGCGACGCAGAGCGGGGTCCTGGCGGCCCTCCTCGCCGAGCGGGGGTACACGGGGCCCGAACACGTGATCGATGGCAAGGAAGGCCTGGTCCACTGTCTGGGCCCGGAGTGGAAGCTGGATGTGCTGACCGACGGGTTGGGCGAAAGCTGGCGGATCGAACGGTGCGGCATGAAGGCGTTTCCCACCGAGGCGCTGACCCATGCGCCAATCTCGGCCGTGCTCGATCTCGTGCGGACGCACGACCTCGCGCCGGAGTCGGTGTCGAAGGTCCACATCCGATCGCTGGCGCGAGCGGCGGACATCCTGGCCGACCCTACGAAGTACGATCCACGGTCCAAGGAGACCGCCGATCACAGCCTCCCCTACGTGATCGCCGCCGCGCTGGTGGACCGGCAGGTGACCCCGGCGCAGTTCGAGCCGGCCAAGATCATGGACCAACGCATTCGGGCGCAGCTCAAGAAGGTGGAGGTGGTGGCCGATCCGGAGATCGAGCGGGTGTTCCCCAAATTGCAGCGGGTGGCGGTGCGGATCGAGACGACCGACGGGCGCTCGTTCGAGAAATCCTTGGACTACCCGAAAGGTGATCCGCGCAACCCGCTGACCGACGGTGAGATCGAGGAGAAGTTCGACGCGTTGGCCGCCCCGGTCCTGTCGGCCGCCACGCGACGTCGTCTCAAGGCGGCCGTGTGGGACCTCGAAAAGGCCAAGTCGATCACCGGCGTGATGGCTCTGTGCGCCGCCGACGGATCCGCCGCTCGTGGGCGGGCACCCGGACGGGCCAGGCGACCAGCGAAGAAGAGAGCCAAAGGAAGTCGCGCGTCACGGTAGGGCGAACGGTTCGCGCGGAGCGCACGTTGGGCTCCCGACCGGAGCGGCGAGGAATGACCATGGGCCAGACCATCGTCGAGAAGACCGCACAGGCGCACATGACCACGGGGCCAAAGCGCGCGTTGCGGCCCGGTGATGTCGTGTCGCTCCGGCCGCGGCACGTGATGACGCACGACAACACGGCGGCGGTGATGAAGAAGTTCGCCACCATCGGCGCCTCGCGCATCCGCGACCCGCGGCAGCCCGTGTTCGCGCTCGATCACGACATCCAGAACACCGAACCGAGCAATCTCGCCAAGTACCGCGACATCGAGGCGTTTGCCGAGCGGCACGGGATCGATTTCTACCCGGCTGGAACCGGCATCGGCCACCAGATCATCGTCGCACACGGGTACGCGGTGCCCGGAGCGCTGGTGGTGGCGTCGGATTCGCATTCGAACATGTACGGCGCCGTCGGTGCCCTGGGAACGCCGGTCGTGCGCACCGATGCCGCCGCCATTTGGGCCACCGGCGAGTTCTGGTGGCAGATTCCGCGGACCGTCCAGGTGCAGCTGCGCGGCCGGCTGCGGAAGGGTGCGACGGGAAAGGATGTGATCATCACCCTGTGCGGGCTCTACAACCGGGGCGAAGTCCTGAACGCCGCGGTCGAGTTCACTGGTGACGGCGTTGCGGGTCTCGGAATTGAAGCGCGGATGGCGATCGCCAACATGACCACCGAGTGGGGCGCATTGGTCGGGTGGTTTCCCGTCGATCCGGTCACGCTTGAGTTTCTCGAGGAACGTCGGGAACGGTTGGCCGTGTCGGGCATCGAGCGGTTCTCGGCGGCCGATGTGGACGCATGGCGGCGCGATCCCCCCGTGCCGGACCCCGACGCGACGTACGCGGCACGTATCGAGCTCGATCTCGCGGACGTCAGTCCGCACGTGTCGGGTCCCGACACGGTCTTCACCATGCGCTCCGTGGCCGAGATCGAGACGGAGCGCATCGCGATCCAGAAGGCCTACCTGGTGTCCTGTGTGAACAGCCGGCTGGACGACCTCGAAGCCGCGGCCCGGGTCGCGCGGGGACGCGCGGTGGCACCCGGGGTCGAGCTGTACATGGCCGCCGCGAGCAAGGAAGTGCAGGAGGCCGCGGAGGCGTCCGGCGCGTGGGGCGCGTTGCTCCAGGCGGGAGCGGTGCCGTTGCCGTCGGGGTGCGGTCCGTGTATCGGCCTGGGCACCGGACTCCTCCAGGCCGGCGAGGTGGGGATTTCGGCCACCAACCGGAACTTCAAGGGCCGGATGGGATCACGGGACGCGCAGGCCTACCTCGCGAGCCCCGAAGTCGTGGTGGCGTCGGCCATCGCCGGGTACATCACGGGTCCCGAGCCGTCCGCAGGCTCCCGCCCGGCGCGGCGCTTCGAGGAGCGGGCTGCACCGTCCACATCGTCGGAGACAGTGACGATTCAGGACGGGTTTCCGGCACGTCTGGAGGGACGACTCGTGCTGGTGCCTCAGGACAACCTGAACACGGACGGCATCTACGGGAAGGACTACACCTATCGCGAGGGCATGACCCGGGCCGAGATGGCCAAGGTCGTCATGGAGAACTACGATCCCGGCTTTGCCGGCGCGACCGCGGCTGGGGATATCCTGGTGGGTGGGTGGAACTTCGGGACGGGGTCGTCTCGGGAGCAGGCAGCCACGGCCCTCCAGGCCAAGGGCATACCCGTCGTGATCGCCGGCAGCTTCTCGCAGACCTATCTCCGGAACGCTTACAACAACGGATATCCGTGCATCGAGTGTCCCGAGCTGGTGCGCCGGCTCAAGGTGATTCATGCGGATCGGATTGCGGGCGGCGTGCTCACCATCATTCCCGGAGATCGGATCGTGGTGGATTTCGCTGGGAGCATGGTGACCTATCGGGACGAGTCCTTCCCGTTCCCGGCGCTCGGGGAAGTTCCGCAGGCACTCGTCATTGCCGGCGGTGTGGAGCAGCTGGTTCGTCGGAAGCTCGGATTGTCGTGACTGGTCCAAGCGCCACCCACGGGTTGGCGCTCCGCGCGGAGGGGAGGAGGATACAGCATGGCCAAGTACACGGTGGTGGCGATGCCGGGCGACGGCATCGGGCAGCTCGTGCTGCCGGAAGCGGCCCGGGTCCTGCGCGAGGTCGGCTTCGACGCGGAATACGTGCACGGCGACATCGGCTGGGAGTTCTGGATCAAGGAAGGCAATCCGCTCCCCGAACGGACCATCGAGCTGCTGCGAACCCATCGGCTCGGTCTCTTCGGTGCGATCACGTCCAAACCCAAGAAGGAAGCCGCCGCTGAGCTGCGACCCGAGCTACGGGGGAACGGGTACGAGTACTTCAGCCCGATCGTGGGCATGCGCCAAATCTTCAATCTAGACGTGTGCATTCGTCCCTGCCGCTCATTCCCGGGCAATCCACTCAACTTCGTGCGTCAAACGCCCGACGGGGGACACGAGGAACCGAACGTGGATGCGGTGATCTTCGACGCTCCGATGCTGGATCTCGAAGCGACGATCGACTTCGCCGCCGAGGACGAGAGCCTGCCGTTCGTCGGTCTG
>CAYGCN010000016.1:22252-42117 GCA_964348385.1 uncultured Gemmatimonadaceae bacterium
GACGCGGTGATCTTCCGCCAGAACACCGAGGGGCTCTATTGCGGGATCGAGTGGACCAATCCACCGCAGGTGGTGCGAAACGCACTGGGGATGCACCCCAAGTACAAGCCGTTCGCGGACGTCCCGGGGGCTGACATGGCCATCTCGGTTCGCCTGTTCACCCGTAACGCCTGCCGACGCATCGTCCGGGCGGCGTTCCACTATGCCAAGCGACACGGCTATCCGTCGGTCACGGTGTGCGAGAAGCCGAACGTCTTGCGCGAGACGTCGGGGATGATGGAGGACGTCGCTCGTGAAGTGCATGCCGACTTCCCGGACATCAAGCTCTGGTCGACCAATATCGATGCCCAGATGATGTGGCTCACGAAGAATCCCGAGGACTACAGCGTCCTCGTGGCGGGCAATCTGTTCGGCGACATCATCTCCGACGCCTTTGCCGGTCTCGTCGGAGGCCTCGGGTTTGCGTGTTCGGGGAACATCGGTGATGAGGTCGCCGTCTTCGAACCGACCCACGGCTCGGCACCGAAGTACGCCGAGCTGGATCCGCCCATCGTGAACCCGATCGCGATGATCCTGAGCGCGGCGATGCTGCTCGATCACGTCGGTGAGGGGAACAGCGCGGAGCGGGTGCGCAACGCGGTCGCACGCGTGATCAGAGAAGGAAAGGTACGCACGTATGACATGCTGCGGCTCCCGGGCGGTCCCGACGTGACACGACGCGGGGCTGCGACGACCACGCAGCTCACCGACGCAATCCTCGACGCGCTGACCTAGGAGCCCCGATGGCCGCTCGCGGCACGGCTGGCCGCCAAGGTGAGGACGTCCGGTCCGACCTCCACGTCGCCGTGGAGGTGACGCGCTCCGGGGGTCAGAACGTCACCGTCGCCTCGAAGGTCGCCACGTTCTACGGCCGCGCCATCGAACAGGCGGCGCTCGCCGTGCTCGACGCGCTCGGCGTCAAACACGCACGCGTGGAGATCGAGGACGCAGGGGCCCTCCCGTTCACGATCGCGGCACGAGTCGAAGCCGCGGTGCGTCGGGCCGGGGTGGAGCGGGCGGGGGACGCCCGGCCGGCGAGGACGGTCGTGCCGACCGACGCGTCGCCCAAGACCCGCCTGCGCCGCTCCCGTCTCTATCTGCCGGGCAACGAGCCCAAGTTCATGGTCAACGCCGGCCTGCATCGTCCCGATGCGGTCATCCTTGATCTCGAGGATTCGGTTCACCCGGCGGAGAAGGATGCGGCCAGACTACTGGTGCGGAATGCCCTGCGGTGTGTCGACTTCGGTGGCGCTGAGCGGATGGTGCGCGTCAACCAGCTACCCATGGGGTTCGAAGACCTCGACGCCGTGGTGCCGGAGGAGCCGGACCTCATTCTCGTTCCCAAGACTGAGCAACCCGATCAGGTCCGACTCGTGCACGAGCGCATCCTCGAGATCCAGCAGCTCGCCGCCAGTGACCGCCCCATTTGGCTCATGCCGATCATCGAATCCGCCCTGGGCGTGGAACACGCCTACGGCATCGCCATGGCGACGGAGTCGGTCGCCGCTCTGACCATCGGCCTCGAGGACTACACGGCGGATCTCGGCGTCGTGAAGACGGTCGACGGAGCAGAATCGTTGTTTGCGCGCTCCCGGCTGGTGAACGCTGCGCGAGCCGCCGGTGTCCAGGCCATCGATTCCGTGTTCGGCGACGTCGGTGACGAGGCGGGACTGGCCACATGGGCACGCCGGTCGAGGTCGATGGGGTTCGACGGGATGGGGTGCGTCCATCCGCGGCAGATTCAGGTCATTCACGACGCGTTCGCGCCGAGCGCTGAGGAGATCGAGAAGGCGCTGCGCATCGTCGGGGCGTTCGAGGAGGCGGAGGCCAAGGGACTGGGAGTCGTGAGCCTGGGCAGCCGCATGGTCGATCCGCCGGTCGTGCTGCGGGCACAGCGACTGGTAGCACTCGCGCGTCGGCTGGGGCGTCTTCCTGAAGCGGACGGTGCCGGAGGCACGCCATGACCCAGCGAGCGAAACTGGTTCAGAACGCGGCCGGACGGCACGTGCCGACCGTCGTGAATGGCAGGGACCAGGCTCCGTACCAAGGTGTCGACGGCTTCGCTCCCCGTGACTCCTCGAAGCACGGCCCGCCGATCCGATCGTGTCGCGATTATCCCAAGACCGGCGATAAGCGCGTGCCCGACCTCAAAACGGCCCTGGAGCGTTGCGGCCTGCGCGACGGCATGGTGATCTCCTCGCATCACCACTTCCGTAACGGCGACAAAATCGCGCTCGCGGCACTGAATGCCGCCGCCGAGATGGGCGCGAAGGATCTCATGTGGTTCCCGAGCGCGTCGTTCCCCTGCCACGAGCCCGTCATCGACCTCATGGACCGAGGGATCGTGCACCACATCGAAGGCAGCATGAACGGGCCGCTCGGCGAGTACTGCTCCCGCGGCAAGATGCGGGGCCTCGGGGTGCTTCGGTCTCACGGAGGCCGGTGGCAGGCAGTCCAGGACGGTGAGGTGCGCATCGACGTCGCCGTCATCGCGGCCCCCACGGCCGATCCGTTCGGGAACTGCGACGGGTCGCACGGCCCGTCGGCATGCGGATCACTGGGTTTTGCCTTGGCCGATTCGATGTATGCCGATCACGTCATCGTGGTCACGGACAACCTCGTGCCGTTCCCGTGTGTGCCCTGGCAGGTTCAGGGGAACAACGTGGACTATGTGGTCGAAGTGGAGTCCGTGGGCGATCCGTCGAAGATCGTCTCGGGGACGACGGAGATCACCCGCAGTCCGGATCGCCTGCTGATCGCGCAGTATGTGGCGCGCCTGCTGCGCGATTCGGGCATCATGCGGCCGGGCTTCTCGTTTCAGGCCGGGGCAGGGGGCATCGCGCTCGCGTTCGTTCAGTACCTCAAGCAGATGATGCAGGAGGCGGGGGTGCGCGCCCGATTCGTTCGCGGTGGCTCCACCAAGTATCTCGTCGACTTGCTGCAGGCCGGTCTGACCGACTACATCCTCGACGGCCAGACGTTCGACCTCGGCGGCGTGCAGTCCATCGCCAGCGATCCGCGCCATGTGCCCACGTCGCCGTTCACCTCGTACAACTTCCATGGCAAGGGGAACTTCGCGTCGCTGGTGGATGCCGTCGTCCTTGGCGCGACCGAGGTCGACGTCCACTTCAACGCGAACGTGGTGACCCATTCCGACGGTCTGCTGCTTCACGGGATCGGGGGCTGGCAGAACTGCCTCGCGGCCGGGTGTACGATCCTCGCCCTTCCCTCGTTTCGGGATCGCATCCCCGTGATCGTGGACGAGGTGACCACCATCACCGGTCCCAGTGAGCTGATCGACGTCGTGGTGACCGAGCGTGGCATTGCGGTCAACCCGCGGCGACAGGACCTGCTCGATCGGCTGCGCGGGTCGGACCTGCCACTCCGGCCCATCGAGGCCATCAAGGACGACGTCGAGCGTATTCTCGGTGGACCGCCGGCGAAGCCGACCCTCACCGACGAACCGGTTGCGGTCGTGAAGTGGGTGGACGGCACCGTGCTCGATACGGTGTGGCGCGTGCCCGAGTGATCGCGGACCGCATAAAGCTGATGGTTTCTATCGGGTAACAGGCTCGTCGGGCCTGTCGCGCTGCCCCTGAAACGCCACCGTCGCTGCCGAATGGTCGTGCGCTTAAGGCGACTTTCATTGCCTCTTCACGCCCTCACCTCCTTAATAGAATGTCGACAGTTCTCATCGACGCTCCCCGCACCGGAGGCGAACGCGCATGGCTGGCATCGTGGGCTACGGAGCGTTCATCCCGCGTAATCGCATCAAGGCCGAGGAGATCGCGACGCAATGGGGCAAGGACCCCGGGGCCATCCGTCGGGGCCTGCTCCTCGAGGAAAAGTCCGTTCCCGGACTCGACGAGGACACGATCACGATCTCGGTCGCAGCGGGACGGGCCGCCCTGGAACGCGCGGGGATCGACCCGCAACGCGTGGGCGCCCTGTACATCGGCTCGGAATCCCATCCCTATGCGGTGAAGCCCAGCGGGACAGTCGTCGCCGAGGCCCTCGGCATCGGTCCCGAGGTGCATATCGCCGATTTCGAGTTCGCCTGCAAGGCGGGTACGGAGGCCATGTTCGTCGCGTTCGGCCTGGTCGAGTCCGGTCGCGTCGAGTACGCGATGGGGATCGGGGCCGACACGTCGCAGGGGGCGCCCAACGATGCGCTGGAGTACTCGGCGTCGGCCGGCGGCGCAGCGTTTCTGTTCGGGCGGCAGCACGCGTTGGCGGAGGTGCTGGAGACCTACAGTTACACCAGCGACACCCCCGACTTCTGGCGTCGCGAGGGCGAGTTCTATCCGCGGCACGGCGGACGGTTCACGGGAGAGCCCGCCTACTTCAAACACGTCACGGCGGCGACACGGGCCATCCTCCACAAGACTGGTCTCGAGCCGGCCGCGTTCCGCTACGCCGTGTTCCACATGCCCAACGGCAAGTTCCCGTTGGCCGTCGGCAAGCAGCTCGGCTTCACACGCGAGCAACTCGAGGTGGGCTGGATCGTCTCGACGATGGGGAACACCTACTCGGGATCGTCGCCCACCGGGCTCGCGGCCATCTTGGACGAGGCGCATGCCGGCGATCTCATCCTCATCACCTCGTTCGGGTCGGGTGCCGGGAGCGACTCGTTCGTCTTGCGAGCGACCGACCTCTTGGCGGATCGGCGGTCGCGGGCGCCCACGGTCCGGTCGATGCTGGATGGCCGGCGCCGGTACCTCTCGTACGGCGAGTACGCGAAGTACCGTGAGAAGATCATCTTGAACGCCTGACGCACCCGGAAGGCGAGGACAGACCATGCGAGACGTCGCGATCATCTCGACCGGAATGACGCCGTTCGGCGAGCTGTGGCAAAGCGGGTTGCGCGACCTGTTCGTGCAGGCCGCTCGAGAGGCGCTCGTCGCCGTGGGGTCGCCCTCCGTGGACGCGATCTACGTGGGCAACATGTCCGGCGGGCAATTCGTCGGGCAGGAGCATTTGGGGCCGTTGATGGCGGACCAGCTGGGCCTGGCGGGCGTTCCCGCCATGCGGGTCGAGTCCGCATGCGCGTCTGGGGGGGCGGCACTCCGGTGCGGCTTCTTGGATGTGGCCGCCGGGGCAAGCGATCTCGTGCTGGTCGCGGGCGTGGAGAAGATGAACGACGGGGTGGACGTGACGAGCGTGCTGGCCTCGGCAGCTGATCAGGAGACCGAGGTCTACCACGGGATCACGTTTCCCGGTCTGTATGCGATGATCGCTCGGGCCCACATGAGCCGGTACGGGACCACGGAGGAGGACCTCGCTGCCGTGTCGGTCAAGAACCACCGTCATGGGGCGCTGAACCCAAGAGCACAGTTCCGCGGCGAGGTGACGGTCGAGCAGGTCATGACGTCGTCCATGGTGGCCGAGCCCTTGCGTCTCCTCCATTGCTCGCCCGTGAGTGACGGAGCGGCAGCCGTGCTGTTGTGTCCTCTGGATCGTGCCAGGGAGTTCACCGAGGCGCCCGTTCGCATCCGCTCCAGTGGACTCGCGACCGCGCCGATGGCGCTCGCCGACCGGGCCGACCCGACCTTCCTCGACGCCGTGAGCCTCGCGGCCGGGCGCGCCTACAAGTCCGGCGGCGTGACACCGTCGGACATCGATGTCGCCGAGGTTCACGATTGCTTTTCGATCGCCGAGCTGTGCGTCCTCGAGGCGCTCTGCTTCACGGAGCGCGGGTCGGCCGGTGAGCTGACTCGCGCCGGTGAGACGGCGTTGGGGGGCTGGATCCCGGTGAATACGAGTGGTGGACTCAAGTCCAAGGGCCACCCGGTGGGCGCGACCGGCGTTGCGCAGGCGATCGAAATCGTCGAGCAGCTTCGTGGGGAGGCTGGGGAGCGGCAGGTGCGGAACGCGACGATCGGCCTGGCGCAGAACATGGGAGGCTCGGGCGCAAGCTCGGTGGTTCACGTCTTCGAGAGGGTATGACCATGCCGAGTCCACGGTATTGGCGTGAAATCCCCAGTCGCTACCGGCTGGAGGCGGCGGCGTGCCGGGGGTGCGGTCGAGTGGCCTACCCCAAGCGTCTGGTCTGCCCAGAGTGCGGCGGGGCGGATTTCGATGCGACACGGCTGTCGCACCGCGGACGGGTGATCACGTCGACCGTGGTGCACGTGGCGCCGACCGATCTTCAGATGGAGGCCCCCTACGCCATGGCGGTGGTCGAAACGCCAGAGGGGGCGAGGCTCATGGTCCAGGTGGCGGATTGCGAGCCGTCGGAGGTCGTGCCCGGAATGGAAGTCACGCTCGAGTTTCGGCGCATTCGCCGGGAGGACCACGGGGGGATCCTGTGCTACGGACACAAGGCCGTGCCCATCGGGTAGCGGCTGCACCGAAGGGGGAGGTGCTCATGAAGCGGGTTCATGTCTGGGCGGAGCTGAGCGACGACGCCTATCATGCCTACGAGTGCGAGGCGAGACGACAGGACGTCGCCGTCGAGCGTCTGGTGGAGCAGACGGTCAACTACCTCCTCAAGGAGTTGGAGCGGGACGAGAAGGAGGACACCAGCTTCATCGTCCCGTCCTGACCCTCCCGGAAGAGAGGTCACGACCGGTTGACCCGGAAGGTGTTCCACGGGCCACGCGGACAGTGAATCTCGAGGACGCCTGCCGCTCGTGTCCCTCCTCGGTCTGCCCACCTTGCACCCTCCCCCAACGGGACGCGACATTTCGCCGCGATGACCGCTGACAAGCCCATTGCAGTTCTTTCCGTGCGCGAGCGAGGCGTACTCGCCGCGATCTGCGATACGCTGCTGCCGCGGCTCGAATCGGCGGACGATCCCCACAACGCGTTCGCCACTGGAGCCGCCGATGCCGGGACGGCGAGTCGTGTCGAGCGCCTGATCGGATCGCTTAGAGATCCCGAGAACAGGCTGGCGATACGGCTGGTGCTCTCGGTACTCGAGTCGCGGGTCGTGAATCTGGCGACTGCGGGGCGCTTTGCCGCCTTTACGGCACTCGACCGCGATGGTCGTGAGGGCGTCCTCCGGAGTTGGGCACTGTCGCGGCTGCCGCTCCGGCGGGCGGCGTTTCAGGCATTGAAGCGGTTGTCACACGTTGCCTATCTCACGTGGCCGGCGCGCAACGGATCCCACCCCGTGTGGCGGGCTGCCGGTTACCCCGGTCCACTTCCGCCTCCGGCGGGGGAGATCCCGGCGCTCCCAGAGGCGGCAGTCGCGACCGACGGTCGCGTAGACTGTGACGTCGTCGTGGTGGGGTCAGGCGCCGGCGGTGGCGTCGTCGCGGGGGTTCTCGCCGAGGACGGGCTCGACGTGGTGGTGCTGGAACGGGGACCCAATCCGAGCTCGAGGGACTTCACACAAGTCGAGGGAGACATGTTGAGTTCGCTGTATCTCGACGGCGGCCTCATCATGACCCGCAACGGCTCGATGCCGATTCTCGCCGGCAGCTGTGTCGGGGGTGGCACCACGATCAACTACACAACGAGCTTCCCGCTTCCCGAGGCGACGCGGGACGAGTGGGATCGCATCGCCGGCCTGTCGCTCTTTGCGACGCCGCGGTTTGCGGGAAGTCTGGAGCGCGTCTGTCGCCGACTTGACGTCGGGACACGATGGACCACGCCCGGCGTTCGCGACCAGATTCTCGAGAGGGGATGTCGGGCCCTCGGCTGGCACGTAGACCTCATGCCGCGGAACGTGACCGACTGTCCCGAGGGAGTGGAGTGCGGTTATTGTGGGTATGGGTGCCGGCACGGGGCCAAGAACTCCACAGCGCGTACCTATCTGGCAGACGCCGTCGGTCGCGGCGCGAGGCTCGTGTCCGGCTGTACCGTCGATCGAGTGCTCATCGAAGCGGGGCGGGCCGTGGGGGTATCGGCCTCCCTGGACGGAACCGACGGGCGCGTGCGACCGGTCACGGTGCGGGCCCGCGCCGTGGTTCTGGCGGCCGGAGCCGTGTACACCCCTGCGATCCTGAAACGCTCGGGTCTCTCCAATCCGAACGTCGGTCGGTGGCTTCGTCTCCACCCTGCCACGGCGCTCTTGGGCATCTTCGGTGAACGGGTCGACCCGTGGTCCGGTGCCCTGCAGACTCGCTACTCGGATCAGTTTGCCGACCTGGACGGCGGGTACGGCGTCAAGTTCGAGACCGCCCCTGCGCACTTGGCGCTCGTGGGCAGCGCCTTCGGTTGGGAGGGGGCGCGGCGGTTTCGGGAAGATGTGATCCGGCTCGGACACATGAGCCTCGTGGGCGTGCTTCTTCGCGATCGCGATCCGGGCCGTGTGACGGTCGCTCGCGGCGGCATCCCTCGCGTCCACTACGAGTTGTCGGACTACGACGTGGCGCACGTGCGGAAGGGGATGCTCGCGGCCGCTGAGGTGTTGGCGGCGGCGGGAGCCACCGAGCTGTTCACGCTGCAGACTCCGCCCGTTCGTGTCGGCATCGCGTCCGGGTGGCGTGAGCGCTATCGGGCAGAGCTCGATCGCGCCGGCTACCGCAAGTGCCGCATGTCGTACATCACCTTCCACCAGATGGGGAGCGCGCGCATCGGCGCCGATCCGCGGTCGTCGGTGCTGAACGAGGCGGGGGAGACCCATGAGGTTCGGGACCTCTACGTCGCCGACGGCAGCACGTTCCCCACGTCCAGTGGCGTGAACCCCATGATTACCATCATGGCCGTGGCGGATCACGTGGCCCGGGGGCTTGCCGAGGGCTGGTAGGCCCGCGCTGCCGACCTGTGCAAGTTCCGGGTGCTGCAGCGTCCTTTGGGGTGAGGCTCGGTTCAAGGAGACCACCATGTTGCGTCGTATCAATAGGTTGAGTACGGGGGTCGTCCCCCCGACGTTGCTGCTCGGGGTGCTGCTCCTCGGGGCTGCACGCCCTGTGGATGCCCAGGCCGTCCAGGTGCTTCGATCCTCCGGGCAGGATCGGCAATCGGTGACGATCACCGTGTACAACCAGAACTTCGGGCTCGTGCGCGAGGTCCGGGACGTCACCCTCACGCGCGGGCAGACGCAGCTCGAGTACGCCGACGTCGCTGCGAACATCCAGCCGGAGACCGTACATATCAAAGCGCTGGGTCGGGCAGGGTCGCTTCGCGTGCTGGAGCAGAACTACCAGTACGATCTCTTGAATCCGCAGAAGCTGCTCGAGAAGTACGTGGGGCGTACGGTCAAGGTGTATCGGTACAACGAGCGGACGGGCCGCGACGAGGAATTCGAGGCCGAGGTGCTTTCGGTCAACCAGGGTCCGATCCTCAGGATCGGCGACGAGATCACGTTCAACTTCCCCGGGCGGTTCTCATTCCCGGAGATCCCGGACAACCTGATCGCCAAGCCCACGCTACTCTGGCTCCTGGACAGTCGCGAGGCGCGCCAGCGCCTCGAGGTGTCGTACCTGACGAACAACCTCAACTGGAAAGCCGACTACGTGTTCGTGATCAACGCGGACGACACGCGCGGCGACCTGACCGGCTGGGTGACCCTCACCAACCAGAGCGGTGCGACGTACGAGAACGCCCAGCTGAAGCTGGTGGCGGGCGACGTCCAGCGCGTGACGCCCCGGGCCAGGCGTGAGATGCAGATGGAGGCGATGCGGGCGGGGGTGGCCCAAGAGGCTGCATTCGCTGAGGAGAGCTTCTTCGAGTATCACCTGTACACGCTGCAGCGTCCCACGACGCTGGCGCAGAACGAGCAGAAGCAGGTCACGCTGCTCGAGGCCCCGGGCGTCGGGGTCCAGAAGCGGCTCATCTTCTACGGACAGCCGTACTACTATCGAGGATCGTACGGCCAGGTGATGTCGAACCAGAAGGTGGGGGTGTACCTGGATTTCCGGAACAGCGAGAGCAACGGGCTGGGGATGCCGTTGCCGAAGGGCATCGTGAGGGTCTACAAGGCGGACGGGTCCGGCGCGCAGCAGTTCATCGGTGAGGACCAGATCGATCACACGCCAAGAGACGAGCGCGTGCGCATCAGGATGGGCGAGGCGTTCGACGTCGTGGGCGATCGACGTCAGATGGAGTACCGGGTAGTGAGCAGTTGCGTGTCGGAGAGCAGCTGGGAGATCGAAGTACGCAACCACAAGGACGATGCGGCGGAAGTGCAGGTCGTCGAGCCCGTCGGCGGGGATTGGGAGATCCTGTCCTCGAGCCACGAATGGCAACGGGTGGACGCGCGCACGTTCACCTTCACGGTCAACGTCCCGGCACGGGGAAACGTGAAGATCGAGTATCGCCTTCGCGTTCGCTGGTGCTGACGACGGGGGTGCTGAGTCACCGTTCGGCCCGATACGAGGGGGCCGCAGGAAGACCGGGACGGCTCGCGTAAGCGAGCCGTTCTGGTCTCTGGCCGCCGTCTATCGCTCGGAGACGCCGCCGTTATCTTAGGCGCTCAACGTCCCCCGAGCGCAACCATGCCCGACGCCGTTCCTGACGCGCTGATCACCGAGCCCACGGCCGTGTTCGCATGGTTGGCCGTGCTCATCGCCGGGATCTTCTGGCTCAGCAGCCTCCCGCGTTTGAAGAGACTGTTCGAGCTCACCCCACCGGTCATCTATGCCTACTTCGTACCGGTGGTCTCCACCACGCTCGGTATCACGCCTCCGGCATCGACGGCCTATGACTGGATGGTCCGCTATCTGCTCCCGACGGCACTGCTCCTCCTCATGGTCACGGTCGATCTGCGCAGCCTCGTGCGCCTGGGCCCGATGGCGCTGTTCATGCTCGTGGCGGGCACAGCAGGCATCCTGGCCGGCGCACCGCTCGCGCTCATCGTTTTCGGACCGCTCCTGCCCGAGGAGTCGTGGAAGGGACTGGCGGCGCTCTCGGGAAGCTGGATCGGCGGATCCGCCAACATGATGGCCATCGCCCGCAGCGTGGGCACGCCCGATTCGCTCCTCGGCCCGATCATCGTGGTGGATACGGTGGTGGGCTACGGATGGATGGGTGTCCTGCTCCTGATGAGCGCGTGGCAGCACGCCTACGACCGGCGAACCCGGGCACGGACCGATGCCATTGAGGCCACCAACCGCCGATTGGCCGAAATGCACGCGCACAGGCATCCGTTAGAGCTGTGGCACGCGGCGGTCCTCGTGGGGCTCGGTCTTGGGGGGGCGGTGTTGTCCGTCGCCCTCGGCCGGCAGCTTCCCGTACTGGGGAATCCCACGATCATCAGTCACACCACCTGGGCGGTCCTCATCGTCGTGACGGGGGGACTGGTTCTCTCGTTGACCCCGGTGGCAAAGCTCGAGGAGGTGGGCGCCTCCCGAATCGGCTTCACGGCCCTCTATCTGATGATGGCGGCCGTTGGAGCCCAGGCAGATCTCAAGGCCGTGCTCGAGGCGCCCGCGTTCGTCGCAGCGGGGATGCTGTGGATCGGCGTACATGCGCTGGTGCTGTACGTCGCGGCCCGTCTGGTGCGGGCACCCCTGTTCTTCGTCGCCACGGCGAGCATGGCGAACATCGGTGGTCCGGCCTCGGCTCCCGTCGTCGCTGGCATCTACCACCCCGCCATGGCCCCGGTCGGGCTGCTGATGGCGGTGGGAGGCTACATCCTGGGGATCTACGGCGGACTGGCGTGCGCCTGGATGTTGAGCCTGATCGGCGGCTAACCCGTGCGTCCCTGTCGGATCAGAGGTACGGCGCAGCGAGCCGTGCGATGCCGTCGCGCAGCTTGATGTGCAGCGGCCGGGCATTCACTTCGCCCGTTGTGACCTGACGCGCCCGCTCCAACTTCCGGTCCACGAAGGCGTGGAGCGCTCGCGCCAGCGGCACGTCGTAGCACTCGACCCCGAACTCGAAGTTGAGGCGGAGACTGCGTGGATCCCAGTTCGTCGAGCCGAACAGCACCCAACCGTCATCCACGAGCATCAACTTCGAGTGGTCGAAGGGCGGGGGAGTGTAGTAGACGCGACAGCCACGCTGAAGGACCTGCCACAGCTGCGCGGTCGAGGCCCACTGGACAATGGCCAGGTTGTTCACTTCAGGGAGCAGGATCTCCACGCGGACACCCCGCAAGGCCGCGACGTCCAGGGCACTGATCAACCCGGCATCCGGGAGGAAATAGGGCGTGACGATGCGCACGGACTCCCGAGCGCACGCCAATGCACCCATGAACACGAACCGCGCCTTGTCGAGATTCTCGTCCGGCCCGTCGTTGATTCCCCTGGCGGCGACCGCGCCTGCCGGGTCGAGCGCCGGGAACCATGTCTCCCCGAACAGCCGCTCGTGGGTCGTGAAGGCCCAGTCCTCGGCGAACGTCCGGGCGAGGTGCGCCACGAGGGGACCATGCAGTCGAAAGTGGAGATCCTGGACCGGGTGCGGCGGGTTCCGGGCGAGCAGACCTCCCTCACGGATATTCATGCCTCCGGTAAAGCCGATGTGGCCGTCGACGACCAGGATCTTGCGGTGGTTCCGGAGGTTCATGTAGGGCATGCGCCACGGCAGCACCGTGCGGCCGAAGAGGGCGACCGGCACGTGACGGTGGTTGAGGTCCCGCACGATCGACGGGCGCGAGTAGCGCGCCCCGACCGTGTCGATGAGTACCCGGACCTCGACGCCGCGGTTCACGGCCTGTTCCAGCGCATCGAGAAACATGCGACCGGCGGCATCGTTGTCGAAGATGTACGTGCTCAGCGCGACACTCGCCGACGCGCGTTCGATCGCCTCGAGCATGGCCGGGTAGGCTTCGTCGCCGTCGACCAGGGGGACGACGGTGTTGCCGGTAGTGAGGGGCACGCCGCTGACGCGGTCGACGAGACCGGCGAGCGCCTGCAGGTGCTCGACGGCGGCCGGGAGCGGGCTCCGCTCGGCCACGGCGCCGACGGCGGCGAATGCGCCGGAGGCGAGCAACGGATGCTGCGACCGCTGTTCGACGGCCTGGCGACGAATGCGATTCACCCCGAACAGCACATAGAGCACCGCACCGATGATCGGAGCGAGCCAGATGAGGCCTACCCATCCGACCGCCGCCCGGCTGTCCCGCTTGTAGAGCACGACGTGGCCCGACGCGATGGCGGACAAGAGCAGCGTCAGAACCGTCGCCGCGACGTTCCAGATATCGCCCAGGACCCGAATGACGGAGAGCACGTTCCAAAAGTACAGCGGTCGCGGGCCGGCGGAACGGGGCGGAGGACGGCCGCGGGTCGGATGAACCGACTGCCTCAGTCCGTCAGGGTCGCGAGGAACGCCCCGAGCTGCTCGAGTACGATGTTGCCTCCGCTCAACACCGACACGACCCGATCGTGCTCGCGAATCGGTATCTGCCCGCTCAGGAGCCCGGCGGTGCCGGCGGCGCCCGATGGCTCGGTGAGCAGCTTCGCACGGGAGAGGACGGCTCCCATCGCGTGCACGATGGTGTCGTCGGGTACCGTCACGACATCGTCCACGTAGCGTTGCACAAGGGGCACGGTCCGCTCGCCGGCCATGGGCGTGGCAAGGCCGTCGGCGATCGTCTCGATGCGGTCGAGGTGCACGGGCGTCCCCGAGTCGAGACTCCGGCGCATGGCCGCCGCCCCGACGGGCTCCACGCCATAGATCCGCACCTGTGGTCGTCGTTCCTTGACCGCCGCCGCGAGCCCGGCGAGGAGTCCCCCTCCGCCCACGGGAACGACGATCGCCGTCACGCCGTCCAATTGCTCCAGGATTTCGATTCCGACGGTACCTTGACCGACGATGATACGCTCATCGTCGAACGGGTGTACGAACGTGAGGCCACGCTCGTGCTCGAGTTCGTGTCCGCGACGAAACGCGGCCGCGAAATCGCCATGGAGCAGGATGTCCGCGCCGTATCGTCGCGTGGCCGCGATCTTGGAGCGCGAGGCGCTCTCCGGCATCACGACCGTGGCCGGTATGTCGAGCGCTCGTGCCGCCCATGCCACCGCCTGCGCGTGGTTGCCGGCCGAGACCGTGATGACGCCCCGTCTGCGGTGGTCGGCGTCGAGTTGCGAGAGGAGGTTGAGCGCCCCCCGAACCTTGAAGGATCCGGTCTTTTGCAGGTTCTCGCACTTGAAGAAGAGGCGGCCCCCGATCTCATGACCGAGAAGCGTCGTGGTTTCCAGCGGCGTCCGGTGCACACGGCCATCGAGCCGCCTTCGCGCCTCGTCGAACGCTTCCGGGCGCAACGGCGTCACGTGCCCCCCGGGCGGCGCCGAATGCCCGCGGCCGTGGTCACGGCGCTAGCGACGCTCGATTTGCCGCCGCATCGCCTCCTGCAACGAGATCTTCGTGAACCCGGCGGGCGGCGCGAAGAGATCGTCGGATAACGGCGCTCGCTCAATTGAGACGAGCTCGGCCACCGAGAGTTCGTGCGCCCATTCCCCTTCGAGGGACAGCGTGAGGACCGGAAAACCGTACTGGAGCATACGATCGACCGGATCGCTTTCCTCCTCATCGCCCATCGACTCCGAGAGCTGGGCCAGCCGGACGAAGGAGGCCTTGAGATCCTCCAGCTCGGTTGTCAACCACGCCACCGCCAGGGTCCCCGACTCGTCGCTCGAGCGGTAGCCACTGCAGCGAAGACCGTTGATCGTCCGGGTTTCCCTCATGGGCTCGATGCGAACGCCGAGCTCCTCGTCCACGATCACGTCTTCCGACACCGCGTCCGGCACGTCGTCCGGGTCCGCGCTCCATTCCACGTATAGTTGCTGATCGGGCTGCACCAGACGGTAGATCCCTCGCTCGTAGTCGACGAGCATGTAGCCTTCGGCGTCGTCCATCATTCCCGGCGCCGTGCTGCGCAGCATCGATCCCTTCATGTAGTACGTCACGGCATAGTCGACGATGTCGATCTCCGCTTCCTGCGCCTCCTCGAGCAAGCGCTCCACGGAGAGCGCAAACAGCCGGTCCCGATCGCCTCCCACTCGCTCGAGCAGGGGTTCGGCCTCGAGCGTCAACTCGCGCATCGTGACCGTGCCTTCGAAACCCTGGGCGTGGACATCGAGAACCACGGGGGAAACCGTGATCGCCAGCGCCAGGCACATAACGGCAGACAGCCTATTCATCGATACTCTCCGTGGTTAAGGGCTGAGATCCCGCGGGCACGAGGTCGGAGACTTCGTAGCCGACCTCGTCAGTGAGCCGAACCAGTGAGTACGCGATCGCCACACTGGTGGGATAGTTGAGGTCAGAATGATAGGCGACGTGGATGACCTCCGCCCGGCCGTCGATCGCCGCCTGGAGCGCGTCGAACAGCTGGTTGACCGTGAGGTACCAGTGACGGTACTCCGCAGGCACCGGGTCCCCGGAACTGACCACCACCAGCGCCGCCACGGTGTCACTCGCGACGGTGACGCGTGTCGGGACGTTGACGATGCCGCCGCACACGCAGCGGACGGACATCGTGTAGCTGTAGTCGGCATACCCATGGCTCTGCCATGCCGCCCGCTGCACATCCAGGTCGTCCTGGAGGCCGCTTTCCGGTTCCAGTAGAAAACACCCGGCCAGCACCACCGCGGCTGCCAGGGCAAGGGCTGCCGACCCACGCGCGTGCGGCGCGGATGCCGAGCGTCCTTCCATGTGTGTCACTCCATGCTCGGGATGGTGGCCCTCGTTCAAGGCCTTGCCGGTCGGCGATCCGAACGCGCCAGGTCGGCTTCGGCTGCGAGGTACCCGAAGGCAGGCCACTCCGGTCCGGCAACGATCCGTCGGAAGATCGCTTCCGCGCGTTCCGGATGACCCCCGTACAAGTACCAATTCCCGATGCCGTAGGCAACGGTGGCACTCGTCAAGCCGTCGGATGCCACCACCGAATCGAGGAGGGCTTCTGGGGGTGTCGCACCCTTGTACACCATGAGGAGGCGGTGATACGAGTGGTTCTCGATGATGTCGAGGTCGACCTCGATCGGCACCAACACCCGAGCCGCGTCGTCGTCGCGTCCCAGGCGACGCAGCGTCATGTACAGCCAGTGGCTCGTGGCGACCAGCATGTCCGGGTTGGTGGCATACCGCAGGCATTCCCGGTAGGCACTGGCGGCACGCTCGAAGTCGGCGCGGAGATAGTGGGTCAACCCGAGGTGATACCAGATGTTCGAGTGCAGGGTGCTGGTCGGGATCCCGCGGTCGTTCGGCAGCCCGTCGGGCTCGATCTGATCGGGCGTCCCGGCCGTCAGGCGGGTGGCGGTGAGCAGATCATCCAGGGCCTCGTCGAACGCACGCAGCGTGATGTACCGGTGACCACGATGGCGGTAGAGTCGCGGGTCGTCGGGGAAGCGGTCGATCCCGCGTGAGTAGACCTCGATCGCCTCGCGATAGCGTCCCAGGTACGCGAGACGCCGGCCGACCCAGATCAGGGCATCCGGGTCGTCAGGCTGCTGGCGGTACGCATCCACGGCGGCGGAGAGTGCGGCCTCTCGAGTGACCCGAACGGCGGAATCGAGGGCCGGAGCGCGCAACGAGTCGCCGAGCAGCGACACGGTCTCGGCGCCCGGCAGCGGGTGCTCCCGCACCAACGCGGGGTCCGGCGAGCAGGCGACGAGCGTCGCGACTATAGCAGCGCTCCAGAAGGGCAGTGTGTGGCCGAACATCATCTAACGCTCCGATTGACGGCTGATATCGATGCGCCGTTCCGCCGTGACGGGCCGGCCGGGATCGGTGATCGCCTGGAGCCGCAGCGTGAATGATCCCGCTTCTCCCGGTGGCAGCTGAACGGCGATTGCCAGGCTCTCGCGCGGACTCGCGACCGGACGCTCCCATTGCATCCGCACCGTGGGCTTGTCCCGGTCGGCGAGGCCCAACCACTCCGCGGCCCGGCGCAGGAATCCCTTGCCTTCCTTGATGACCGTGAGAGCGAACGGAACGACGCGACCGTCCGCTCCGTACACCTCCCAGTATACGTGTATCGGATTCCCCGCGAGGAGGGTCGTCGAGGGAAGTGCGCCCTCGATCGCGGCGTCGAGCGTTCCCGGTAGGGGGAGCACGGGATCGACAAGGAGCAGATGGGAAAGCGCAATCTGATCGGGCTCGAATGCCGGGACGTCAAGCCAGAAGCGCCGCCTGGCCGCGACACCTTCGCGGAGATTCAGTGCTTCGAGGCTGAGGATGCCGGAGTGCGGCGGTGCGGCGAGGGCGAGTCGTGCAACCCCGATCGCCCGATCGTCCCGCACGATCGCGAAGCGGTCGGGGGCCGGGGTCAGGGCGAGTGCTGCCTGCCCGACGGTGGGAGCAGCCTCGTCCTCTTCCTCGTCGCGCGGCACCGTCGTCGCACCCACCACGAGGACGCCCTTGTCGCGTCTGAAAACTGCCACTTGCGCGTCCAGGAGCCCCACCCGGCGCGCGTACAACGGCGCGTACCGCTCCCGAGCATCGACCGCGTCGAGAGACCAGTCATGCCAACCCGCGGCTTCCGGAGTGAGGGCGAGCGGGGGTGGTGGCAGGAAGGACCGCCCTCCCGGCCGTTCGTGCCCGATGACTGACGGTTCCCCCACGCCGCGGTCTCGTGGCTCAGCCTCCCACCGCTCCGACCACCCGTACCGCAGGATCAGCTCGCGGTAGTCCTTCCCCCACCGCAGGCCGTGGGGGGTCTCGGTCTGTCGGTAGAACCCGTCCATCACGTGACGAGCGTAGTGCTCCGTGCGCCGGTCGTTGCCGGGTATCGCATAGAACGGGTCCGCGAGCCAGAACAACCGATCGTTGAGCGGACCGCGGTCCGCGCATTGCTGGACGCGGTACTGCTTGGCCACGTCGCCGCGCAGCAGCACCGAGAGATCGGTCCACACACACCGCTCCTCCTCGGGCATGGCGTCGAGACTGACAGCGAACAGCGAGTCGGCACGCGCATACCGCTGGGAGAGGTGCGCAGCGAAGCCCAGCAGCGCAGGGCACCACCACGGCGACGACCGGCACGATGACGCGGCTCGATGGGCATCCACGATCCGTCCAGCCTCGACGAGGTAGCGAACGAGCTGGCCGTCGAGCCACTCGCTGCCCGGGTGGTCCGTGCGGAGCGAGTCGAGGAGGGCGATCAACCGGTCGCGGTGCTCGACGATCTCGTCGTCTTCGACGGTGGGGCCGGGACTGGTATCGTCGTCGTGGAAGTAACGAAACCGGCCGATCCGCTCCACACGACGTTCCGTGAAGCGTGCGGCGGCTTGCGGCAGGAGCCACCGCCGTCTTCGCTCGAACGCACGCTGCGCTTGGACTGCCTCGGCTGGGGTGACGACTGACTGCTGCGTCGGTCGACTGTCGTCCTGGCCGGGGAGCGACCCAGGCAGGGCGGCCGCCAGAGCCACGGCCAGGCGCAGGGGAACCACCGCGGCACTCAGCGCGTCATCCACCGCTGTCGCCGGCGATGCCGACGAGGCCTTCCACGCGTTCGGTCTTGTACTCCTGCTCGAGGTACTCCTCGCGGTACATCTGGATCAGTTCGAAGAAGTACGAGAGCGCGAGTGGTCCGATCAGCAGGCCGAGCATTCCGAAGAACCGTATGCCGGCAAGCGCGCCCACGAGCGTGACGAGCGGGTGGATTCTCGCCCACTTGTTGTAGATCACTGGGCGGAGCACGTTGTCGACGCTGGCGACCACCACGAGTCCCCACAGCGCGATGCCGACGGCGGCGACGTACCGACCACCCAGGAACAGGGCGAGAGCGCCCGGACCCCAGATGAGGCCGCTTCCCACGACGGGGAGGATGGCGAACACCGCCGTGACCACGCCCCAGAACGCCGCGTTGGGGAGCCCCGCGAGCCAGAACGCCCCACCCACCAGGACGCCCTGCACGACGGCGATCAGCCCGGTCCCCACGAGTGTGGAATTCGTGACGTCGCGGAATCGCTTCCGCAACCGCTCCGTGTTGCGGGCGTTGAACGGGATGTACGGGCTGAGCGCGGCCCACGTCCGACCCTCACTGACGAGCAGGAAATACAGCCCGAACATGGCGATCGTGAGATTGAGCACCAGTTTTGTGGCCGTGCCAACGAGGTCGAGCGCACTCGACCCGATCCAGCTCACGGCATTCTCTCCCAGACTCACGAGTCGGGGCCCCACCTCGAAGTCGCCGACTCGAAGATCGGCCAGCCGCCCGACGATCGGACTCTGAATCAGTCCGCCCGCGAGTTGTTGGGCTTCGTTGACGACGAGTCCGGCGACCGATGCACCGGGAACGAGGATCACCAGGGCAGCGGCAGTCGTGACCAGCGCGGCCCCCAGGCTCGGTCTCATCGCGCGCCGGAGCAGGCGGTACAGCGGCTCGAACACCACGTAGAGCACGGGGGCGGCCAGGAGGCCGGTGATGTAGGGCCACAGCGTGATGATGAGTCCCAGGCCCAAGAGACCGATGATGACCTGTGCCCGCTGGTGCCGCGAGGCGAGAAGCGTCATGTCGGAAGTGTATGTGGCGCCTGGAGACGGGGCCAGCCTTGTTCCGGAACGACCGCGGGGGGAGATCGGATCACCGACCTCCCCCCGTCAGCTCGGCTGCCGCCGCCGCTAGAAGCCCGGGATGAACGAGAACTGCAGGTGACAGCCTCGTTCGCGACTGAACGGGTAGACGTAGTCGAGCTCGATGATCATAAAGCCGAAGACATTCATCCGGAGACCGGCACCGGCGCTGTACACCGGCCTCCGCTCGCCGCCGAGGAAGAACGGACGGAGCAGGTCGCGTTGCGCGGGATCGCTGACGTCATTGCCGTCCCACCAGGCGATGCCGGCGTCGCCGAAGAGCACCATCTCAATCGGGAGGAATCCGAACAACCCGCTGCCGATGCCCAGCAGACCGAGCGGCGGGAATCGGACCTCCAGGTTGCCGATGAGCATCTTGGACCCGAACAGGTTGGTGTAGTTCGGGCACGAGCCGTCCGCGTTGCACTCCTCGACGAAATCGAACGACCCGTATTCGTACCCGCGCACGAAGCCGTCGTCCT
>CAYGCN010000017.1:0-25494 GCA_964348385.1 uncultured Gemmatimonadaceae bacterium
ACCCCCGACACGCGGATTATGATTCCGCTGCTCTAACCAGCTGAGCTACTCCGCCACGATCGCGGGCTCCATACCGGCCCACCCGCGGCCGCGGAGAAGTATACCAACAAGCCGCGGCTCCATCCAACCCACGTTCCCGGTAGACCAAAACAGTCGGGGACGGCCCGGGAGCCGCCCCCGCGAAGCCGTCTCCGCTCGATTAGCGGGCCGCGAGCCGCCCCGGAGCCGGCCAGATCCACGCGGCGACACCCGCGTGGTCCGACGGCCACAGCGTGTAGCCCAGCGGGTGGGTGAAGATGTCGCCCACCTCGTCGCCGATCACTTCCACGCTACTCTGCCCGCCAAAACCGGCCCCGCCCCAGCGGACGAACACGATGTCGAGCCGCTGATCCAGGTCCGAAACCGTGTTGGACAGGTCGTCCACCTGACAGCAGGTGAGCCCGCCCACGCTCCCAGGTTCCCGGAGCCACAGGTCGCTGTACCCCGCATTGCGGAACATGCCGTAACTTGCCGTCCGGCTTGCCTCCGGCGCGTCATGGTTCGCCGCGGAGTTGAAGTCCCCCACCAGCATCACAGGCCACGGGCTGTCGGCGAGCTCGGCGATGAGCTCACCCGCCTGCTTCTCCTGTACCGGGCGGAACAGCTGGATCTCGAGATGCGTGTTGGCGAACCGGATCTTCTTGCCGTTCACGTCCGCATCGACGTGCGTCCATCCGCGCAGGTTGGGGAACTCGAACCCGCCCACCGAGAGCATCTGCTGGTTGACGTAGTTGCCCGACGACGAGGCGAGCACGCTCACGCCATCCCTCACCAGGATGGCATCGGCGTCCTGATAGGTGATGAACAGCCCGGGTTGCACGAAGTCGATTGGGAACATGAGCGCGACGTTGTGCGAGCGCGCGGCTTCGACGTACGTGTCGCCCAGTGCCGTCAGCTCGGCCAGCAGGAGCTGCATGAAGTCCTGAGGGAATGTCAGGCCGGGTATGGTCACGACCGTTCCATCCTGCAGCGTGATGGCATAGGTCGTCACCTCCTGAAGACCCACGAGGTGCGGCTGCCGGTCGTGAATCTCTTGAGCCAGCGCCTTGGCGCGCTCAGGGAAGTCGGTGTACAGCACCTGCTGCAGCGCCGTCGCCAGCGCGGTGGGCAAGTCCGCCGTCGGATCGAGTAGCACGTCGATGTCGGCGCCCAGATAGAGATTGCGTGACATGACGACGACAGGCTCGCCGGCCAACACACCCCCCCTGCTTAGATCCGGCCGCACGACCTGCGCGTCGTTGCACGCTCCAACCATGAGGGCGAGAGCGGGGACCACAAGCCACCTGCGCATGGGCACCTCCGGTTGTGACTAGTTCGAATGGTGTTGCGATCCGGCACGCACCCGCCACGGAGACCGTGTCGGGCCTGCAACGATACAAAACCGGCGGACGAGCGCGGCCGTAACCTGCCGTCGGCCGAGAGGCTCGCCCGTCCGCCGGAAACCGGTGAGCGGAGCGGGAGAGTCGCTCACGCCCACGACTGAGATACGGTGGAACGAGGCAAGTGCTATGCCGACGGGCCTCCACGTGGAGTCCGTTGCGTCGAGATCAGCATCGCGCGATGAGGGGCTAGGGAACGCGCTCGACGCGATACAATATCTCGCCCGGGCGGATGAAGCCGAACAGCTCGCGCGCTACCCGTTCCTGTGTCGCGGCGTCGGTTTCCAGCAGCCGTGCCCACGCCGCAAGGCTGTCCACCTCGGCACGGAGCCGAATGATGGCACGCTGCTGTTCCCCGATGTCGCGTCTGAGCTGCCACCAGTCGAGCGTGCCGTACTCACCGCCGAAGACGCCGAAGGCGAGGCCGCCCACGACGACGACCGCGGCCAGCACGCGCCCGCGCCTCATAATCCGTAGATCGAGCCGCCGGGGTAGATGGCGAAGTCATCCAGCTCCTCGGCGATGCGGAGCAGCTGGTTGTACTTCGCAATCCGATCGGTGCGCGAGGCGCTGCCGGTCTTGATCTGGCCCGCTCCGGTCGCGACGGCGAGATCGGCAATGAACGTGTCCTCGGTTTCGCCGGAGCGGTGCGAGATGACCGTGCCGTAGCTCGCTCCCTTGGCCAGCTCGATGCACTGGAGCGTTTCGGTGAGCGTCCCGATCTGATTGACCTTGATCAGGATCGCGTTGCCGACATCCTCCTCGATCCCACGAGCCAGGCGGTCGGTATTCGTGACGAACAGATCGTCTCCCACCAATTGCACGCGCTCCCCCAGCGCCTCGGTGAGGAGCTTCCAGCCCGCCCAATCGTCCTCGGCGAGGCCGTCCTCCACCGACACGATGGGGTAGGTCGTGATCCAGTCCTCGTAGAGCCTGACCATTTCCTCCGGCGAGCGCTGCGAGCCGTCGCCCTTCCTGAAGACGTACTTCCCGTCCTGGAACAGCTGGCTCGCGGCCACGTCGAGCGCGATAGCGACATCGTCACCGGGCTTGTAGCCGGCCGCCTCGATCGCCGTGATGATCGCGTCGAGTGCCGCCTCGTTGCTCGGCAGCATCGGGGCAAACCCGCCTTCGTCTCCCACCGCAGTCGAGAGCCCTCGCTCCGTCAGCACCTTCTTCAGGGCATGAAATACCTCCACGCCCATGCGCAGTCCCTCCTCGAACTCCTCGGCACCGATCGGGACCACCATGAACTCCTGGGCGTCGACGTTGTTCGACGCGTGGGCTCCACCGTTCAGAATGTTCATCATGGGGACCGGCATCACCGCCGCCATGGGGCCTCCGAGGTAGCGGTACAGCGGCAGACCCATGTCGGCGGCGGCGGCGCGCGCCACAGCGAGGGAGACGGCGAGGATGGCGTTGGCGCCCAGGTTGCTCTTGTTCGGCGTGCCGTCCATGTCGAGCATCTCGAAGTCGATCTCCATCTGATCGACCGCCTGCAAGCCCTCGAGTCGTGGACCGATCACTTCGTTCACGTTGCGAACGGCCTGGAGCACCCCCTTGCCGAGATAGCGGGCCTTGTCGCCGTCCCGGAGTTCCACCGCCTCGTGCTCCCCCGTCGACGCGCCGCTCGGTACGGCAGCGACGCCCTTTGCCCCGCTCGCCAGCCGCACTTCGGCCTCGATCGTGGGATTCCCACGGGAATCCAGAATCTCTCGTGCTGTGACGTCGATGATCGTGCTCATGTGAAGTCGCGCAACCTACCTTTCGTCTTCTCCAGCGTCAACGCGGAATCGTTGCATCACGGTGCGGGCTTCGATCAGCAGCCGTTCCCGATCGTCGTAGGTCAGACCGTCCGTCGGAACGGGCTCGCCGAAATACAGGGTCACCGGGCCCCGCCGAACACGCAAGCGCCCCTTGGGCTGCACCGCGAACGTCCCGGCGCAGTAGACGGGAATGATCGGCACGCGGGAAGCGATGGCAAACACGAACGGCCCCTTCTTGAACGGCTGTAACACTCCGGTCCGGCTCCGCGTGCCTTCGGCGAACACCACGGCGCGCATCCCCTTGCGTACAGCCTCTGCCGCCTCTTCGTAGGCCTCGAACGCCCGCGCGCGGTTGCCCCGATCGATGAAGATCTGGCCGGCGGCTCGCATGGCGCGCCCGAGCACGGGCAGTTTCGCCATCTCCTTTTTCGCGACGAACCGAAGCTTGCCGGGCAGGATCGCGGCCAGGGCCAGGATGTCGAAGAACGACTGATGGTTCGACACGAACACCAGCGGCCCCTTTGCCGGCACCCGCTCCAGTCCCCTCGTGGCCACCGTGATCCCGGCGGCGCGGATCAATTTCTGCGCCCAGCGCCGGCCGGCCTGATCGTATAGCCCGTCCTCCTCGTTCGGCACTCCGAGGTACCCGGCAATGATACACTTGACGCCGTAGTACACGGTGTACACCAGCAGGGCGACGAGATATCGGGCCGAGTAGTACATCGTCACCTAAAGTGCACGAACCCCTGCGGTGGGTCGACCGGAGATCCTGCGGCATACAGATGGACCCCCTGGCCGGGCACGACGACACCGATGCGCGTGAACGGCACGGCGAACCGCTCGACGAACTCTGCCGCGTCCGTGCGGGCAAACGTGTCAGGTAGCGCTACCAGCAGCTCGTACTCTTCCCCACCCACGATCGCGTCGTCGACCGAGTTCGCCGCGGCGTGAACCGGGACCGTCTCGCGATCGATCCGGCACGCCACGCCGGAGGCTGCCGCCACGTGGGAGGCATCCGCGAGTAGGCCGTCCGACAGGTCGATCATGGCCCGCGCTCCAGCGGCTTCGAGCCACTGCCCCTCGGCAACCCGCGGTACGGGGTGCGCGAACCGCGCTCGTGCAAGCGGGTTCGGCTCCCTCCCCGCCTTCCACGCGCCGAGGGCGGCCAGCGGACCCCCAAGCGCACCGGTCACCCACAGCATGTCGCCGGGAGCCGCTCCGGAGCGACGCACGGGGCGGGCGACCGTGCCGACGACGGTCATGTCGACGACGAGGCGCTCGCTGCGCACCAGGTCACCGCCCCACACCGTGGCGCCGACCCCCTGCGCCGCCTCCCCGATGCCGTCCATGAGCTCGGCGACGAACCCCTCGTCCCACGATGGCGGCGCACCGACGCTCGCGAGCACGCCGGCAGGGTGGGCAGCCACCGCTGCCAGGTCCGACAGGGCGGCCGCCGCGATCCGCCAGCCCAACTCGCCATGACCGAGCCAGCCTAACTCGAAATGCGTGCCTTCCACCGCGAGATCCGTCGAGACCGCGAGCTGCTCGGTCCCGACGCGCACGATGGCGCAGTCGTCTCCGGCGGGCGCTGCACGCGGCCCCAGCCGCTCCCAGACGGCTCGGATCCGGTCGAACTCCGCTCCCGGCCCAAGGCGCGAATGTGACACGTCCGTCACGGCCGCACGACATCCTTCCGAAGGCGAACCAGCCCCGCGTCGGTGCCGACCCAGAGGTACTCGTCGGTGGCCGCAATCCGGCGGATCGGCCCGGGGAGGTCATCCGGCACGGCGAGGAACCGGTACGAACGACCGGCGAACTCGAACCACGCGAGTCCGCGTAAGCCGGCCACCCACACGCCGCCTGCGTCGGCGGAGACGGACGAGATCGCTCCGATCTGGCCAAGCGGTCGCTCCACGGACCAGCGACCGCCAGGCGCGCGCCACGCGATACGGTCGGCAAGCGCCGCGATGATTGTGTCACCTGCCACGGCGATCGCCACGACCGGTCCCGCGAGCAGCGCCTCCTGCGCCACATCCGCGGGCACCCGGATGGCATCGTCGCCGTCGCGGATCACGCCCACACCGCGATCACCGCCCACCCACACGTCATTCCCCAGGATCGTCACGGCGTACAACGGCTCACGAACGGAGACGTCCACGGACGTCGCCTCGCCTGCTTGTTCGTCCACCACAACGAGTCCGCGATCGGTGGCGGCCCAGACGCCACGGGGATCCGCCGCCAGCGCGTACACCCGCTGGCCTTCCCCGATCACCGCGATCGCCATGCGTCGCGTCTCGCCGCCGGGCACGATTCTCCACAGTCCGTGGTCGGTCGCCGCCCACAGCGCATCGCCCACATGGAGAAGGTCGAATACCGTCGTGAAGCGGAATCCGGTCGCGGATGGCCCCTCTTCGTAATCATAGTGTTGCAGGTCCTCCGCCACGTGCGTGAGCCACCCGCTCCCGGTGCGCGTCCCGCTGCCGGCCCACACGCCGCGCGCCGTGGGCTCCACCGCGGCAACGCCTTGGGACGGAATGCCGAACGGGAGCCGAACGATCTCGAGGGTCGCCGGATCGACCCGCAGCACACCGTACCCGTCGGTTCCGAGGAAGACTTCCTCCGTATGAGGCGTTTGGGCCGCCGCCGTGAAACGGTAGCGTCGCAGCCGCTCGTCGGTCAGCGCCAGCGGCGACCGCGCCATGAGGCTTGGCATCCGCTCCAGAATGGCCTCGACGGATCCGGAGCGGAGCCGGCGGCCGGACGGGGGAAGGGGTTCGCCGTAGGTCGGGATGAGGCTACCGCGCTGAAGCAGCTGCCACCCGGAGCGGGTCCGCAGGTACACGCCGCCCATCGGGTCCGTCGCGTCGAACATGAGATCCCACACGCCACCGCCCACCGACACGTCGTCGAAGGTTCGGAGGTGGGGATCGTAATGGCTGACGCCGAGGGCAGTGCCGATCCAGAGTGAGCGATCGACCGGATCGACGATCGCCGATCTGGCCGTGCCCGCAGGGACACTGGGAGGGAGCGCCACGGGCGGATCCCATCGACGGAAACGGAGGTCGTACACGCCGATGCCACCACGGGTGATGACGTAGACGATATCCGTCCCGGCGCCGATCGCATCCACGTAGGAGTAGTCGGTGAGCAGTACCCGTTCCTCGGGGCGCCACAGGTGTGACTGCGCCGAAAGGGGCGTGCCCCACGCCGCGAGCACCAGCAGCGTGGTGCCGAGTCTCATCACACCAGCGCCGGCGGGGGGAGCTCGAGCAGGATCGGAGGCACGCGCGTCGGCGGTTCGGCGAGGCGACGCCAGACCTCGGGTACCGCCGCCAAGACGTCCGCGGGCCGCGTGGCTCGCACTGAGTGGAGCTCCGACGCGGCCTCCGCGCCCCGACCCAGGGTGAACGCGCCCAGTGCCGCCGCGTCGTGCGGCTCGATGCCGCGCGCCAGGAACCCGGCGATGAATCCGGCGAGCAGATCGCCGCTTCCCCCGGTGGCGAGTGCGGGATTGCCGGTCGCCACGACGCGCAACGGACGGTCGGTCGTGGCGATCACCGTGGGCACACCCTTGAGCAGCACCGTCGTGGCCGCGGTCCCCGGTGCCGCGGCGGCAGCCCCGAAGCGATCCTCGCCCAGCATCGATGCCAGTTCGGGAAACGCCGCCCGGAACTCGCCGGGATGGGGCGTGAACACCCGAGGCGCCGTGCCGGCCCCGAATGCTTCCTTTCCCGTGTGCAACGCATCGGCGTCGATCACGACCGGCACGCGCGCTTCCGCCAGCACGGCGCGCACGAACGTCGCCCGTTCCGGGGCGCGTCCCAGTCCCGGCCCGAGCACCAGGGCATTGGCCCACGCGATCGCGTCGCGCAGTTCGGGCTCGAGGTCATCCCCCAGCGCGGTCGTCACGGTGAGCGCGTCGGGGAGCATGCTCTGCGCGGCCTGAACGGCGGTCGGAGACGCGGCGATCTTCACGAGCCCTGCACCCACGGCGAACGCCGCGGACGCGGCGTGCAGCGCGGCGCCCGCCATCCCCGGCGCTCCACCGATCACGACCACGTGACCCCGATCGCCTTTGTGCATGTCGGCGCGGAACGGAGGGAGGAGTCCGCGAGCCTCCGCGTCGGCGAACAGGGTGGGCCAGCTGGGGTCCAGCGAGGGGAATCCGATATCCACCACGACCACCGTCCCGCACCAGTCGCGCTGCAGCAGGTGACCGCGGCGAATGCCGCCGAAGGTGACGCTCAAATCGGCGCGCACGGGGCCGTGCGCCTGACCGGTGGAGAGGTCGAGACCGGTGGGTCCGTCGATCGCCACGACCGGGCCTCGATGCTCCTCCACGCGCGCCGCCATGGTTGCCAGCTCGTCGCGCGGCGGGCCGGAGGCGCCGGTCCCGAGCAGGGCGTCCACGACGATGCCGGCGGCGGGCCATTCCGCGTCGGGCGCGAGGCGCGGAACGCCGTCCGCCATCGCCAGCACCCGATTGGCTGCGCAGTCCGGAGAGCGGTCGCGGTCGCTCTCGGCAACCCAAACGGATACCCCGAGCGCATGCAGCGCCCGGGCGACGACCCAGCCGTCCCCGCCATTGTTACCGTGACCGGCCGCGATCAGTACGCCGTCACGAAGCGCGATGGGGAACCGCTGCGCGATGAGCGCCGCCGCGGCCCGGCCGGCCGCATCCATGAGCACCCGACTCGGGATTGCGGCAGCGGTGCGCGCCTGCTCATCCCACGCGGCGGCCTGGGTGGCGTTCAGGACAGGAATCGGCATGACGCTGACGACTCAGCCCTCCCGCGAGGCTCTGACCGAACCCGCGCCGCGCGGCGTCGGTCCGGGCGAGCACCGAGGAGGGCTCGTGGCGAGGCTGAGTTTCGGGTGCGCGGCGCCGGTCTACTTGAAGCTCTGACCGATCGCGCGGCCGAAGGAAATCTCCCCGTTGTCAATGCGCAGGTTGAACCCGCAGTCCGGGTTCATACAGGCCCAGGCCTTGTACGTGATGGGAGCCCCGTCGCGCCCGTAGTCCGAGAGCGGGATCAGCACCCCCTTCTCGCACTTCAGGCAGGTCGGCCACTGCTTCTCCTCCATACTGCGCTCCTCCCTTTCCCCGAAACCGACCGCGTCTACGGCACCCTGCCGACGATCACGGTTCGCGCGTTCAGGAACGCTCGCGCGCTCCCGCGCGGACGCCGCCCCACGGGTAATCCCCGTCGAACGCCTGCGCGAAATCGAAGACGGCATCGAAATCCTCGATTCGGTCGTTCGGATGCCGAATGAGGAGACCGACGTCGATCAAGACGAACACGATCCGCCCGATATCCGCGGTCGACTCGACGCCCCAGTGCGACAGCACCGTGCGCGCCGTGAGGCCGAACTGGCGGATCGCGAAGTCGCGGCACGACCGCGCGAGTTCCGCACCGGAGATGTGTCGCCGGACCTTCTGCTGCTGCTGGCAATACTCCAGCGCCGCCAACACGAACAGGTAGGCCCGTTCGTGAAAGCGGCCGTCGCGGCCCCGGATCCGCGCCAGGAGCTCTTCGGCGATCACCAAGTCTTCCATCGTACAGTAAGGTGGAAGCCTACCCCCCCTAGAGCAAGGGCCGGGATCAGCCCACGGCCACCGGCGTGCCGTACAGGGGAAACGCCTGCGACAACTCGCGCACCTGGCGACCCACCCGTTCGATGGTCGACGCCGTCGGCTCCCGCAGAATTCTGTCGATCAGGTCGGCGATGCGCACCATCTCCGCCACGCCCATCCCGCGCGTGGTGAGTGCCGACGTGCCAAGCCGAATGCCACTGGTGACGAAGGGCGAGCGCCGGTCGCCCGGAACCGTGTTCTTGTTCACGTGGATCCCTGCCTGCCCCAGCGCCTCCTCGGCATCCTTGCCGGTACACTCCCGGTCCCGCAAGTCCACGAGCAAGAGATGCGTGTCGGTGCCGCCCGACACGAGCCGGTACCCGCACGCCATCAGCGCCTCGCCCATGGCGCGGGCATTGGCGACGACGGCCTTGGCGTACGATGTGAACCCCGGCGTCAGCGCCTCGGCGAATGCGACCGCCTTGGCGGCAATCACGTGTTCGAGCGGTCCCCCCTGGGTGCCGGGGAACACCTGCTTGTCGATCGCCTTCGCCACTGCCTCCCGACTCAGGATGAATCCGCCGCGTGGACCGCGCAGCGTCTTGTGCGTCGTGCTGGTGATGATGTCGGCGTGCGGCACGGGCGACTGGACCACGCCCGCTGCCACGAGACCGGCAAAATGGGCCATGTCCACCATGAACGTCGCCTCGACCTCGCGAGCGATCGCGGCGAACCCAGCAAAATCGATCTCCCGCGGATACGCGCTCCCCCCGGCAATGATGAGCCGCGGCCGTTCGGCCTGCGCCTGAGTCCGCACGCGGTTCAGATCGATCAATCCCGTGGTCTCGTCCACACCGTACTGCACCGCACGGAACAGCCGCCCACTCGCGTTCACCTTGGCGCCGTGCGTCAGATGCCCACCATGTGTCAACAACATGCCCATCAGCGTGTCGCCCGGCTCCAGCACAGCCAGAAACGCCGCCATGTTGGCTTGGGCTCCGCTGTGCGGTTGGACGTTGGCGTGTTCCGCCCCGAACAACCCCAGCGCCCGATCGATGGCCAGTTGCTCGATTTCGTCCACGACCTCGCAGCCACCGTAGTACCGCTTCCCCGGATAGCCCTCGGCGTACTTGTTGGTCAGGACGGAGCCCAGAGCCTCAAGCACCGCGCGCGAGACGAAGTTCTCACTCGCGATGAGCTCAAGGCCCTGTTCCTGGCGCGCGATCTCCCGCTGGATCAGGGTATGGATGGTCGGATCGGCCACCTCCAACGATCGCATTCGCTTTGTCACATCCCCCATGGCGACTCCGTCCTATCCCTTAGTGACGCGTCTTCGCCACCGCCTCGGAGAGGCGCTGCTCCGCCAGCAAGTCAGCCGCATGATAGCTCGGAATGCCCTTTTCGCTGGCAAGCTGCAGCACGCGAAGGATCGTCTCGTAGATCTCGGAGGCCTTCTGGTGCGAGCGCTCGAGGCTCCATCCCTCCACCTCGGCGTTCACGTTGATCAGGCCGCCCGCGTTGACGGCGTAGTCGGGCGCGTAGATGATGCCGCGCTCGTGCAGCAGATCACCGTGGCGCTCCGCATCGAGCTGGTTGTTCGCCGCCCCCGCGATGATGTCCACCTGGAGCACCGGGATCGTATCGTCGTTGATCACGGCGCCCAACGCACATGGGGCGAAGATGTCGGCCTTGGCGCCGTAGATGTCTCGAGGGGCCACGGCCACCGCACCGAACTCCTCGACCACCCTCTGGACCTTCGCGTCGTCGATGTCCGACACGACGAGCTTGGCCCCCTCCTCGTGCAGATGCATGCAGAGATAGTAGCCGACGTGCCCGCACCCTTGTACCGTCACCGTCTTCCCGGCAAGGGAGTCCTTGCCGTAGGCGACCTTGGCACACGCCTTCATCCCGCGATAGACCCCCAGTGCCGTCACCGGCGATGGATCGCCGGAGCGGCCCGCGAGCCCGACGACGTGATCCGTCTCCTGCCGAATGAACTCCATATCGGCGGTGCTCGTCCCGACGTCCTCGGCGGTGATGTAACGACCGCACATCGACTGCACGTGCCGCCCGTGCGCCCGGAAGATCGGCTCGCGATTGCGGGCCTTGGGATCGCCCACGATGACGCTCTTGCCTCCTCCCAGATTGAGTCCGCTGAGCGCCGCCTTGTACGTCATCCCGCGCGACAGGCGCAGCACGTCGATCAGGGCCTCGAGATCGTTTTCGTAGTGCCACATGCGCGTGCCGCCCAATGCCGGACCCAGCGCCGTGTTGTGGATCGCAATGATCCCGCGGTACCCGGCATCGCGATCGTGCCAGATACTCACCTGCTCGTGGCGGTGTTCGCCAATCAGCTCAAACAGTCCGTCGTCCAAAGACTTGGTAATCTCCGCTCTACTTGGGGTAGAGCCCCCGTGCAATGACGATTCGCTGGACCTCGCTCGTTCCTTCATAGATCTCAGTCACCTTTGCGTCGCGAAACAGCCGTTCAACAGGATAGTCGCGCATATAGCCATAGCCCCCGAAGATCTGTACCGCCTGATTCGTCACCCACATGGCGCTCTCGGTGGCAACGAGCTTGGCCATGCTCGCGCGCTCGGTCACCTGCACGCCCTTCTCGACGGCCCGCGCGGTCTCGAACAGTAACGCCCTGGACGCCGAGATACGGCTCACCATGTCCGCCACCTTGAAGCGGATCGCCTGGAAGTCCTTGATCGGCTTCCCGAACTGCTGCCGCTCCGTTCCGTAGCGGACCGCGTGCTCCAACGCCGCACGGGCAATCCCGATGGCCTGCGCGGCCACCCCCAACCGGCCCATGTCCAGCGCCTGGAGCGCGTACCGAAACCCCTCGCCCTCCTTCCCCAGCAAGTGTTCACCACCCAGCCGCACATCGTGCAGTGCCACGGTCGTCGTGCCCGACGACCGCAGACCCATCTTGTCCTCGGGCTTTCCGGGCTCGACACCCGAGGCCTCCGACGGGATCAGGAACATCGACATGCCGCGATGACCCCGACGGGCCTCCGGCGCGTCCGTGCGCACGAGGGTCACCAGCAGGTCCGCCCGGTCGCCGTTCGTGACCCACGCCTTCTCGCCGCTCAGCACCCACGCGTCGCCATCCCGTACGGCCTGTGCCCGCACCGCCGCCGCGTCGGAGCCCGCCCCGGCCTCCGACAGCGAGAATGCCGCGAGCACGTCCCCCTTGGCCATCGCCGGCAGCCATCGCCGCTTCTGCTCGTCGGTCCCATGGGCCGTCAAGATCGAAACGGGCAGCGAATTGTGCACCGAGAGCGTGATCGACGTGGCCGCGTCGGCCACCGCCAGCTCTTCCAAGACGAGCAGGTACGTCAACGTGTCCAGCGCCAGCCCACCGTACGCCTCGGGCACCCGCATCCCGAAGAATCCCAGCTCCGCCAGCTGCCGCATCACCGCTTCGGGGTATTCCTTGTCGCGATCCCAGTCGGCGGCGTAGGGCGCGATTTCCTGCTGGGCGAACTCTCGCGCCAGCCGCACGATGTCCTGTTGCGCCTCCGTCAGGTCGGAGATGAACGGCTCAATGATACTCATAGAACCCGTGGCCGGACTTCCGACCCAGCCTTCCCGCGGCCACCATCTTTCGCAGCAGCGGGCACGGTCGATACTTCGGATCGCCCAGACCGGTGTGCAGCACCTCCAGAATCGACAGACACACATCCAGGCCGATCAGGTCCGCCAGCGCCAACGGTCCCATCGGATGGTTCATCCCGAGCTTCATGACCGTGTCCACCGCCTCGGCCGCAGCCACGCCCTCCATGACGCAGTACACGGCTTCGTTGATCATCGGCAGCAGGATACGGTTGGCCACGAACCCCGGATAGTCGTTCACTTCCACGGGGGTCTTGCCCAGCGCCGTCGCTGTCTCGACGACCGCGTTCATGGTGGCATCCGACGTGCCAAGCCCGCGGATCACCTCCACCAACTGCATCATCGGGACGGGATTCATGAAGTGCATCCCGATCACCTTGTCGGGACGCGACGTCCGAGCGGCAATCTCCGTGATCGAAATCGACGACGTGTTCGACGCCAGAATGGCCGTCTCCGCCGTCACACGATCCAGCTGCTCGAAGATCGTAAACTTGATCAGGGCGTCCTCGCTCGCGGCCTCGATCACCAGCTCGGCCCCGGCAGCGGCATCGACGGTCGACGCCGCCGTGATGCGCCGTAGGGCAGCGTCGCGCTCGGATTCGGCGAGGCTCCCCTTCTTGATCTGCCGATCCATGTTCTTGCGGATGGTCGCGAGCGCTTTCTCGACTTGCCCCACCACCACGTCAACCAGGGTGACATCCCATTCGTGCTGGGCAAACACGTGCGCGATCCCGTTGCCCATCGTCCCCGCTCCGATCACCGCGACTCGTGTCATGTCGGCTCTCCCCCCTTGGCTCGGGCAGCTCGGCGACCGAACCAGATCAGTGCACCCCCCATGGCGACGGACGCCGCAATCCCGCCCTCGGGTCCGAACGCGCCGCCCGTCACCCACGACACCCGTCCGGCCTCGAACTCCAGCAGCGGCATGTCGAGGTTGATGCCGCTGACCGGCGCGTCGGCCCCCAGCGCCAGCCCGCCGTTCCAGCCGAAGTGCACCCCCCACGCGGCCGGCAGCGCCCCGGGGGTGAAGAACGCCGCACTCAGCACCAGCGAGGCGAGCCCGATGTTCACGAGCCCGAGCGTCGAGACGTCAGGATTGGGGAGATGCGCGGCCGCGAACGCGATCGCCAACAGCACACTCGCCCCCACCCGCCCACACGGTTCCGCCAGCCGCGCCAACGGATACCCTCGAAACACCAGTTCCTCGGCGAGCGCGGCAACACCGAGCCCCACTGCCACGCGACCAGCCACCGCGAGATAGGCACCGACCGGCTCGGCGGTCAGCGCGATCCGCGCCCGGCCGGCCACGACCGCCACGACCAACGCCGCAGCCGCCATCACGAGGCCCGACCCCGTCGCGGCGAGCCACGCCGTCCCGGTTCGGGACGGTCGCAGCCACCCGATGCGGCGCCAGCTACTCCACCCCCGTCGAACCTGGACCGCGTTGACGAGCGCCGCCGCAACTACCAGGGGCAGCGTGCTCGCGGCGATCCCCATCGATCCATCCACCCACGCTCGCGGCACGGCGGCGCCGAGCGCGACGGCGATGACCGCGACCGAGCCATAAAACCCCAGGACCGCGGCCAGCGCCGAAACGAAAGCGCGCGCCCTCAAAGGAGCGCGCGCGTCGATTCAGCAAATCGCCGAACGATGAGGCCGGCGATGATCAGTTTCCCGACATCCAAGAACAGGAACGGGATCGAGCCGAGGGCCAGGGCCGCCGACGCGTCGCCGGTCAGGATCGCGAGCTGTGCGACGCCACCGGCGTGCACGGCGAGGAGCCCAGCCACGAGCCCCAGGGCAAGGCGTCCCCACGAGCGCCCGTTCCCGGCAATGACCGGAACCAGGGCGGCCGCCAGCGGCAGGGCCAGCAGGTAGCCGCCCGTCGGCCCGATGAGCCGGGCGAACCCCGGCACGCCGATCGGCGCGAACATGGGCAGACCAGCACCACCCAACGCCAAGTACACGACCATGCTCGTGGCACCCAGCCGCGGTCCGAGCAGGGCGCCGACGATGAGCACCGCCGGCACCTGGAGGGTCACCGGCACGGGCGTCCCCGGCAACGGCACGGCCACCTGCGCCGCGATCGCCACGAGGATCGCCCCCGCCAGCACGGCGAGCGCCCGCCGCACGATGGTGCTTGGCGTCATGACCAGCCGGACGGTCGATTGCATGTCGTTCATCAGGTTCGCTCCACGCTGAGAGCCACGGCGTTGCCGCCACCCAGACACAGCGTCGCCAGGCCCGTCGGTTCATCACGATCCTGCATCGCGTACAGCAAGGTGGTGAGAATGCGCCCCCCACTTGCCCCGATCGGGTGGCCCAATGCCACGGCGCCACCGTTCACGTTCACGCGGTCCCAATCCCAACCGAGGCCCTTCCCGTCGGCGAGGGCCTGGACCGCAAAGGCCTCGTTGGCCTCGATCAACCCGTAGTCGCCGATCGTGGCCTTGGTCTTGGCCATCAGTGCCTCCACCGCACCGATCGGCGCGAAAAACAGATCCTTGGGCGGGCCGCCTGCGGCGGCGTATCCGGTGATCCGCGCCACGACCTCGAGCCCGTGGGCCGCGGCGAAGGCCTCCGACGTCACCACCAGCGCGCTCGCCCCGTCGTTCAGGCCCGGGGCATTCCCAGCAGTCACCGTGCCATCCTTCTGGAACACCGGCCTGAGCTTGCTCAGGGCGTCGAGCGACGTGTCGGCGCGGGGGCCCTCGTCGGTGTCCACCACCGTCGGCCCCTTCCGGCCCGGCACCTCGACCGGCACGATCTCCGCCGTGAACTTCCCTGCCTCGATCGCCGCCACCGCCTTGCGGTGGCTGTGCAACGCGAATTCGTCCTGTTCGGCTCGTGAGATCTTGGCTTTCGAGGCCGTGTACTCCGCATAGCTCCCCATCACGTTGTCGCCGAACGAGCACCACAGACCGTCCAACTGCAGCCCGTCGACGAGCTTGTGGTCCCCATACTTCACGCCCGTGCGCAGCCCGTAGAGGTAATGCGGCGCGTTGGACATCGATTCCATGCCGCCGGCCACGATACACTGGGCGTCGCCCGCCTTGATCGCCTGTGACGCGAGCATCACCGCCTTCAGCCCCGAGCCGCAGACCTTGTTTACCGTGAGAGCCGGAACGGTGTCGGGCACGCCGCCGTGGACCGCCGCCTGCCGGGCGGGCGCCTGCCCCGCCCCACCCTGTATCACGATCCCCATGATGACTTCGTCCACCGCCCCTGCGTCCACACCGGCTCGGCGTACGGCCTCGCGGATCGCGATGGCACCCAGTTGCGTCGCGGTCAGCGGACTCAGCCCACCCAGAAACCGCCCCACGGGGGTCCTGGCGGCGCTCACGATGACGGGGGTTGTCGCCTTGCTCACGGTTGGAACCCTTCCACTCCCCTCCCAGGGTGATGCCGACGGCAGCAATTACGGCGGAAGTTAACGGCGGAGGGAGACCCGCTCAAGGAAGGAACGCGCCCGTGACAGGGGGCCGAAACGGGCTACGCGAGGTTCAGCGAGCGCGCGCGGATCAGCTCGAGCACACGCGCCTCGAACCGCTCCACCGCCATGACCTCCTGCTTCTTGGTCGCGCCACGTGCCCGCACGGCCACGGTGCCGTCGGCCACCTCTCGCTTTCCGACCACGGCCATGAACGGCACTTTCATCAACTCGGCATCACGGATCCGGCGGTTGAGCGTGTCGTTCCGGTCGTCGAGCGCGGCCCGGATCCCGGCGTCGACGAGCCGATCCGTCACGGCCCGCGCCGCGCCGGCCTGCTCTTCGGTGATGGGGATGATCCGCACCTGCTCGGGGGCGAGCCACACCGGGAACGCACCGGCGAAGTGCTCGATCAGGCAGCCCACGAAGCGTTCGATCGTGCCGAAGATGGCCCGGTGGATCATGACCGGCCGGTGGGGACGGTTGTCCGCCCCGGTGTACTCCAGGTGGAACCGTTCCGGCAGCTGGTAGTCCAGCTGGATCGTGGTTCCCTGCCACTCGCGGCCGATCGCGTCCCGGAGCTTGATGTCGATCTTGGGACCATAGAAGGCGCCGCCCCCATCATCGACCCCGAACGTGAGCTGCTTTCGCTCCAGTGCCCGCCGCAGCGCGACTTCGGCGACCTCCCATTGGGCGTCGTCGCCGATCTTCTTCTCGGGTCGAGTCGCGAGGTCGAGCCGATACTCGAAGCCGAACGTCTCGCGCAGCACGAAGTCGGTGAGATCGAGCATTCGGTAGATCTCGTCCTCGATCTGGTCCTCGCGGCAGAACACGTGCGCGTCGTCCATCGTCAGCATGCGCACGCGCAAGAGCCCGTGCAGGGTGCCCGACAGCTCGTTGCGATACACGTTGGCGATCTCGGACAGTCGGACGGGCAGGTCGCGATACGACCGCTGCCTCGCGGCATAGATGAGCGTGTGCATCGGGCAGTTCATGGGCTTCACCCGATAGCGCACGTCCTCGGACTCCCCACCCGCCGACCCCATAGCCGGGAACTGTTGGTCCTCGTAGAGCGGCAGGTGCCCCGACCGCAGGAACAGGTCCTCGCGGGTGACGTGCGGGGTGTACACGAACTCGTAGCCGCGCCTCCGCAACGCGTCCTCGATGAATCGGCGCAGCTCGAACTGCACGGTCGCGCCGCGCGGATGCCACAGGATCATCCCGGGGCCGACATCATCCTGCACGCTGTACAGGTCCAGCTGCTTGCTCAGCACCCGATGGTCGCGCCGCTCCGCCTCTTCCAGTCTGCGCAAGTACTCGTCGAGATCCTTCTTGGAGAACCACGCCGTGCCGTAGATGCGCTGCAGCATCTGTCGGCGCGAATCCCCGCGCCAGTAGGCACCGGCCGCATGGAGCAGCTTGAAGTGCTTCACGCGCCCCGTGCTCGGCACGTGTGGCCCGCGGCACAGGTCGACGAACGGTCCGTCCGTATAGACCGAAATAACCTCGTCGTCGGCGAACTCCTCGAGCCGTTCGAGCTTCAGGGGATCGTCCTTGAACCGGCCCCGGCCCTCGTCACGCTCGATCTCCTCGCGCACGAAGGGGTAGTCGGCCGCCGCGACCTCCTGCATCTTGGCCTCGATGGCCTCGAGGTCTTCGGGGGTAAACGGGCGCGGCACCTCGAAGTCATAGTAGAAGCCATCCTGAATGGGCGGGCCAAAGCCGATGTTCGCCTCGGGAAACAACTGCCGCACCGCCGTGGCCAGCACGTGGGCCGCCGAGTGGCGCATCACGTCGAGCGCACCCGGATCATCTTCGGTCAGAATCTCGAACGCCGCGTCGGCGGGGATGGGTCGGTCGAGGTCCCAAATCTCCCCGTCCACGCGCGCCGCCACCGCCGCCCGAGCCAACCGAGGTCCGATGGACTCGGCGACCGCGCGCGCCGTGGTACCGCGGGGCGCCGCACGCACGGTTCCGTCAGGAAGGGTCAGGCTGATGCTCTTGGGCATGCATGAGTGCGCGGAGGGTGAAGAGGAGCCGTCCCGTGCTCCACAATGCACGGATACCAAAGGATTACGATCAAACGTATAATTGTACCATGGACCATCTGCGGGTGCTACGGGGACGTCGTGTGATTCGCGTGCGCGACGAGGAGCGCGACTGGCTGGGGCTCGGCCTCGCGGCAGCGGCTGGCGTGGGCCTCGGCGTGTTCGCCGGGATGGCCATCGGCCAGCTCCTGGGGGGCGTGGATGCCGAGCGGGTGCGCGATGTCGTTGGCCGGCGACTGGGCCGTTCCACGGCCGGGACGGACGCGGGCACCGAGACGGACGTGGAGCGCACCGTCAACGGCGCGCTCAGCGAGAACGCCACGACCCGTCACCTCGCGGTCAGAGCCCACGCCATCGGCGACGGGATTGTCGAGTTGACGGGCACCGCCCCTGACCCGGAAGCCCGTGCCCTCGCCGGGACCATCGCGCGGGGCGTCGTGGGATCGGCGGTCGTCGTCAACCGCATCCTCGTCGAAGGGGAGACGCCCCGTTCCAGCCGACGCAGGCCCTCGCGGGCCGGCTGACGCCGGCTCGCCCGCGGCGCACGCGATTGCCTCCAACGACACCCACGCCCCCAGTGCTCCAATGACCCTGCCGGACCTGACCACGAAGTACGACCCCTCCGCCATCGAGCGCGCGGTCTACGATCGCTGGATCGATGCCGGCGTGTTCACCGCCGCGGTCGATTCAGGGCAGGAACCCTATGTCATCGTGATCCCGCCGCCGAACGTGACATCCGTCCTGCACATGGGGCACGGCCTGAACAACACCATCCAGGACGTGTTCATCCGCTACCGGCGCATGACGGGGCGCGAGACACTGTGGCTCCCGGGCACCGACCACGCCGGCATCGCTACGCAGAACGTCGTGGAACGGGCGCTCGCCGCCGAAGGCCTGCGACGCCAGGATCTGGGGCGCGAGCGGTTCGTGGAGCGCGTGTGGGCGCACGTGCGGGAGACCGGTGGCAGTATCATCGACCAGCTCAAAGCGCTGGGAAGCTCCTGTGATTGGTCGCGCACGCGGTTCACGTTCGACGACGCGTATTCGACCGCCGTGCGCCGGGTGTTCGTGCAGCTGTATCAGGAAGGGCTCGTGTATCGCGGACATCGGGTGATCCACTGGTGTCCGCGCTGCCTCACGGCCTTGTCCGACGAGGAAGCGGAGTTCCGCGAGCGAGACGACCACCTGTTCTACATCCGGTATCCGTTCGTGGGATCGAGCGATCGCGAGATCGAGGGATCGAGGGATCAGGGGAGAGATCGATCGAGTGGTCCAGACGGTGTGGTCGTCGCCACGACACGGCCGGAGACGATGTTCGGTGACGTGTGCCTGGTGTACCACCCCGACGATGGCCGGTTCGAAGGACTCCGCGGCACCACCGTCGCCATCCCGCTGTCCGCGGTGCCGATCCCGATCGAACAGAGCACCGCCGTCGAGCGGGAGTTCGGCACGGGCATGCTCAAGGTGACGCCGGCCCACGACGCCAACGACTTCGACATCGCGGCCGCCCTTCCGGGCGAGTTCGACTCGCCGGTGATCATGACGGACGACGCCCGCATGGCCGACGATCCGCGGGTGCCGAAGCACCTGCGCGGCCTGGATCGGGACGATGCGCGCGAGCGGATCGTCGCGGAGCTCGAGACCGTGGGCCTGCTCGTGAAGGTCGAGCCCTACCGGCACGCGGTCCGTCACTGCTACCGCTGCCATACTGTGGTCGAGCCGCGGCTCTCGGACCAGTGGTTCGTGAAGATGCGACCGCTCGCCGAGCCCGCGCTCCAGGCGTACCGAGACGGCAAGCTCACGTTCGTGCCCGACCGGTGGGGCAAGGTGTACGAGCACTGGCTCACCGAAATCCGTGACTGGAACATTTCGCGCCAGCTGTGGTGGGGACACCGGATTCCGGCGTGGTACTGCGAGGCCGACGGGTGCGACCACATCACGGTGGCGATGGACGATCCCGCAACGTGCGAAGCCTGTGGCGGCCCGGTGCGCCAGGACGAGGACGTGCTGGACACGTGGTTTTCGTCGTGGCTCTGGCCGTTCGCCACCATGGGATGGCCGGAGGAGACACCGGACCTCGCGCGCTTCTATCCCGGGCACACGTTGGTCACGGGACCGGACATCATCTTCTTCTGGGTGGCCCGCATGGTCATGGCGGGCTACCACTTCCTGGGCGAGCGGCCGTTCGACACGGTGTACCTCAACGGCATCGTGCGCGATCCGCAGCATCGCGCGTTTTCGAAGTCGCTCGGCAACGGCATCGACCCGCTCGAGGTGGTGGACTCGTACGGTGCGGACGCGTTGCGGTTCACGATCGTCGCCGGCGCCGGGGCCGGCACCGATGTGATCATGGATCGCGGCGACATGGACGCGACGTTCGCCGCGGGGCGCAACTTCGCGAACAAGCTGTGGAACGCCGGGCGGCTCATTCTCTCCCAGGTGGGAGACGCGCCTCCACCGCTCGACGCGCTCGATCGCGGCGACCTCACGCTCGCCGACCGATGGATCCTGTCGCGCTGCCAGCGCGCCGTGCAGGAGGCGACCCTGGCACTCGAGCGATTCCGGCCCAACGACGCCGCCAACATCGCCTATCACTTCGTGTGGGACGAGCTGGCGGACTGGTACCTGGAACAGGTGAAGCCCAGGCTGTACGGGTCGGCGGAAGGTGGTGCCACGGCACGGGCCATCCTGGTGGCCGTGTTCGAGACGTCGCTGCGGCTGCTCCATCCGGTCATGCCGTTCATTACCGAGGAGTTGTGGGAACACCTTCCGGGTGAACGGGGCGGACTCCTGGCCAGTGCCGCGTGGCCACGCCCCGACGACGACCTCATCGATGACGCAGCCGAAGCCGAGTTCACGCTGGTTCAGGCCGTGATCGGCGCGGTGCGCACCATTCGCGCCGAGTATCGGGTCCCCCCGTCTGCGAACGTGCGCGCCGTGATCACCATTGCCTCCGACGCGGCGCGGCGCGGGGTCGCAACCGAACACGACACCATCGAGCGTCTGGCCAAGCTCTCGGAGCTGGCGGTCGACGAGTCTGCGGAGGGCGCTGGTGGCCATGCCGTCCTCCCGGACGGCTCCGCCGTGTTCGTGGCGCTCGGCGACGCCATCGACGTGGCGCAGGAATGCGCCCGCCTGCGCGGCGAGCTCGAGCGGCTGGAACGCCAGCTTGCGGGGGTGGCGGCCAAGCTCGCCAACGAGCAGTTCGTGGCCCGGGCCCCGGCCGATGTCGTACAACGTGAACGCGAGAAGGAGTCCGCATGGCGCGAGCAGCGCGAGACGCTCGCCGCCAAGCTGCAGGCGCTGGGCTGCTGACCGCGTGCGCGGTCGCCGCGTGCGCCGTCATGGAGAATCCTCCAGGCGGCCCGCCTGACTTCACGGCCCCGACCATCGTCGCGATCACCCCGGATTCGGGGAGCATTGTGCCCGACTTCCGCGGGCGGCTGCGGATCGAGTTCGACGAGGTCGTCAGCGAGCGGTCGGGAGGCGGGCTCGAGCGGCTCATCGAGGTGTCACCGCGGACGCCGGAGGTGGACGTCTCGTGGAAGCGGAACGCGATCGAGATCAAGCCGGGTTCCGGGTGGCGGGCCGACGCCGTGTACCGGGTGGTGCTGCTGCCGGGTGTTGCCGATCTCCGAAACAACCGGATGGAGGCCGGCCGGACCGTGGTGTTCTCGACCGGGGGGGACATCCCGGCCACGCGATTGAGCGGCGCCGCACTCGATTGGGAAAACGGTCGGGTGGGTCGGCAGGCCCTGGTCGAAGCCATTCTGCTCCCCGATTCGCTGGTGTACACCGCCCGGAGTGATTCCGTCGGTGAGTTCGTGCTATCCGAGATTCCCGTCGGTTCCTACTGGGTTGTGGTGGCCATCGACGGCAACAGCAACGGTCGTCGCGAGCCCCGGGAGCCTTTCGACTCCATCTCCATCCGGCTCGACTCGACCGTCACTCACGACTTCTGGGCCGTCGTGCGCGACACGGTCGGGCCGGTGCTGCGGGAGGTGGTTGCGCTGGATAGCGTGACGGTGCGGCTCGAGTTCGCCCAGAAGATCGCACCCGGGCGCCCCGACTCGGGAGCGGTGCGCATCCTCGCGCTTCCCGACTCGGTTCCCGTCGCGCTGAGCGCCCTGTTCGATCAGCCGACGTACGATTCGCTCGCGGCAATCGAGGAACGCGAGCGGGCCCGGCGGGACTCGCTCGCCGCCGAGGCCGCCGATACGGTTCCGCCGGCCCCTGCCCAGCCGCTCGCACCGCCACCAGGCCGAACGCCCGGCCGCCAGGCACAGGCGGCACCCGACAGCTCACGGGCGGCTCTGCTGCTGGCGGAACGGCCCGTGTTACGGGCCACGTGGTTCGTGCGGGTCGGAGAGACCCTAGTGCCAGGCGGCCGCTATCTGGTGGAGGCCACGGCCACCAACATGAACGGGGCAACGGCGGCCTCGCAATCGGTGCTCGTGCTCCCGGCTGCGCGAGATTCCACGTGAGCGATCCGCGCCGCGCGCTTCCCCCGGTGAACCAACTCGTCGCCGACGCGGAGCGTGCGGGGCTCGGGGAGTCGGCCTCGCGCGCCGAGTTGCTGGCGGCGGTACGGGCGGCGCTCGCCGAGGCGCGTCACCGCGGCGGAGCGGTGCCGGAGAACGGGTGGGTCGACGCCATCGCCGCGCGCGTCACGGCGGCCGTGCAGCCGTCCCTCACGCGGGTGGTGAACGCCACCGGGGTGGTGCTGCATACCAATCTGGGCCGCGCCCCGCTCGCTGCGGAGGCGCGCCGCGCGGTCGACGCGGCGCTGGCGTACAGCACACTCGAATACGCGCTGCGTGACGGCGAGCGCGGTTCGCGGCAGGACCACCTCACCCCACTCCTGTGCGAGCTGACGGGTGCCGATGCGGCGCTCGTGGTCAACAACGCCGCCGCCGCGCTCATGCTGGCCCTCAACAGCACGGCCGAAGGTGGGGAGGCCATCGTCTCGCGTGGAGAGTTGGTCGAGATCGGCGGCGCGTTTCGCGTACCGGAGATCATGGCCAAGAGCGGGGCCATCCTGGTGGAAGTGGGTACCACCAACCGGTCGCGTGTGCGGGATTACGCGCTCGCCGTGAGCCCGCGCACCCGTGTCCTGCTCAAGGTGCACCGGTCGAACTTCTACATGTCGGGGTTCGTGGCGGAGGCCACGGTGGCGGAGCTGGTGGCTCTGGGTGCCGCACGCGGGATTCCGGTGCTCCACGACGCCGGCAGCGGGCTCCTCCTGCCGCTCGACGCCTACGGACTCACGGGGGAGCCATTGGTGCGGGACAGCGTCGCGGCCGGCGCGACGGTGATCTTTTCGGGCGACAAGCTGCTCGGCGGCCCACAAGCGGGCATCGTGGTCGGGCCGGCGGACACGGTAGACCGCATGACGCGCAACCCGCTTGCGCGAGCGCTTCGGCCCGACAAGTCGACCACCGCGGCACTGGAGGCGACGCTACGCCTGTACCGGGATCCGGGGCGCGCGCTCACGGCTATTCCGGTCCTGGCCATGCTCACCACGCCGGCCGGCGATCTCCGGCGGCGAGCACGCCGCCTGGCCCGCAAGATCCCGGGAGCCCGAACCCTCCCCGGGCGCTCCGCCGTCGGGGGTGGGTCGTTCCCCACCTGTGACCTTCCCACGACGCTCGTGGCGCTCGAGGTGGAACACTGCGACGGCTTCCTGCGCGCCCTGCGCACCCACGATCCGCCCGTAATCGCGCGCGCGCAGGATGGGCTCGTGGTGTTGGACGTGCGGACCGTCGCCGACACCGAATTCCGGATCGTGGTCGATGCCGTGCGTGGTGCCGGGTGGCCCGGGCTGGCGGGGCGTTAGCGCGCCGTCTGCCGCGGCCACGGGTAGACGCACGCGGACGCCCCGCTGTGTATACTCCCTACGGTTACAAGCGCCACCGACACCCTTGACGATCTGTGGGGGAATCGTGATCCACTGTCGTTCACTCACCATCGCGCTCGGCACGCTGATCGCCACAACCTCGGCGCTCACCGCACAAGACCCTCCGCCCATCGACTCGATCGCCATCGGGCAGACCGTCACGGGGCAGCTCACGAGCGCCAGCGACATCCTGCAGGACAGCTCGTACTACCAGCCGTTCGCGTTCCACGGGGAGAAGGGTGATGCGATCACCGTCACCCTGCGATCGGCCGATTTCAACGCCAATCTCCTCGTCGCGGACGGGATGGACCGCGTTATCGGCAACGACGACAACAGCGACGGTAACTGCAACGCGCACCTGTCGCTGGAACTCCCCTACTCGGGCTCGTTCGTGATCTTCGTGAACGCCGTGGATCGGGGCGAGATCGGCCAGTTCGAGTTGTCGCTCCACGAGGGCACGCAGCCGCCCGCGGGAAGCACCGGGTGTCGCGGGTACCTCCCGGTGACCCGCACGATCGGGATCGGCGACACCGTTCGGGGCGCCCTCACCACCGAGGATCGCATGCTCAGCGACTCCTCGCTGTTCCAGGTCTACCTGATCCGCAACGAGGGTCTCGGGCCGTTTACCGTCGATCTGGTCTCCGACGTGTTCGATCCCGCGTTGCTCCTGGTCCGCGGGCTCCGCGAGGCGGTGGTTCAGGATGACGACAGCGGCGGGAACTGCAACGCGCGGGTCGGCTACACGCCGCCCGACGACCGCATCTACCGGGTCCTCGTGATGTCCCGGAACGCGGGGAAGGGTGGAGACTTCGAGCTGCGCGTCAGGGAGGGAATCGTGCCGCCGACCGCTCAGCCCCCCTGCCGGGGCCGCACCCCGTAGCCACCGCCGTGCGCGTCGCGGTGTTGGCGTCGGGTGGAGGCACGAACCTACAGGCGTTGTTGGACCAATGCCGCGGTGACGCGGCGGCGCGTGTCGTGGTGGTGATCAGCAACAAGCCCGACGCGTTCGCCCTGGAGCGTGCGCGGCGGGCGGGCGTGGCCACGGCGGTGCTCGCCGACCACGCCGACGCCGACGAGCTCCTCGGCATTCTGCACGCGCACACCGTCGAGTTCGTCGTGCTGGCCGGGTACCTCAAGCTCGTGCCCGGTGCCGTGGTCGACACGTACAGTGACCGGATGATCAACATCCACCCCGCGCTCCTGCCCTCGTTCGGCGGCCAGGGGATGTACGGCCGACGGGTGCATGAGGCCGTGCTCGCTTCGGGCGCCACCGTTTCCGGCCCCACCGTGCATCTCGTCAATGCGGAATACGATCGAGGGCGGATCCTGGCACAGTGGCCGGTTCCCGTGGCGCCGGACGACACGGCGGAGACGCTCGCCGCGCGGGTCCTCGCGGTAGAGCATCAGCTCCTGCCCGCGGTCGTGCTCGCCGCCGCCCGCGCCGGTCGCGCCGTGCCGCTCACGTCGACGAACCGCCATTTCGATACGAGGAACGGACCGGTGGAGGTGCGAGATCACCTCGAATCGGTCGGAGACCGCTGAATGCATCATCACGTTCAGGAGGCCTGATGCCGCGCGCGCTGATCTCGGTTTCGGACAAGCGCGGTGTGGCGTCGTTCGCGAAGACGCTCGCCGCTAACGGTTGGGAGATCGTGTCGACGGGAGGCACGGCGCATGTGATCGAGCAGGCCGGCGTGCCGGTGGTCCCGGTCGAGCGCGTGACTGGGTTTCCGGAGATCA
>CAYGCN010000017.1:25585-27981 GCA_964348385.1 uncultured Gemmatimonadaceae bacterium
CCAACGTGAAGCTCGAAGAGGCGATCGAACAGATCGACATCGGCGGCCCGTCCATGTTGCGGTCGGCGGCCAAGAACCACGCGTCGGTGCTGGTCGTGGTGGATCCCAACGACTACGAGCGCGTGCTGGCCGCCATCGGCGCCGGCCAGGTGACATTGGAACTCCGGCTCGAGCTGGCCACGAAAGTGTTCGCGCACACTGCAGCCTACGATGCGGCGATCGCCCAATACCTCGGCAAGGACGAGGACACGTTCCCCGCGATGATGGGTCTGGCGCTCGAGCGCGTGCAGATCCTGCGCTACGGCGAGAACCCCGAACAGCGGGCGGCCCTGTACACGTCCGGAGAGGGTCGGGGATTCGACGAGTTGCGGCAATTGCACGGCAAGGAGCTGTCGTTCAACAACCTGCTCGACGTCGAGGCCGCGACTGCCGCGGTGGCGCCGTGGCCCGACCGCCCGGTGTGCGCCATCATCAAACACACCACCCCATGCGGGATCGCCCTGGGCACCACCGCCGAAGAAGCCTACCGCCGTGCGCTCGCGACGGATCCCAAGTCGGCCTTCGGCTCCGTCGTGGCATTCAACACGGTGGTCGACGCGGGCACCGCCGAAGCCATGCACGACCTGTTCGTCGAAGTGGTCGTGGCGCCGCGGTTCCACGATCGGGCGCTCAGCGCTTTCGGGCGCAAGAAGAACATTCGCGTGGTGGAGCTGCCGTTACCCGACAGCCGGCCCGCGCTGGACTTCAAACGCGTACGCGGAGGATTCGTCGTTCAGGATCGGTTCTCGTTGGACCGGGACGAGTCGATCTGGCAGGTGGCGAGCGCCCGACAGCCGACGGCCGGTGAATGGCCGGATCTGCGATTCGCGTGGTCGGCCGTGTCCGGCGTCAAGTCCAACGCGATACTCCTCGCGCGGGACGAGGCCGCGATCGGGATCGGCGCCGGGCAGATGAGCCGGGTTGACGCATCGTTCCTCGCGGTGCACAAGGCGCGCGACGCCGGACACGATCCCGCGGGGGCCGTCCTCGCGTCCGATGCGTTCTTCCCGTTTGCCGACAGCATCGAGCAGGCAGCCGAGGCGGGGATCACGGCGATCATCCAGCCCGGCGGGTCGATTCGGGACGAGGAAGTGAAGGCCGCTGTGGACCGGCACGACATGGCAATGGTCCTGACCGGCCGGCGGCAGTTCCGCCACTGATGCCCGCTGCGGCACCCGCCCCGGCCGCCGCCCGGGAGCGGCCTCCCTACCTGGCCGCGGGCGTCGTGGTGCTGGTGGTCCTGGGCATCTACGTGGCGACGATTGCGCCGACGACGCAGTTCTGGGACACGGCCGAGTACATCGCCGCCGCCAAGGTCCTGGGCATCCCCCACCCACCAGGCAATCCGCTGTTCGTCCTGCTCGCGCACCTGTGGGGCATGCTGCCCATCGTGGAGCACTACGCCCTCCGCATCAACCTGTTTGCCGCCCTCACCAGCGCGCTCGCGTCAGGGTTCCTGTTCCTCGTCGCCGACCGGTTCCTGCGCACCATCGTGACGGTGCGGTGGGCGCGGATGGCCGCCGCAGCCGCAGGTATCCTGGTGGGGGCCACCTCGTTCACCGTGTGGAACCAGTCGGTGGTCAACGAGAAGGTGTATACGGTGAGTCTGCTCTCGATCGCCCTCGTGCTGTGGCTGGCAGTGCACTGGGGCGACGAGCCCGCCGGGCAGCGCCGTGATCACTGGTTGATCCTCATCGTGTATCTGCTGGCGCTGAGTGCCACGAACCATCTGATGGGGGTGCTCGCCGCGCCCGCGTTTGCCGTTTACGTGCTCCACGTCGAGCCCCGCGCGGTCCTGCGGTGGCGTCTCTGGGTCGCCGCCGCGCTGGTGGCGGCCGTGGGCGTGAGCGTGTGGGCGTTCCTGCCGATCAGAGCCGGCTTCTTCCCACCGATCAACGAAGGAGAGCCGGTCTGTTCCTCCGTCGGCGGCGCGCTGCAGAGCATCTACACCTTTGGTGCTGCCGGATGCGATGCCCTCTCCGACGTGCTCAAGCGCGAGCAATACCAGAAGGGCCCGCTCCTGCCTCGTCAGGCCGATATCGTGTGGCAGTATCTGAACTACGTGCAATACTTCACGTGGCAGTTCGCACACGACTGGGGGCAGCGGACACGCAATGCGCTGGCGGTGCTGTTTGGCGCACTCGGACTCCTGGGTGCCGTGCGGCACTGGCAGCGGGACCGCCGCGGCGCAGTGGCCATGATCGCGCTCATGGTCACCGTCACGCTCGTGTTGGTGTTCTATCTCGACTTCAAGTACGGGTTCTCGATCCGTCCCAATGAGCAGCTGCTCCGGGAAGTGCGCGAGCGCGACTACTTCTTCATCGCCTCGTTCCAGCTGTGGGGCGTGTGGGTCGCGC
>CAYGCN010000017.1:27991-39180 GCA_964348385.1 uncultured Gemmatimonadaceae bacterium
GCGCCCCGCGTGGGGCCTCGCGTCCCCGGTGCTCGCCATCGCCCTGATCCCGCTGGTGGGCAACCGCGACACCGCGCCGCGCTCCGGCGAGTGGCTGCCGCGCGACTTTGCCTGGGACATCCTCCAGTCGGTGGAGCCGTACGGTATCCTGGTCACCGCGGGCGACAACGACACGTTCCCGCTGTGGTACATGCAGGAGGTGGAGGGGGTGCGGCAGGACGTGTTGCTGGTGAACACCTCGTTGGGCAACACGGAGTGGCACGCACGCCAGCTCAAGCGCCGCCCGGTGTTCCCGTTCGATTCTGCCGCCGCCATCCCGCTCTACCAGGATCGGCGGTGGCCGGCGCCGACGCACGAGGCGATCACGTTCAGCTTCGACGAGATCGACCGCCTGCCACCCATTCAGCGTGTCCCAGATCGGGCGGTCTTCACCGCCGGTAGCCTCCGCGTCGCCATCGGCACCCAGTACCTCGAGCGCGCCGAGCTCCTCACGCTGCACCTGATCCAGCAGAACCTGGGCAAGCGCCCCGTCTACATCTCACGCACGACCGGAGGATGGGCGGATCGGCTGGGGTTCACGCCCTATTTGTTGGGACAGGGGATGGTCCGTCGGGTCGCGCCACGACCTCTCGAGGAAGCGCCCGGCATCGTCAACCTGCGGTCGTTGGGCTGGGTCGATCTGGGGCGCACCGATACGCTGCTGTTCCAGGTGTACCACCCCGAGAGTGCGGCTCGCGATCGACTGCAGGGCTGGCCCGACCCGCCGTCGGAGGGCATCCTGTCGCTGTACGCCCTGCTGTACGCGGGCTACGCCCAATACCTGTCACTCCAGGTCGCCGACGACTCGACCGTCCGCGCCGATTCGGTCACGATGTCCAAGCTCGAGTACGCCACCGACATCGCCGAGCGGACATTTCAGCAGACCAGCGCGTTCAGGAGATGAGGGACGTCGCCGTCCTGTTGCGACGTCGCGCTCCCGGTCAGCTGCCCACCGTGAAGCCCAGCAGCAGCGTTCGCCCGGGTGCGGGCTCGTAGTACCGGCCGAAGACCGCGTTCACCACCACGGACGAGACATACCGCGCGTCGAACACGTTCATCACCGTCACGAACGGCGACAGGCCACGGGGCCCACCGATGCGCTCCCAACCGGCGCGCAGCCCCACCACCGTGGTCGCAGGGGCCGCCGCCGTGTTCGCGTCGTCGGCCATCATGCGGGACATCCGCGTCACCTCGAGTGACGCCCACAGCCCCGAGGGTCGCGTGACGGTCACCACACCGAACACGCGGTGGCGCGGGATCCCCGGGACCTCGTTCCCGTCCAGCGTGTCCTGCGCCACGCGGAATTCGAGGAACCGGGAATCGTCCAACGTGTAGCTGCCGGTCACCGTCACACCGGGCCATGGGGAGGCATCGAGCGACACCTCGACGCCGCGATGCCGCAGCCGACCCGCGTTGCGGAAGAACTGCCGGTCCGGGACGGTGGGCGACTCGAACGGAACCACGGCGTCCCGCACCGTGGCGTGGTAGCCGACCATCTCGAACCCGACCGTTCCTCCCACGCTCCCTCGCAGGCCCAGTTCCACACTCACCGTTCGCTGCGGGCCCAGGTCGGGATTGAGACCGCCGGTGCCGTCAGGTCGGTTCACCATTTCGGTCGTCGTCGGGGTCTCGAACGCCGTACTGATGTTCAGCCATGGTGCGATGCCCTTCACCGGCACCAGCGCCACGCCGATCGATCCCGACAATGCGTCCATGGCCTGACTGCCCGTCTGATCGCCGTCATCGGGCAGGCGGTCGTCCACAGCAAACGCCACCAGGTCGTAGCGCGCGCCGGCCACGACGCGAACCGGCCACCACGGAGCCAGCCGCGCCTGCACGAACGGGCCGAGCGACGTGACCCGTTCGAACTGATCGAGCAGGACGGTGCTGCCGTCGGTGGAGACGTTGCGGCGGTCGTCACGCTGCCACTGCACGTCCGCGCCGAGGGTGAGGCGCGGCGCGGTCGGGGCGCTCCCCGTGCCGACCGTCATCGCGCCGCGCACGCCGTATGCCCACCGATCGAGGGCAATGGTCGCGAAGGTGAGAGGGTTCTCGAGGTCTCGCCGCACCAGGAAGGCCGACAGCTCGGACGCGGCCCGTGGCGAGAACTCGTGAGCCACGGCCACCCCGGCTTGTCCCTGCCACACCGATTTTCGCGCGTCGAGTGCCACATTGCGCGGCGCCGCCATCGACGGGAGTGAATCCAGCTCGGCTTGGGTGAGCGCGCCGGGATTCAGCGCCTCCGGCATGTGCGCCAGGCTCCCGATGACCGTGAGACGAGTACCGTCAGCGAGCGGCAGGAGCGTGCGCACGGCGGCGCGTCGAAGCTCGGCGTTGCTGTGCTCGCGGAACCCATCGGTGGTGAACCAGGAGCCGGTCGCGTGGAACGCACCCGCACCCAAGGGTGCCGACACGGACCCCAGGATCTTGCCCGTGGTGAACGACCCGCCCTGAATGCGGCCGCCCAGCACAGGCCGCTCGGGACGATCCATGGCCGTCCTGAGGTCCACGACCCCCCCCGACGCGTTGCCGTACAGGGCCGACGAGGCACCGCGCACGATCTCGATCCGGTCCACACCCGCCAGATCGACATTGGTGAGCTGCCCCTGACCGTCGGGCAGCGTCTGCGGAATGCCGTCCAGCAGCACCTGCACGCCGCGCACACCGAAGGCGGCTCGCGCCCCCGCGCCGCGCACGACGATGCGTTGGTCCATGGCGTAGTTGTACCGGTTCACCGCGAGGACGCCCGGCACTGTCTGCAGCACGTCGTCGAGGCCCTCGGTGGAGCGTCCGCGGCTGAGCGCCGCTTCATCGATCACCGACACCGCGCGTGGAAGGAGCGTCAGCGTGTCGGTGAATCGGGCCACGGTCACGACCACGGGTGCGAGCCGGACGGTGGGGATCGAGTCGCGGCGCGCCGAATCGGGTGGCGTCTCCTGAGCGGCCAGTACGCCGGTAACACTAAGAAGGAAGGGAGCCAGCGCGCCGGTCGCGCGTGCGCCTCGGCGGACTCCGTCCGGAGCTGTGGCCACCCCCCGCACCAGGTCCCTCCGTCCTAGGCCCTGCGGCGGGACCGCTTCACCCCGTCCCCCGCCCTCGTCAACAGCGTTCGGAATGCGGCGAGGCTGTCCACCACCACGGCGCCCGCGTCCGTGAGCTCTGCGGCGGCGGACGTCGCGCCCTGCCCTCCCACTACCAGCGTGACGTCGGGCGGGAGCGCTGCACGGAGTGCGGCGACCTGCTCCCGCGCATCGAACCCCTTGTCACCCACCACACTCAGGCCCACCAGCCGGGGGCGGTGCCGCGTCGCCGCCACCGTGAGCGACTCGGCTGGAACGTCGGCGCCGAGGTAGACGACGCGCCATCCCATCGCGGCGGCAGTGGCCGCAGCCATGAGGGCACCGAACTCGTGCCGGTCGCCCGCGGACGCTCCGAAGATGGCCGTCGGCGCATGGCTCAGGCTCTCGGACGCGCGCAGCAGATCGCCCAGCACCTGCCGCGCCACCACGGACGCCGCATGCTCGTGCGCAACCGACAGCTCACCACGCGTCCAGCGATCGCCAATCGTGGTGAGCATGGGCGCGACGACCCGGTCCAGTAGCGCCGCGGCGCTGAGCGCGACCGTCGCCCGCCCGAGGATCGCCTCCAAACGCGGCGCGTCCAGGTCCTCGACCGCCCGCAGCGCGGCGTCGAGATACGCGGCCTCCTCGGTGGCCGGCAGCACCTCCGCTGGCGGCGCTTCCACCTCCTGTGCCTCGTCGTCACGCACCAGGTCGGCGAGCGCGCTCGTGGAGAGCTGCGCGATCTGGCCAATGCTGCGCCCCAATTGCGTGGCGCGGTTGAGCAGCCGAAGGCGCTCGATGTCGTCGTCGGAATAGACGCGCCGCCCGGTTGGCGATCGGCCGGGCACGACCGCCCCGTAGCGCCGCTCCCACGCTCGCAACACGTCGGCCGACAATCCCGTTCGCCGTACGACGACCTGGATGGGATGAGTCTGCTGGCCTGCCACCGTAGTCCCCCTGCTCGGGTTGTCCACATCCTGTCTAAGTAAGATCTGGTCTGCGGGCCAGTGTGTCAACATTGAGCCAAAGCGAGTTCGCTCAATATCTTAGACAAAGACTTGACAAAGGCACCCTTGTTGCCTAGCTTGTTGGACACGAGGTGGACAACATGACGGCTTTTAAGCCGGGAAGGCACTAAGGAAGGTGTGGGACGTTTCGTCAACCAAGCATTACCGCTCACAAACCAGGAGTGTACCACCATGAAGAAGATCAGCATCGCCGCTGCCGCAGCCGCTTTCGCATTGAGCATCGGTGCGGTCCCGGCAGCCGCACAGTATTCGGGTTCGGGTCACTCGTCCAAGGCCAAGGCTGAAGCGTCGGCGAAAATGGACATCGTCGAGACCGCTGCTGCCGCCGGATCCTTCAACACGTTGGTGACGGCTATCAAGGCGGCTGGCCTCGTCGACGCGTTAAAGGGCGAGGGTCCGTTCACGGTCTTTGCACCGACCGATGACGCATTCGCCAAGTTGCCCGCTGGCACGATCGACGCCCTGCTCGAGGACAAAGAGAAGCTGACCGCGATCCTCACGTACCACGTCGTGTCCGGAAAGGTTCTGGCCAAGGACGTCGTGAAGCTGAGCACGGCCAAGACGCTTCAGGGCAGCAACGTCTCGATCGACACGTCCAGCAGCGTGAAGGTGAACGATGCCACGGTGACTAAGACCGACATCATGACGTCGAACGGAGTCATCCACGTGATCGATACGGTGTTGTTGCCCGAGTAGAGCCGGCACTAGACCGCTTACCCACACGGCCTCCGGACCCTGGTCCGGGGGCCGTCGCCTATCCGGACATCTTTCGTCCCTGCAGACACTTGACGGTTCCATCCGCCAGACCCTAGCGTAGGCATCGAGATGCCCGTGCCGCCCGTGGGTCCCCGCCAGCCGGCGCGTCTGCACCCGGCAATTCTGCCATTCCCGGCGGACCACCTATGTCCATGATTACCTGCCGTCTGCTCGGGCCCGTCGACATCGGGGTGGATGGCGGCACGCCGCCCGCCGAGCTCCTGTGGCGCAAGAACCTGGGGCTCCTCGTCTACCTCATCCGCTCCCCCAAGCACTCACGCACCCGCGATCACCTGACCGGCCTGTTGTGGGCGGACAAGCCCGAGCAGGCGGCCCGGCACTCGCTGCGCGAGGCGATCCGCGTGCTGCGCAAGGTGCTGGGCGACGACGGACTGATGGCGGATCACGATCAGGTCCGTCTCGACCCGAGCCGGCTGCAGCTCGACCTGGCCGAGTTCGAGCAGCACGAGCGGGCCGGCAACTGGGAGCGGGCGGCCGCACTCGTGGCGGGCGGGTTCATGGAAGGCTTCGGCATTCCGGATGCCTCGGACTTCGAGGACTGGCTCGGGGCGGAGCGGACACACTGGCAGGGACGCTGCGTGCACGTCCTTTCGCGTCACGCCGACGATCTCCTGAAGCGTGGCGAGCTGCACACCGCGGCCGAGGTTTCGGCGCGCGCGTTGGCCATCGATCCCGGCTCTGACCCCGCGGCGCGCACGGCCATGCGGACGTCGGCGCTGTTGGGCGACCGCGCGGCGGCGCTCGCCTGTTACGATCGCCTGCGGCAGCGACTGGAACAATTCGGCGGGATGCCCGAGCGCGACACCACTGAGCTGGCCGCACGGGTCCAGAGCGAGCGGCAGTGGAGGCTGGCCGACACCGTGCCGGTGGAACCCGCCGCGGGGGCCGAATCGCGACGGGCCCCACTGGTGGGGCGCGAGACGGAACTGGCCCGATTGGTCGATGCCTTCGAGCGGTGTGCCTCCGATGCTTCCTCGGCCGTCGGCGTCATCGTGGCCGCGCCCGGACTGGGCAAGTCGCGGCTTGCCGAAGAGGTCATGAACCGGGCCCGGCTGGCTGGCGCGGCGGTCGCCGGCGTGCGGTGTGTGGCAGCCGATATCGATCAGCCGTGGAGCGGCGTGCTCGGGCTGGCGCGGGGTGGCCTGCTCGAGGCTCCCGGCCTGGCAGCAGCATCCCCGCGCGCGCTGGGCGCGTTCACCCGCGAGATCCCCGAGTGGCGGGACCGGTTCGGCACCGTGGCGTCCGAGCCGATCTCACCGGGCCCGGCATTCACGGAGGTGCTGCGGGCGATCGCCCTGGAGCAGCCGGTCGCCCTGTTGATCGACGACGCCCAGTGGCTGGACGCCGACACGATGGGGGCCGCGATCGCCGCGGTACGCGACCTGGTGGGCGCGCCGGTGTTCCTGCTGTTCGCGACCCAGGTCGAGCCCTCTCGTCCCGAGTTGGATGACCTGCGCACGAGGCTGGGACGCGACCTCGCCGGCACGACGTGCACCCTGGCCCCCCTCGACACGGCCGCGCTCCGCCGGCTCACCGCATGGGCCATGCCCGAGTACACCGACGAGCAAGTGAACCGGCTCACGCGGCGACTCGAGGCGGACACGGCGGGCCTGCCACTCCTGGCGGTGGAGTTGCTGCACGCGTTGGCGCTGGGTATGGACCTGGGACGCGTGACCGGTGCGTGGCCCTCGCCCCTCCGCACGCTGGACTCCACGCTGCCTTCCGATCTGCCGGACAGCATCGTGGCGGCCATCCGCGTGGGGTTTCGTCGGCTGACCGCCGACGCGCAGCAGGTCCTCGCGGCGGCGGCCGTCCTGGGCGACCGCGTGGCGCCACCGGCACTCGCGAAGGCCACCAGTGTGTCCGGCAAGGCACTCGAGGGCGCGCTCGACGAGCTGGAGTGGCAGCGCTGGCTCGCGGCGGAGCCGCGGGGCTACTCGTTTGTCGCGGCCATCGCGCGTCACGTGGTTAGGGAAGACATGATCACCGAAGGCCAGCGGCAGCGGTTTCTCACGGCGGTGCAATAGACGATGGATCGGATGACGTGCTCAGCGGCCCTCATGCTCCTGGCGTTGACGACGGTGCCGCTCCATGCCCAGAACGCTACCGTGACCGGCGTCGTCACCGATTCCGTCACCGGGGCGCCGATCCAGGGCGCGCGCGTCGACGCGATGAGCGGGGAGCGGCCGGTGACCCGTGCGCTGACCGATGCGGAGGGGCTGTTCACGCTCAGCGTCGCGGCCGGCACCTACCGCGTGGTGGTGGCACGCCTCGACTACCGACCGGTGCGGATTGCGGAAATCACCCTGGCTGCGGGTGACACCCGACGGCTCGCCGTTCGCCTGACACCCCAGGCGTACGTCATCAACCCCGTCGTCGTCTCGGCGTCGCGTGCCCAAGAGAAGGCGCTCGACGCCCCCGCGTCGGTCACGGTCGTGGACGAGCGGTCTATCGCCGAACGACCGGCGGTCACCCCCATCGACCACGTGTACGGGACGCCGGGGGTGGATGTGGCGACCACCGGGATGCTGGCGCATGAAGTGGTGTCACGCGGGTTCAACAACGTGTCGTCCGGCGCGCTGCTAGTGCTCACCGACGGGCGCTACGCCTCGGTGCCGTCGCTTCGCATCAACGTGTTCAGCTTCATTCCGCTGACCGACGACGATATCGAGCGCATCGAGGTGGTGCGCGGCCCAGGGTCCGCGCTCTACGGACCCAACTCGTCGAACGGCGTGCTGCACGTGTTGAGCCGCTCGCCGTTCACGTCCCGGCGGGCCACGCTCACGCTCACCGGAGGCGAGCGCGGCATGCTGCACGGACAGCTCCGGGTGGCGCACACGCTGAGCCGCAGCGTGGCGCTCAAGGTCTCGGCCCAGTACCTCCGCGCCCGCGACTGGCCGTACGTGGACCCGGAGGAGCAGGCGGATCGGCTGACGGCCATCGGCACCGGGGCGGATCCGGACACCTTGTTGATCGGGCGACGCGACACCACGGTGGAGCGGGTCGGCGGCGAAGCGCGGCTCGACTGGCGGCCCGGCAGCGAAACCACCGTGACGGCCGCCGTCGGGATCAACGCCGCGCTGCGCCACATCGAGCTGACCCCGCTCGGCGCGGCCCAGTTGGACGATTGGCGATCGGCCTACGGCCAACTCCGGGTGCGCCACGGACGCCTGTTCGGGCAGGCGTTCATCAACACCAGCGGCTCGGGCGACACGTATCTGCTCCGCACCGGCGTGCCGATCACGGATCAGTCACGCATGATCGTGGCCCAACTCCAGCACGGGAGCTTCGTGGGGTCGCGCGTCAATCTCACCTACGGGCTCGACCTCCAGCGCACGGATCCGCGCACCGAGGGCACCATCACCGGCAGGAACGAGGACGACGACACCATCGACGAAGCCGGCGGCTACCTGCACGCCGACGTGCAGCTGACGTCCACGCTCCGCGCCGTGGCCGCGGCACGGGTGGACTACCACAACCGGCTCACCGATCTGGTGTTCTCGCCGCGCGCAGCACTCGTGCTGCAGCCGAAAGAGTCGCACACCTTTCGGCTCACGTATAACCGCGCGTTCAGCACCCCCAACACCAACAACCTGTTTCTCGACCTGATTGCCGACGTCTTTCCCTCCCCTGTGCCGATGCCGGTGCGGTTGGTGGGCGTGCCCAAGGACGGGTTCAGCTTCCGTCGCGACTGCGACGGCGGGCTGTGCATGCGCTCGCCCTACACGCCCGCCTCACTGGGTGGCGACACCGCATGGCTCCCGCTCGACGTGACGCTGCTCTGGCCGGTGTTGGTCGACACGATTCGAGGACGCGGCATCGACATATCGGCCATTCCCGCGCCCTCGAGCACCGACGTGGCCACGCTCCTTCGCCGATTGGACATCGGCACGGGTGCGTTCGTGCCCGTGACCGACGCACGCGACATCCCACCGCTTCGTCCCACGATCGACAACGTGATCGAGCTGGGCTACCGCGGCGTGCTGGGCGATCGCGTGTCACTCGGCATCGACATCTATCGGGCGTGGAAGAACGACTTCCAGGGTGCCGAGCGGGTGGAGACGCCGAACGCCTTCTATGACCCGGTGTCCCTGGCAGCGTATCTCGCCAACTTCATGCCGGACAGCGTGGCACAGTTCGTCGCGGGAATCGTAGGCCAGGTCCCCGCCGGCACAGTCACGCCGGTGGAGGCGCGCGATTCGTGGGACGTGCTGGTGTCGTACCGCAACTTCGGCAGTGCGAGCTACTGGGGCGCGGACCTGGACGTGGGCGCGATCGTGACCCCCACGATCGCTGTGCAGGGCGCGTACTCGTGGACCAGCAAGAACATGTTCGCGCTAGCCGATCCCGCGGGAGAGGTGGACAGCCTGCCGCTCAACGCGCCGGCCAACCGCGCCTCAGGCACGGTGCTCTTCCGGCACGATGGATGGGGGGTGAACGCGCACGTACGGTTCCGCTGGGTCGACGGCTTTCCCGTCCGGTCGGGCGTGTACGTGGGTGACGTCGCGGCCTACGCCGTGGTGGACGCGCTGGTCGGCTATCGATTGCCCTTCGCGCCGGACGTGACGCTCACGGTGAACGCGCTCAACCTGACCGACAACGCCCACCAGGAGTTCGTGGGCGCGCCGCGGATCGGGCGGCTGGTGACGGGGAGCGTGCGGGCGGAGTTCTGATCAGGTGCGCTGTGCGCGGTGCGCGGTACGCTGCTCGCTGTGCGCGGTCCGCTGTGGGCTGAATCTCCGGGAACAAGGCGCTCATGCGAGCGGACGTGCTCGCCGGAGCGACGCCGGGGCGTGTACCTCGTAGCCAGACCAGCTCCTCGCAGCTGCCTCGGCCCATAGGCGTCGCGGAGGTGAGCGCGGCCACGAGATCGGCCGGCGCGGTGCGCGGGATCTCAGAGCAGACGGTGCGGACCCGAGCGGACGTGCTCGCCGGAGCGACGCCGGGGGGTTGCTTAGACCTGCTCGTATGCCGCGTACTCGATCGTGTCCGGCTCTCGATCGAGGAAGCGAGTCAACACCTCGTTTTCCCACTCCTGCCACAGCCCAGGGTAAGCCCCCTTCGGCACCGGCCGGCCCGGCGGTCCCCACAGGGCCTCCCATGCCTCCCGGCTCTCGTAGATCCACAGCATCGCGTAGGTCTGCCGGCGCGTCGTGCGGAGTGCCCTGAGCAGCCGTACCTCCACCAGTCCCGCCAGATCGAACAGCCCCCGCTCCCTGGCCGCCCCTACGGCGGCCTCGAACTCGGCGGGCTCCACGCCGCGCTGCAACCGATATTCGTGCACCGACACCACGCGGGGCATGGCCGTCACACCATCAGGTGGCACAGGTACGCCGTGGCCACCCCCAAGTAGTTGCCCAGCGCGTAGCCGATCAGCGCCAGCATAATCGAGATCGGCACCAGCTCTTCGCGGTGGTAGCCTGCCGCGACGGGTGCCGACGCCGCGCCGCCCACGGCGGCTACGCTGGCGGTGGCGGCCATACTCACGTCGATGCGGAATAGCCGCGCGCCGATCACGACGAAGATGAGGTGCACGGTGATGCACACGAACCCGGCCACCAGGAACCACTGCGCGCCGCCGATCTTGGTGAGATCCGCCTGCGCACCCAGCATGGTCATGTAGATGTAGACCAGCCCCATTGCGAGCGGCTCGGTGCCGGGCACGTTCTTGAGTCGAGTTGCCGAGAGCCCGATGCCGAACGTCGTCACCAGCAGAATGGCCCAGGTATTCTCGGTGAACACCGGATCGATGACCGGGAACACGGCGGCGAGCCGGTTGGCGGCGAAGATGGCGGTGAACCCGAAGCCCATGAGCACCAGCACGTCGCGGAAGTGCACTTCGTGCGTCTTCTTCTCGATCTCCGCATCGGCCTGGGCGATGTGGTCGATCTGTTCCTGCGACACGCCGGTAAAGCGGTTGAACCAACTCGCCCACCGCTTGCACGTGAGGATGAGCGGGAAGTAGAGCACGTAGACGAAGTTGTCCACCAACACCACCATGCCCACCATCTCACCCGGCGTGTCGAGGCTTTCGGCCACGGCGGCGAGGTTGCCGGTGCCGCCGATCCAGCTCCCGGCCAGCGCGCCATAGCCGCGCCACGTGTCGGGCGGCAGCCCCTCACGGAAGATGAAGAACGAGATCACCGCGCCGATCACGATCCCAAACGCGCCCAGCACCAGCACGCCCGCCCCGCGCCATGCCACCTTGAGCGACTGCCGAATGTTGATGTCCAGCCGCATCAGCACGATGAACATCGGCACCGCGAACGACCGGCACGTGGTG